>NZ_CP024895.1 GCF_002796545.1 Amycolatopsis sp. AA4
GTCCGCACCGAATCCCCTCCCGCCGTGATCACCACTCGAACTCTGACCTGCGACGACGCCAGGCGGTACCGATGATCAGGCGAGACGGGACGCACCCGGGGCAACGCGGAGTGAAAGCGGCAGGCTTGGCCGCAATTAGTCCAGCGGAGCAGGCGTCCACGGCGCCGCCGGGTCGGCGGGCAACGGGTCGAGCCGATCTGGCAAGTGCGCCCGCACCGTGTCGCCGAAACCGCGCATCGCCTCCAGGCCGGCACGGACCTGATACGTGGCATTGCGCAGATCGTCGGTGATCTCTGCTTCGGCGATGCGGGCGAGGGAGCCCTCGCCGACCTCGGGATAGCCCGGAATGTAGGCGAGCCCGGCCGCGACAGTGCCGCCGAGGAACACTGGGACATCAGCCCGCAGACCGGCCGCCAGCTCTTGCGCCTGCTCGTAGCTCAGCCGCGTCACCCAAGCCACCGGCGCATCCGGCGCGGTCATCGCCAACTGGAGACCGCCCTCGGTCCGCCGAACATCCAACGAAGCCAACATCCCCTCAGCATCACACCGATCCGGCCACCTGGCCCGCCGCCGCGCCTGCCCCGAACGGACGACGCGCCCGACCAGCCGCTTTGGCAGGCTTCTCCCGTATCCCGGCGGCCCCCTCCAGACCGAGCGGACCCGTTATCGTTGAACGAATGGGCACGCTTCCGCCCTCTGGCGACCCGTATCTGGACGCGGTGCGGGTTGGTCCCCGACCGCCGGAGCTGGGCGGGGTGGAGTTCGGTAACGGGGTCCGGCTGGGCCCCGAGCATCGCCACCGCGACAGCGACGAAGTCGCCTGGCACCAGCGACGGATCTATCGCGACCAGACCGACATCGGCGGTATCGACTACTGGTCCTGCTCGGCCTGCCGGTGGGTACTGCTCGGCGAGATCGGACTGGTCGAGCAGCGACGCGGCATCGGCACCCGCGTACTCGCCCACTTGCGCACGGAGCTGCCGGGCTACCGCTGGTCCATCACCGCCGCCAAGAGTCCGTCGATCCCGTTCTGGCTACGCATCCGGGCTACCTACCCCGACGAATACCTCTACTGCGGCACCGGCGAGCGACCCGTCCACTGCCCCCACGTCGATCCCTAGCGAGCCAGGCCATAGCCCGGGTGAACCTCACGTCCCGACCTAATCAACCGCATACCTGCTGGTCACACGCTTCGAGCCAGGACTCATTGCCCCTTCCGCGCGTATCCCGGCTGGCCCCCTTCCAGTGCGCGGCTGCCGTGGCGAGAACACGGTCCGGCGTGCCGGGCAACATCACCGGGCAGGCCCATCAGCCCGCGCCCTCGTCGGACACCCCGTGTGCGCCGACGACCAGCTCTGTCGCCGTTTGCACTGTTTCCCGGAGTGTGGTGCGGACCGGCACTCCGTGCGCGCGGGCCAGGTGCACCAGGTACTTGTTCCTTCGGGGATCGGGGCAGTCCGGGGGACAGCCGAGCACGACGGTCCGGCCTGCCGCCACGTCGTAGCCGAATTCGACGTTCGTCGTCATCCCGGGCATGTACGTCATGTCGCGGGGGATCCAGAACAAGATCGCGTTCGCGTGCTCCCGGGACGCGTTTTCCCAGGTGAACTGGTCTTCGTACCGTCGGGCGCGGACGGGGTTCTCCGGCGTCACCACCGCCAGCGGTTCCGGCTGGAGCCAGAGCCGGTCAAGCAGGTCGAGGGCCTCGGGCCGCCACGAAGGCACCGGCCCTTCGGCTGTCGCGGTCGGCCCGGCGAGGAACACGCTCGGTTCGTCCGGGCCGGGAAGGGGTTCGCGGGCCTGCACTAGCCGGATCATGCCGCCGCCTCCGCCCGTTCCATTTGCTCCTGCTGCTGGCTCGGCGTCCACGGCAGCGGCAGCCCGTCGTCGGGGGAGCGGGGCACCAGGTGCCAGTGGAGATGAGGCACGGTCTGTGTCGCGCTCCGGCCCGAGGACTGGATCAAGTTGTATTCGCGGTAGCCGAGGTGGTCGGCCAGCTCGGCCGCGCACGCCGCGGCGTAGCCGGTGACCACCGGGTCGCGGTGGCCCGACTCGACGTGGGCGTACGGGGCGACGATCACGTGGCCGGGGATAGCGCGCTGGCGCGGGTAGAACGCGGTCGCCGCGGCCCATCGCTGGACGATGGCGGCCGGGTCCACTCCGGACGGATCTCCGCCGGGAGCGGCGGGGCAGAACGGACAGAACCGCAGATCGGAAGTCATGGACTCAGCATCGGCACCGTGCACGGCATCACGACAGGTGTTTCCCGGCGGCTGTCGACCAGGAAACGGGAAACGAAACGGTCGACGCTTCGCAGCTCGTGCGACGGACTGTCGCGGGGACGGCAGGCCTGCGGCGGGCAGTGCGGATAACCTGGCCGGGACCTGTTCAGCTGTGCGGGTCGTCGAGGTCGACGGCGACCGCGGGCACGGGCCGCGCGGGCCGGTGCAGCCAGCGGGCAGGGACTTGCATTTTGACGGTATGCGGGAATTGGACCATCCCGACACTGTGTTCCGGGCGGACGGCGCCGGTGAGGCGGTATCTGCCCGGGGGCAGGCCGAGCGCGGCGGTCTGCTCGTCAACGAGCTCGACCTCGACGTGCCCGAATGTCAGGACGCGCAGCCCGTCGACCATCGGCGGCTCGGCGTCCGGGTCGATCGCGGTGACGGTCAGGGCGAACCGTTCGCCGCATTGGAAACGCAGCTGGTCCCAGAGCCCGTAGCCGCTGCGGCCGGAGGGGTATCGGCTGCGCGGCAGGTGCTCGGGAATGGTCACGTCGTAGGTCTGCCCGACCTCGACGTCGCGCACGTGCACGAGTCCGAGTGTGCGCCCCGCCGCCGCAGGAATCCAGCGCGAAAACACGCTCCGCTCCTGCCGCACAGGCTTCCGGGCAGCGGAAAAGACGCCCGCAAACATGCTGCGGCGCACAGGAAATGACAGCGAACACAGGATTTTCCGTTGTGCGCTATCGTCACCGCTTCCGCGCACAGCACCCGCGAAAGGCCGCACCCGCCATGTCGCAGCAAGGACAACTCGATCGGTTCGCCTGCCGCGCCCTCGGTCTTGCCCTGCGAGGCCTGTCCGCCGCCCTCGTCCCCGTGGGCGCGCTTGCGGCGGCCGAGTACGCGCACGCCACGGTGGTCGACGCGAGCCCGCTCGCGACCGCGCTGCTCCGGGCCTCCCTGACGGCGATCCTCCTCGGCGTGTTCGCCTTCGGACGCAAAGGCATCGCCGAGCTGGCGGCCGAACTCGAGGAACCGCCGCCGGACCGCCCCGCACCCCGGTCCTCGCGGCGTCGGCTGTACCGGCCGCAGCGCCGGCTTCGCCGACCGCGCGGCTGACCAGCAGGACTCGCGCGAATCTCGCGGGAACCCTCAGCACCTCGCCGCCGTCGGACGGCGAGGTCAGTCGGCAGGCGGCAGCGACAGCTGGCTCTGGTGTGCGCGGACGCGTTCTGCGAACGCGGGGCAGGCCGCGTCGATCAGCGCGGTCGCCAGGTCGGCGCGTCCGTCCGGGGAACGGCCGCGCCAGTAGAGGGTCTGGCAGCGGGTGACCTCGGCGACGCGGTCCGGGGCGCTGTCTTCGACCAGGACGAAGAACTCGTCCGGGCGGTAGACCTCGTAGGGCAGCTGCTCCGCGGCGTCGCCGGTGATGGTGAAGCCGCCGTCGTCGCTGAGCACGATGTCCGCGCTGCAGGCCAGTGCTGCGGCGTGCACGTGCTGGTCGTCGAGGTCGGTGCCGGGGAACGAGCCGTCGACGGTGAAGTCTTCGACGCGGCCGCCTTCGAACACGCCCGTGATGCGGTCGCGGATCGCCGTGATCTTGGCGCCTCGCCATTCGGGGTGCTTCTTGAGCAGGTGGTAGATCGTTTCGGCGAGCACGTGCTCGCTCCAGTAGACGGTGTAGATCTCGCCGGGCGCGCCCAGCTGCAGCAGGCACAGCCAGTCGCGCAGGGTCCGGGAGTAGAGCACGTTGGCGTCGACGAACACTCGCAGGGCGGCCACCGGGCCAGGCTATACATTGGCTCGCGCGGACAGTACGTCCCGCCCGCGCGAGCCAATGGGGTCAGTCGTCTTCCAGGGCGCGCAGCTCCTCGAACGCGGCCAGCTGCCGCTGCCGCCGTGCGCGCTGCTCGGCGAGCACGTCACGCGTCCGCAGCCGAGTGTGCGTGCCGACCTTGCGCGCCGGGATCTCGCCGGCCGCGATTTTGCGCATCAGCGTCGGCCGCGAGACGCCGAGGATCTTGGCCGCCTCGGTGGTCGTCAGCTCCTCGGGCAGCGAACTGACCGTCACCGCACGCCCGGCCGCCACCGCCTGCACCACCTGCGCGATGATCGCCGACAGCTCGGGTGGCACGTCGACCGCGGACCCGGACGCCTCCGCGCGGAACAGCGCCCTGCCTTTCTCAGGCAGGCGACGCACCACCTCGGCGGCCTGCCGCTGATCGCGCTCGTCGGTCATCAGGACGGCACGGTCGTTCGCCCCCGCCAGCGTTGTCGACACAGGTCATCACTCCTCACCACTCACTGCGTGCAGTAACAACCGCAGAACCGTGCATTTGTAACTGCAACATGTGTCCATAAGACCACGTGCGACCCGGGCAAGGCAACCGCGAACGGGTCAGGTCACAACACCCGTCGCCGGGCAGCGGGGGCCTCGCGGTCAGCGCGGCGGCGGTTCGACGGCTCCGCATGCCGCGCTCGACGGCCCGGTCTCCGGCTGACTGATTCCGCCCCGCGGCCGCGGCTGCCTTCCGTCATCGGGTCGTGGAACCGAGCATTCCGACCCGCGCGAGCGTTCGGCCTCGGTTCGGGCCACAGCTCGCCGGGGGGACCGACCTGTGCCATCGCTGCTCCGAAGAGCCGGGGACCGGGCAAGAACCACCGCTCGGCCAGCCCTGCACCACTCGTGTGGCGGGATTCTCGCGTATCCCGACGGGCGTCGCTGCCCGTCGACGGGGTCGGCATCATCGCGGGGGTGTCAATCGGCGCTGGCGACGGTGAAGTGCAGTTTTCGTTTGATCCAGGTCCAAGCGGCGGCGTCGCGGACTCCGTATTCCTGGATGATGCTGTCCTCGGCATCGAGGACGTCGAGCATGACGTAGGCGTCCGAGCTGGCGGGGACGAGTTTCCCCGTGGCACGGCACTGCCGGATGCACTGCTCGAGTCCGGGCCAGCCCCGGGCGGCGGTGGTGACGCTGTAAGCGCGCAGCCGGTTGCCGGGCAGGCGCCTGCACGCGCTGAACGCTTCGGCGTCGGGATGCAGGTCGGGAATCACGGCCAGATCTCTCCTTGTGCTTCGTACTCCTTGTTGCCCCTGTCCTCGTCGGCGGCGGCATCCGCCGCCTCATCGTGCACCTCCCGCAGCGAGGACAGCTCCGTGGAGGGCCCGGATGAATCAGTACGCGTGCCTGACCTGTGGTCATTGAACAAGTTCTGCGTGGTCGATGATGTCGATGAGGTCGTCCGACCTACAGGGGAGGCGCTAAGCCGTGGCGAGTTAAAAGCCTGGTACGACCCGGGGCCCGGTGCGGGTTTCGTGGTGACGACACCCGCTCAGGCGGACGAGCTGCTGGAGCGGATGGTATCCGAATCGGCCAGCGAAAAAGTCGGGTTGATGGCCCAGATCGCGCTCAAGGGCGACGGCGAGGGCACCTGGTCGTCGCTCCTGCAGTTCGGCGTGCGCGCGGCCAAGTGCGGGTTCGTCGGCTGGGCCGGGGGCGGCCGAAACGAGCGGGGCGTCATCAGCGACAACGGGGCGACCTCGCCCACAGACGTCCTCTACGACTATCAAACCCACGAACGTCCGGTGCCGAGCAATGCGGAAGTCCCTATGGCGACGGTGCACCAGGCCGTCCTCGACTACGTGTCTTCCGGCGGTGCGCGGCCGGGCGGGGTCTCGTGGCGAGTGGTGTAGTCCACACGGCGAACGCCGCTGGCCCGGCTTTGACGACCGGGGCTGTGTTTGCGCAGTGAATCGCGCTGGTTGCCGCCGCCCTTGTCGGTGCTCCAAGAGTAGTCGGAGCGTGTCCTCGGCCGGAGCGCCGGCGCGGGGACGACGTGCTCGCCGGGAAGGCTTCGGCGCCGCACCAGCCGTGGCGCCGCGCTGGCGGAGCACGTCGACGATGTCCCGCTGCAAGCGCAGATTCACCACGACCTCGCCTGGGATGCCGGAGAGCGCAACGACAACCGCGCGGCATTGACGCACGCAATCAGGGCGTTCCGCCGGCACAGCGCCGCCGGCAGCTCGACCGGAGAAGCGGACGAGCTGTACGGAATCGGCTGCCGCCGCCGCCACCGGAATCGCCGCGAGAGCCGGAACCAGCGGGAATCGCCGCGCCCCAGGCGACCAGACGCCATCGTCTCCCCGACGAACCGGCGATAGTCGAATACGCGGTTTCGCCAGTAGCCGACGGCGACCAGGCCGTCAGCTTCCCTGGCACCGGCCGACAGTGGGACTTTGTCGTTCTCCCGCGCGGGGCTCGTCGAGGGCCAGGTGCAAGGCGGCGCCGATTGCGTCCGGTCAGCCCGTCGGCCGGTTGGCCTGTCCCGGCGGCAAGGTCGCCGTCAGCTCGTTCGGTCCCGGCGCGAGCGGGGCCGGTTTTTGCAGGCGCGCGAGGCTGTCGAGGATCTCGGCGGGGGCTTTCAGCAGGTGCGGGTGTTGCTTGAGCGCGCGGATCTCGTTTTCGCTGAGGACTTTCACCACGACCGTCCCTTGTGTCCTGACGAACAGGACCGAGCTGAGGCAGATGACCACTTCCTCGTCGGCGGCTGTGTGCTGCAGCAGCTGCGCGACCGCGTTCGCTTCCCGCACGTCGCTTTCGGAGCGCGGCGTGTCGATGTACTTGAGTTCCGCGGCGCGCTCCAGTTTGCCGGCGAGGTCGGCGAGTTTGTCCGCCACGGCGTGGTCCTGGGCCCGTGCGCGGAAACGCCGGAACCACGATCCGCGGAACACTATGTCCCACAGGTCCGCCTCGAGCCCGCATGTCTCGAGCAGGTCCACCACGGCATCCTGCAACGGCGTTCCGTCGTCGGCCGTGGTGTAGATCGAGACCAGGTGTTCCCCGGGCCGCAGGGACAATTCTCCCTCATTCGCAACGTTCATCATCTCCCCGGCCTGGGCGTCGACGTACCGCAGAGTCTCGGGGTCTGTCTGGAATATCTCCGCGAACACCGCGGCTTCTTTTCTTGAGAGGAAGCCGCGCCCCTCGTTCCCGTCGGCTTCGATGACGGCGAGGAGTTCCGCGGTCATCGGCCCGCGGTCGAAGACGCTGACCGTCCGGCCGCGCTCGGGATTGCGGGCAACCACGGCGTTGTACCGGGCGGCCACCTCGCCCCGGGTCAAGCCCAGAGCGTGCCGCCATGCCGACAGCGCGCCCAGCCCCCGGCGCCTGGCGAGAATTTCGGCGATCTCCTGCGTGGACGCCCCGCGGTCGAGCAAGGCCCGGCGTAGGCGCTCGAGGCCTTGTCCTCCGCCCGGCTCTCCGACGCGCGGGGTGTCCGACGCCCGGTCGCCGACGACGTCGTGGCGGATGCCGTTCGCTGTGCTCTGGTCGCGGTCTGCGGGCGTCGACATGCAGGACCTCCTGGGTATCGTCGGGCTGCATCCGGAAAGCGGCCCACAGCCACCACTGTGGCGCACGGGGACGGTCTTGTCAGGCTGGCTCGCGGCCAGCCGTACGCGCGGCCGAGGTGGCGCGATCCGCGCTTCGCGAGCTGTTCCGCTGCCCCGGCCGCGTCATCGGCGGCCAGGGGCGAGAAGCTGTACCACCTCGTCGCAGCCTGCCTCAGCGCCGTCCCGGAGTGGATGCGAGCGCGGAACTCGCCCACGAGACAGTCAGTGGTGTGCACGTCCGTACGGACGTGCACACCACTGACTGTCCTCACCTCCCCTCCGGCGAAAGCGGCGCGAATTCCGTCGATCGGCAGATCGTCAGATGCCCTTTCCGCACTTCCACGTGTTGGAACCGCTTTCGTTGAAGATGCAGACCCGCGACTGGTATCCGGCGTCGTCGTAGTACCAGCCTGTGTGGTCCTTGTCCGCGGTGCCGAGGCCGTGGACGATGTGTTCGCCGGAGACGATCGTCCATGCCGGGTCCCCGTCGTGGCGCCGTTCGAGGATCATGTGGCATACCTGGCCGTTCCAGGACTGAACGAGTCCTTGTGCGTACCACCTGTCGTATTTCTGCTTCTCGGTGTTCATCCATCCCTTGCACTTGGCGTCGGTGACCACCGACTCGGGCTCGTACTTGTCGGGATGCGCGGCGGGTGCGTGGATGGTCGGGGCATTGCCGGCTGCAGCGTCGGCCGTCGGCGCGAGGATCGCACCGCCGGCGAGGGCGAGAGCGGAAGCCCTCAGGCACGTTTTCCAGTGGATGCGCATGTTCTCTTCCCCTTTTTCTTGTTCGGATTTGATTGAGGTCCCTATTTCGACGTGGTGCGGCCGGAGGCGCTCGGGACCGGAAAGCCGGCTGAGCGCCTCGTTCTGCCGGCGCGGCTCAGCGGAGCTGCCTCCGGGAGGCCTGCCTCGGCAGTGCCCCTTCTCTTCGGATGGGGGTTCAGATTCCGGTGGCGCAGACGAAAGAGGAGGTCGCCGGCAGGGTTGCTGCGATGCGATCTCGCGAGTCGCGATCGCCGCCGCGGCGGCCGGCGATGGGCGGCAGGCGCTACCAGGTGGCCGTGCAGTCCTCGCCGTTGGGGTAGTCGTTGTCGCAGGCGAAGAGTTGGACCGTGGATTCGTTGGAGTAGGAATAGCGCTTGCCCTCGGCGGGAAGGTAGCGGGTCATGCTGCTCGTCCACAGGACCGCGTAGACGCTCACGCCGCGGCTGGCGCTGCTGAAGCCGTAGTGGCCGTGGTACTTCCCGTTTGCGTTCCTGTACCAGGTTTTCCACACGACCGCCGTCCGTTTGCCGTCCGGCAGCCACAGAGTGGCTGTGGAGGACGTCCTCGGCTGGTTGTCGCCGGATGCCGGTGCGGAAACGGCTGGCTGCGCGCCTGCGGTGGCGGAAACCGCGAGGGAGAGAACGGCGGATGTCGCGATCGCTGCGGCCTTGCGCGAAACGGTGCTCATGGCGGTGGTCCGTCCCTTTCGTAGCAGGAGGAGAAGCGGGGCCGTTGGTGCTTCCCGAGGTGCCGGTTGGCGCTGACGACGCTCAGGCATCGCCGGGCCGGTCGGGGTCTGGTCGGCGGTCGGGCTGGTGCGGTGCGGATCCGATCGGGTCGGCCCCGCACCGCTGCGGGCCGCCGATCAGGTCATGAACTGGAACCTGCTCGCGACCCGGAAATGGCCGGGATCGCACCAGGCGGTGGATCCCCGTCGATCGCCGAGCCAGCGCCACTGGCCCTGGTGCTCGCCGCCGCCGCCGCTGCACGCAATGGTCGCGCGGTAGCTGGCCGGTCCGCGGCCGTCGCACCATCCCGAGAACCGGTTGACGGTCTTTTCCCACACTTTGCACTTCGATCCGAAGGGCGTAGGTGCGCTGGCGTCCGCCGGGGCGGCGGCTGGTGCGGGGGTGGCTGGAGAAGCGACCGCCGCGGCGCCGCTCGCCGCGGCAAGCCCGCTGCCGAGAGCCAGAGCGGCCAGCCCGAGAGCGATTCGTTGGGGTGCGATCATTTCTGAATTTCCTTTCCGGGGATGCGAGTCGATGCGGGACCGCATCGCGATTCCATCGTCTGCAGCGCACGGCACACAGCGCCAGACCGGGCGGTCGAAACGGTTCACTGTGGGACGTCCCGCGCGCTGACCTGCGGGAATGCAAAACTCGACGACACATTTCTTGGACGGCTCCCGCAGGTAAGCAGGGTTTCGCGCGGGCGCCGACTGGTTGAATCGGCTTCCATCCGCGCTTCGATTCGGGTAAATCCGAGGAAGGGAAGAGTGCATAGAGAGTGTCGGGGTCGACGTGACGGGTGGGCCGGATGACTCGGTGGAAACCGCTTCCCGCTGCTGCCGCACCGCAGGTGCGGGACCTGGTCGACCGATTGCGGGAGCTGAAAGACCAGGCCGGGATCAGCGCGGTGGCGTTGGCGCGCAGGACCGCCTACAGCAGGTCCTCGTGGACGCGGTGTCTCAACGCCCGGACGGTGCCGCCCCGACCGGTCGTGGAGGCCTTCGCCGAGGCGGTCGGGCTGTCCGGAGCGGACCGGGCGCGGCTGCTGGCGCTGTGGGAGCTGGCCGAGCAGGCGCAGGCCGAACCGGAGCCCGCCGCCGCCGTGGAGCGTGAGCCCGCCGCGGAGGCGGCGGATCGGCAGACGCCTGGCGTGTGGCGGAGGCGGACGTGGATCGCGGTGGCCGCCGGAGCGGTTGTGGCCGCGGGGGGAGCGGCGGCGTGGCTCGCCGCTGCCGGCGGTCCGCCGCCGCCCTCGGCTCGGGTCGCGGTGGCTCCGGCCGGGTACTCCTGCGACTACGCCAGCCGGGACGGCCGCTGGTATGCCGGGCACAGCACTGCTTCGACCCAGTTGGTCGTGCTCAATTTCGGCGGCGAGGACGTGGCCGAGGTGCAGTGCCTGCTCAAGCGTCACGGGAGGGATCCGGGGCGGGTCGACGGCTTGTTCGGCGAACGCACCGAACAAGCGGTCAAGGACTTTCAGCGGGCGGCCGGCGCGGTGGTCGACGGGAAGGTGGGGCCGCAGACGTGGGTTCTGCTGCGCGGATGAGGGGGCGGTGGCGGCCGCTGCCGGAGTCGCTGGCCCCGGAGGCCGCGTACCTGGCGGGAGTGCTGCGGGAGTTCAAAGACCGCTCGGGGCTGAGCCTGGCGACGCTGGGCGACAGGACGAACTTCAGCAAGTCCTCCTGGGAGCGGTGGCTCAACGGCAAGGCGCTGCCGCCGGCGCAGGCCGTGTCTGCGCTCGCGCAGCTGGCAGGAGAGGAAACCGGGCGGCCGCTGGCGTTGTGGGAACGCGCTCAGGCCAGGTGGAGCGGCCGCGACGCCGCGCCCCGGGCCGCGACGGCCGCTGCCCGGGAGCAGGCTGCCAGGCAGCGGCAGCCTGCTTCGCGCGGCCGCCGTCGCGACCGCCGGATCTGGGCGCTGGCCGCGACGGCGGCGTGCGCGGCCGGGGCTGCGGCGTTGGCGGCCCTGCCCCAGGGCGTCCTGGGCACCTCCGCGGTCCCGCCGGCATCGACGGCCTACACCGTCGGCTGCCGCGGTTCCCAGTGCACCGGCCAGGACGCGCACCCCACGGCCTGCGATGTGGACGCCGCGACCTACGCCGACCTGCGGGTCGGGCGGGCCTACCTGGAACTGCGGATCAGCGACCAGTGCGGGGCGGCCTGGGCCCGGGTCTCGGCCTCGGCGGTCGGCGACCGGATAGAGGTAGCCGACACGGACGGCCGGAGCGAGAGGGCCGCCGTCGGCGACGCCGCCTCCGCCGGACAGTACGTCCCGACCTTGATGATCGCCGCCGACCGGCATTCCCAGGTGCGGGCCTGCCTGGAGCACGGCGGCCAGCTCCGCTGCACGCCATGGGGAACCAGCACGTCGCCGACGGCGTCGTCCAGCGGCCGGTCCGGGCCGGGATCGGCGGCGGTGCGGTCGAGCACGCCGGCGTAGGCGCGGATCGCGTCGCTGTTGCCGGCGACCTGCGGCGAGGGCTTGGATGTCGGGCAGGGTGACCCGGTTCTGGGTGAGCAGGTCGGTGACGGTGTTGCGGGCGGCGGTGCCGCGGACCGAGCGGGCAGGCGCAGCTACCGCTTAAGCGGCAACTAAGTCGTCCTGATCCGTCTACCCGGGCCGCTCGTCCTCCGTCGCGCCGGCGCGACGGAGGACGTCGAATTCTTCGAGGAGCCGGGCCGCATCGGCGATCCGTGCGCGGGTGGTTCCGGCCAGCTGGCGCAGGACATCGCGTCCGGCGACCTCGGAGACGATGCCGTCCGGGGTGCAGGACAGGCTGTCGGCCTTCCAGCTCTGCGTCGCTGTCTTCACCCCGGCGAGCGTGCAGGCGGCCTGCAGTTCCCAGCCGTTGTCGTAGCGGCGGTTCACGGTGACGGCGAACGTCATCGGGCCGTGCGTGCAGGTGCCGCCGTAGCCGCCGAGCCCTTTCCTCGACGGTCCCCACGTCCAGCACGCCGGTCCGGGAACGGGCAGGGGCGGCGAGGCGGGTTCGGTCATGGCGTGCGGGGCTCCTCTCCGACGGCGGCGGAGCCGACAGCCTGCCTCACGACGCGATCGCCGCGCCACCCGCGGACGGCGTGGCGCGCCGAAACCGCACCCCGCGTGTCGTGTGCACGATTTGCGTTGCGGGGCAACGACAACGAGCGATGCCCCTGCCGTGCGAGGTCAGGACGGCACGGGGGTTCACTCGGTCGAGGAACCCGACCGGCGGTGCGTACTGTGGCCGCTCATGGACACGACCGAATCCGGCCGGTTGTCGGCGGTATCGCTGATCGTCAGCACCGCGGCAGTGGTGCTGTCCGGCGTCGCGGCGAGCCTGTACATCGGCTGGCTGCTCACCCACGGGCAAGCCCCGATGACGCCGGTCATCGCCTACGTCGGAACGGCGACGCTGCACCTGGCCTCGCTGGCCGGGTTGTGGGCGCTTCGGGCGAAGGATGCGCGGACTCCGCGGTCTCTGCGCGCGACGCTGCTGGTCGGCGCGGCGGTCGTCGGCGTGTATGCGGCTTTCGGCTTCCAGGCGATGCACCCGGCGAGCCCGGCGATCGGCCCGGTCTACGGCGGTGCCGCCGCGGCGGTCGGACCGCTCTACGTCGGGCTGCTCTTGCCGCGCCGGCGCCGCCGGGCAGCGCTGACGGTTCGCGCCCCGGTGAGAAGGATCGGAGTCCGGCAGAAGCGCCTGCCTGATCCGAGTGATCCCCGCCCACGTCGGTGATCGCGTCGAGGACAAGGTTCGCTGAATCGCGCAGATCGGTCCGCACTGTGTGTCATCGAGACCCGATCCGCAGCCTGTCTCCATCGGCGGACGGCCGTCGTTCGGACGACGCGTTGCCTTCTCGGCCGGGCCTTCCCGGCTAGGGCTGTGGCTGTGTTCGTCGAAGAGCAGCAGCGCTACCGCCGTGCTGGAACGGGAGCTCTGGCTGCGACCTGGCGAGCTGGAACGGGCACCTCCGACGGCGAATCACCGAGCGCGACCAGGACATCAGCGCCCTGGGCGAGCGGCCCAGGGCGGTTCCCGACTGGCGCGCCGTGCCCCGGCGAAGGTGCGGTCACCGCGTTGCGGCAGCCTGGTCGGCATGTGCCTGGCGATTCGCCGGTTCCGAGCCGACTCCGAAGGGAGCTGCCGAATGGCTGACAACGTGCGTGAACTGCGGCCGTCGCGTGTGCCGTGGGATCTCGCCGCGCACGCCCGGCCCGGCGTCCGGTTCGTCGCCCCGGGGGAGTATTTGGCGGGAGTCCCGTTCGCAGTGCGGCGGAGCATGGTCAAGATGGTCATGGTGGAGGCGCTGGCCGCCGCGGCCGACGAGGACGGCGTGATCCTGGATTTCAGCCCACCCGAGTTCTTCGGGACCCACGTCGCCGGCGTCCTGAACCGGGATCTCGAGGAGGACGAGGAACCCGCGACGCTCGTGTACGACCAGTTCACCGCGATGACGGTCATCAGCTGCATGGGCGAACTGGCGCGCGAAGACGGCCTGCTCGCCAATCGCGGCAACGGGGACACCGCCGACTACCGTCTGACCCTGCCGGAAGAGCTGTCCTAAAAGGACTGCGGAATCGGGTGGATCGCGTGGCCGTGAGCGCCGGCGCGATCGTCTGCCTCGCGCTGGCCCGCCACCACCTCGAGTACCTGATCCTGCTGGCGTACGTCCCGCCGGGCTATGCCGCCCTGCTTGTCGGGAGCAGAGCGAGCGGGCCGCATGCCGCCGACAGTTGACCATTCGTTCGCGCAGACCCGGTTCGTCGTCGGCCGCGCGGTACTGCCACGTGGGCGGCGCAGGCGGCGACCGGTAACCGATGTTCGGACGCCTTTCCCGGGCGCGAGCGGCGCTTTCCCGGGCAGCTGCAGCAGGCGTCCTGGTTCCGGTGCGGAGCCGTGCGCTCACACGCGCGGAGCGAGAGTGCCTGCGCGCAACTGCGCACAGTTGCGCGGAAGGGCCGCGGGCGACGGCAGGCTGGTTCAGGCGGTAGGGGAGAGCAGGCCGCGCAGCCGCCGTAGGGCGGCGAGGCCGGTGTCGACGACGGAATCCAGCCCGCCGCGGCGGGCGGCGCGGATCGCCCGCTGCAGCTGGTGGGGAAGCCGTCGCTGCTCGGCGGTGGCGATGGCCGCGCGGAGGGCTTCGGCGGAGCCGTCGCGCTCGCCTGCGGCGGCGAGGACCTCTCCGGTGGTGACGCTTTCGATCACCCGCCACTGCGGGGCGACTGGCTCGTCGGCGCCGCTGGAGCGCAGGACGCGGAGCGCGTCGCCGGGGCGGCCGAGGGCGAGCAGGCCGCGGGCGCGGATCTCGCGCAGGGTGAAGGGGTTGAGCAGCATCCCGTGCTCGGCGCCGGAATCGAGTGCCCGTCGGCAGCCGTCGACGGCGGCGTCGAACGTGTCGCTCATCCCGGCGTCGCCGGCGGCGCGGGCCAGCAGCGCGAGCGCGGAGCCGCGCCCCGCGGGCTCGCAGGAGACGGCGGCAGCGTGCTCGAGACGGGCCACGGCCGCGGTGAGCCGTCCGGCTTTGCGCAGCTCGTTGCCGTGCATGCGCAGTGTGTGGGCCAGGAACGGTGCATCGTCGAGGTGGCGGGCGAGGAGGAGGGCTTTGCCGGTCCAGACCGCGGCGCCGGTGAGTCGTTCCTCGGGCAGGACGGTGCCCAGGGACACCCCGAGCGCCAATCGTGCTGACGCGAGCAACCGCAGGGTCTCGCGTTCGAGGCGGCCCTCGGCAGCGCGGGCTTCCAGCCTCGCGGCCAAGGGCCAGAGTTCGTTGACCGCCTCAACCACCCTTCCTGACTGGCGGGCGATCTCGGCGAGCCGGACCACCGCGTCGCCGAAGTGGCAGAGCGCGGCGAAGTCGGCGTCGTCGGGGTCGGTGACGCCGAGCAGGTGGAAGGGAAGACCGAGCGCGCGGGCGATGTGGCGGCGGCCTGCGACGTCGTGGGGGGTGCGGCGGCGGCTTTCGATGAGCGCGACGTAGGAGTTGCTGTAACCCAGCAGCGCGGCGAGCGCTGCTTGGGACAGGCCGTTCGCGGCGCGGTAGGCGCGCAGGATGATCGCGAGGTCCCCGCTCGACAGGGCGGCCGCAGCAGCCGGGTCGGACCACAGCCAGACCCCGGGTGCGAGCCTCGGCCCGGGCGCGGTCAGCGCCGCGCCGCCGGCGCGGCAGGCGGGGCAGGCGCCGGGCTGGGCGTAGCGGCCCAGGGCGGTTCCGCAGCGTTCGCACCGCTCGGCCACAGCGGTGCTACCTGGTCGCCTGGAGAGTGCGGAGGCGGTCGAACCACGCGGCGATCGAGCGTTTGTAGCCGCCTGGCATCGGCAGGTCGGGCACGTCGTGCTCGGCGAATTCGGCGATCCGGTTGTGCTCGTGGCTGAGCACCGGGGCCCGGTCGGAGTCGGTGGTGCACCCGTAGGTCGCGACGAACACGTCCTTGTCCGCGGCGTCGATGTGGTAGATCCACGAGTCGAGGATCTCCGCGACGTCGACCCGCAGGCCGGTTTCCTCCGCGATCTCCCGGGCCACGCACTGCTCGGGGGTCTCTTCGGGTTCGATCCGGCCGCCGGGCAGTTCCCACTCGTCGCGTTCGTTGCGCACCAACAACACCCGCCCGTCCCGGACGAGCACGCCCTTGATCGACACCGGGTAGAGGGGTTCGGCCATCGGACGGGTCTCCCACCGTGAACGGATGCGAACGGGGTGTGGCTGCACCGTAGCAGCGCCGCACGATCCTGCCAGCCCAGCGGGGTTTACAAACTGTAAGTGGACGACGGGCGGTCGCGTCGGGTCTGCTGAGCACACCGAATTCACTCTCGCTCAGGAGGCTCCGCGATGCTTGCCGCTCCCACGGACGACCCGCTGTCGGCGTGCCGCGTGGACGTGGCCGCCGCGGGCGGCGTGGACGAGTTGGCCGCGGCGCTGGCGCGCCGCGGGGTCGCCCTGTTCGACGACGTGCGCGGCCCCCGGGCGCTGCGCGGGCTCGCCGACCGGCTGGGCACCGTGGTGCCCCACCGCGACAGCGGCCCGACCAGCCTCACCGTCCTCACCGACCGCGGGGAGCAACCGGGTGCGGGCCGCACCGGGTTCACCAACCAAGCCCTCGCCCCGCACACCGACTGCTCCGACAAGGCCCGGCCGCCGCAACTGGTGGTGATGGCCTGCGCCTGCCCCGCTTCGAGCGGCGGTGCCTGCGTTCTCGTCGACGGTCAGGCCGTGTACTCCGACCTCGCGACCACCGATCCCGAGGCGCTGGCCGGACTGAGCGCACCGCGCGGCGCGTACTTCGGCCTCAGTGCCGGATACGTCGGCAACGTCTTCGAAACCGGGCCCGACGGGACGGTCGGCCTGCGGCTGCGCCTGGACAAGCACGCCCAGTTCTCTCCGGAGACCAAGCGATGGCTGCCCGCCCTGCGCGCTGCCATCGAGCGGCACACGATCACTTTCAGCCTCGAGGCCGGGGCCGGGTACGCGGTGAACAACCGCCGGTGGCTGCACGGCCGCGACGAGTTCTCCGGGCTGCGCTTGATGTACCGGGCGCTGGTCGAACCTCGCCCCGAATGGCACATCCTCGCCGGCTTCGATCCCGCCGGAGTGCTCCGGTGATCCCGTCCTCCCGGCCTACCGCACGAAGACTGGACGTGCCCGACAGAAACGCTCGAGCTCGCCGCCGCGAGCCTCTGTCGTGACGAGCTCGGACATTGCCGACCGGTGCGGTGCAGGCTGTCTGAGCGGGCACTGCCGACCCCGGCCCATGCTGGAAGATTCGACATGCAGCCGGAGTTGACCTCTGACCTGATCGGCGACAGCGACCTCCGACGAGGGTGCCCTGTTCGTCGGACGCGCCGTCGCGCGCCTCCGGCGAGCGTGCGCGGATGAGCGACTTTCACGCTGCCTGCGCCGTGGTCGCCGCTTTCTCTACGTCGAATGCATTCCGGTGAGGACGCAGGTCACGAACTTCGTCGAGGCGGCCAGCCAGCAAGAAGCGCACCTGAGTCCTGGACTGGCCGGAGTCAGCCTGCCGGCCACCGGCCGCGGCGGCGGGGAAGGAGGCCGAAGCTCATGCCCACCGCGATCGAGGCGGTCAACCCGGAGCAGACCGCCGACCTGTCGAGCGCTGCAGGGTCGGCCCGCTTCGAGCACCACCCTGCGAACGCTGACCAGCCCGGTGAATTCCGCTTGCGGGAGCGGCCGTCCCGCCGCAGTCGATGAGCGCGACGCGGCGGCCCAACCTCGCCCTGACCCGTCTGGTCGAGGTGTCTGGTGCGGCGAAGAAGTCGCTGGCGTTCCGGCTCAACCAGCTCGCGGAGACCGCCGGTCTGGAGACGCATTACACCCACACCAGCTGGACGAACTGGATGAAGAGGGGGACTCTCCCGGCGCAGGCTGTCCGGCCGCTGGTCGCCCAGGTCTTGGAAGAACGGCTCGGGCGACCGGTCAGCTTGGCCGAGATCGACCTTGATCACGATCCTGGCGTCGACTCCGACACCGGGCTGGAGTTCCCGCGCGAGCTCGGCACCGCTGTCCAAGTCGCAACCCGGCTCTGGAGCCAAGTCGATCGCGGCGACCTCCTGCGCGGGCCCGGGGTCGCCGTCATCAACTACAACACACCGGTTCGTCGCTGGTTGGCGCTCCCGGCTGACGACAGCGCAGCCTCCCAGTCACCTGCGGCCTTCCGAAGCGTCGGAAACGCCGACGTCGTCGAACTGCTCGAAACAGCCGAGCAGGCGCGGCGGTGGGATTCGCGCTACGGGGGCGGGAACTGGCGAACATCGCAGCTCGCCGTTTGTTTGAAGGAACGAGCCGCTCCGCTGTTGCACGGCTCCTACAGCGACGTCGTCGGGCGCCGGCTGTTCACCGCCACGGCGCAACTCGCCCGGCTCGCCGGATGGACCGCGTTCGACAATGGCGACCACGCCAGCGCCCAACGGCACTACATCCAGGCGCTGCGTCAAGCCCGCGCCGCGGGGGACGTCCAGCTCGGCGGCTACGTGCTGACCTGCATGGCCCTGCAGTGCAGTCTCGGCGGGTTCCACGACGACGCGATCGACATGGCCGACAGCGCGTTCCACCGCGTCGGCGGGCATGCCACGCCGCGCGTGAAGGGCTTCTTCAAGCTGATCGAGGCCCGAATCTGGGCGCGCAGCGGCAACGCGCGCATGGCTGACCGCGCACTCGGCATGGCCGAGCGTCTGCTCGACGCCGCACGCTCCTGCACCGGCGACGACCCGACCTGGATCGACTTCTTCGACGAGCATCGACTCGCCTCGGACGCCATCGAGATCCACCGAGATCTCGGCCGGCCGCGCGAGGCACAACGCTGGGGCGAATTAGCTGCCATGCCTGCCGACACTTTCGCCCGGGCGTACGCCATCCGCCAAAGCGTCCTCGGCAGCACCTACCTGCAGGGGCACCAGCCGGACCTCGAACACGCTCTGGACCACGGCCACCGCGCCGTGTCCACGCTCGCCGTTGTCAGCTCGGCCCGCGCCGTGGACTACCTCCACGCCCTGATCGCCCGGATGTCACGCTGGCGCACCGAACCCGGCGTGGCCGGACTAGCGCATCGGGCACGGAGCGAAATATACGCAGCCCGAGCACGGAAAGAACCCGATCATGCCGCACTTGGACCCATTTGAAATAAGCCTCCCCAATCCAGTCCTGATTGTTCTTGTCGGCTTGCAGGGGAGCGGCAAGAGCACCTTCGCGCACCGGCACTTCGCGCCGGCCGAGATCCTCTCGATGGATGAGTTTCGCGCCCGATTGTGCAACGACCCGGCCAGTCAGTCGAACAGCTCCGCAGCGCGCAAGCAGCTGCTCGAAATGCTCGGGCAGCGTCTGCGAAACAGAGTCACGACCGTGGTCGACTCCACAAACCTCCGCAGTGATCAGCGCGCGGAACTCCTCGACGTGGCAGCGACATTTGAGACGCCTACGATCCCTCTCGTGTTCACCGCCAGCGAGGAATGGTGTCGAAAACGCATCGACGAACGGGCGAGCATCATCCGCGATGACGTCCTCGCTCGGAACGCCGATCTGCTGGCACAGTCACTCCGCGAAATCGACGGCGAAGGCCATTTCGCAGTGTTTCGTCTCAGCAGCCAGCAAGCGGAGTCTGTCAGGTTCGAGCACGCCTTTCCTGACGATTCTGATCCGGACCGCTGGTTCGAGGTCGAGCAACGCCGTCCGGAAGCATGGGCATTCCGGCATCCCGCTGACGAACTCCGGCGGCACCCCGCGGTTCTCGCCGAGATGCGACCGACCTGGGACTTCATCGCACGCGTCGCCGCCGATATGGCGCTCGACGCGCGGATTGCGTCGGCGAACACGCCGGGCCGCGCGCAGGTTGGCACTGAAGTGCGCGTACGGCTGCCGCACTGCCTGCCCATCCACCTCGTCGCCCGTCAGACCGGCTGGGAGCGCAAGCCGCCACACGCCATGTGATTCGTGAGCCCCCTCGTGAGCCCTCCCGCCGCGATCCGCGCCGCGATTCCATGAGCTGGTCCCCAGGGCAGCAGGCAACGAGAGGACGGACCGTGAGGCCCCACCCAGAGAGCTCAACCCGAGTCGCGGCGAGCGACCTGGCTCGGGGCCGCTACTGCATCGGCGACGGCAGCTTCTCGTTCGCCGCGGCGCATCACCTCGCCAATCCGCCCGCGACCGAGAACAAGGCCGGGCGTCCCCACGGCCATACCTTCACCGTCGAGGTCGAGCTCACCGACACCGAACTGCGGGCACCCGGTTTCGTGGCGGACTACGCCGAACTCGCCCCCGTCGGCGAGTACCTCAAGCGCGAACTGGACCACCGCGACCTCAACGCCTTGTTCACGTTCGACACCACCACCGACGCGCTCGCCCAGCACATCACCGCGTGGTTCCTGGCCCACATGCCGCCCGAGCGCGGGAAACAGCTCCGCGCCGTCCGCGTTGGCCTCGGCGCAGCGACGGGGGCGCATCGGCACGTCGACGACGAGCCGTTCGCCTTCGAGGCGGCGCACCACCTGGAGGGCCTGCCGGAAGGACACAAGTGCGGCCGGCCGCACGGCCACTCATATCGGGTGGACCTCCGGCTGGACCAGCAGACGAGCCCTCGCCGCCGTGCCAGGCTCCGCTCACGGCTTGCCGAGTACCTCGACCGTTACCTGGACCACCGCGACCTGAACGCCGTGCTTGAGCTCCAGCCGACGTCGGAACTGCTTGCCGAGCACCTGTGTGCCTGGACCCTCAGCCAAGCCGACGCACGAGAGGCCGCCGCGGTCCAGGCTGTTCGCGTCTGGGAGTCGCCGCGCCGATGGGCCGAGTTCGCCCAGGACGAGCGGAGCGGTCAATGACGATCACGCTGGCCGACGACGAACTGCTCGTCGCGGAGAGGTTCGGTCCGACCGTGCAGGGCGAAGGTCCGTCGATCGGGCGCCGCGCGGTGTTCATCCGGCTGATGAACTGCAATCTGACCTGCAAGAACTGCGACACTCCCTACACCTGGGACCGCACACGGTTCGACTTGGACGCCGAAGGCACCGTCGCTTCGATCAGCGACCTGCTGGCCTGGGTGACGGTGCAGTCGGTCGATCTCGTGGTGATCACCGGCGGCGAGCCGCTCATGCAGCAGCGCAGCCTTACCGCCCTCGCGCAGGGGCTCGCGGACGCTGGGCTGGAGGTGGAGGTCGAGACCAACGGCACGATCGTGCCCGCGCCGGACCTGCTCGCCTGGGTCACCCGGTTCAACGTGTCGCCGAAGCTGTCGAGCTTCGGCGCGGGGATGCCGATCTCGAAGCGGATCAAAGGCCGGGTGCTCGGCCACTTCGCGGCCAGCGGGCTGGCCGTCTTCAAGTTCGTCGTCTCCAGCATCGCCGACCTCGACGAGATCACCGAGCTCGTCGCCGACCACGATCTGGCACCGGTGTACGTGATGCCCGAAGGCCGGACCGCCGAGGAGGTCACGAGGAGGCTGGCCGAGATCGCTGAACCGGCCATCGAGCGGGGCTTCCACCTGACCACGCGGCTGCACGTGCTCGTCTGGGGAGACCAGCGTGGCCGCTGACCTTGTCGCCGGCCGAGCCGACCCGCCACCCTACGAGGCCGTCCGCGGTGTGTTGATCACCGTTGAGGGAATCTGGGGCACTGGAAAAACCACGACGGCCACCGCGCTGGGCGAGCGGCTGACCGCCGCAGGGTTTTCGACACGGGTCATGCACTACGGGCCCCGTCACGGCGTCGTTGAACGCCTGTCGGACATGCTCGACACCGCGCCGCTGCGTCGCCGCGACGGTCTTGGCGGCTACGCCGCGGCGCACCATGCCACGGTCGACGTCCTGCTGCGGTTGTGTCGGGAGTCCTATAACCACCGCGTCCTTTACCGGCCGGTGCTGGCCGAGCATGACGTCGTCGTCATCGACCACGGCGTGTATTCCAAGCTCGCCTACGCCCTGGCGGTGTTGTGCGAACAACACCCCGACCTGGACCCGATGTTGCTGCTGGAGCAGGTTCGAGCGGTCGCCGCTCCGTGGTTCTTGCATCCAGACGTCGCGCTATGGCTGGACATGCCCTGGCCGCTGGCCCGCGAACGCGCCATAGCCCGAGGCCGCGGCGGCGGCAGCCCCGGCTCGGTGGAGCGGCTGTTGTTCCTGCCTCGCTACAGCCACGCCTACCGCTTGCTCGCCAATGCCCTCCCCGACCGCATCCGGCGAATCCGGGTCGGCACCCGCACCACGCCGAGCGTGCTCGCCGAGATCGACGAACTGCTCTCGCCCGTGCTGCACACTCAGACAGGAGCATCGCGATGACCGAGACCCGGATCCCCGAGGTCCTACTGTTCTCCGCCGGGCTGGACTCCTACCCCGCCTGGCACTACCTCGGCTGCCCACCGGGCCTGTACTTCGACCTCGGTCACCGCTACGCCAGCCAGGAACGCGCCGCCATCGCCGCGCTCGCCGACGCCGCCGGCATCGAGGTCGAGATCAGCGAGGAACTCCGGCTCGGGGCGTGGGAGGCTGAGGACGCGATCATTCCGCTGCGCAACGTGCACCTGGCGATGCTCGCGGCCAACCGGGCGGAAGTGGTGTGGTGCATCGGCGTCAAGGGCGACCACACCCTCGACAAGAGCCGCGAGGCGTTCGCCGACATGGGCCGGTTCATCGCCCGTTTCTCCGAACAACCGGTCCGGGTCGACAGCCCGTTCTGGAACATGACCAAGACCGAGATCATCGCCTGGTACCTGGCGCAGGGCCTGCCGGTCGATCACCTGCTGCTGACCTTCTCCTGCAGCCGCACCGACGGCAGCACCACGCACTGCGGCCGGTGCCCCAGTTGCCTGCGCCGCTGGACGTCCCTTGCCAACAACGGCGTCGAAGCCGAGTTCGAGCAGCAGCCCTGGACCTGGGATCGGGTCCGAGAGTTCTACATCCCGGCCATGCGCGATGGCCGATACCCCGACCACCGGGCTCATGAGTTCTTCACCGCGCTGGCCACCGTCGGGGCGGCCGTGGCGAGCTGACCAACCCTGCCGACCCTCGATCGAGGAGCATCTCCATGAAGGCATACATCGCCGCACCGCTGTTCTGCGACGCGGAGAAGGCATTCAACATCCAGGTCGACGCCGCGGTCCGCGCCCTCGGCCTCGCCACCTTTCTGCCCCAGCGCGACGGCGGCGAAGCCGCCCCGCTGGTCCGCCAGGGCCTGGACGAAGACACCGTCCGGCGCCGGCTCTACGACCTGGACTGCGCCGCGATCGCCGAATGCCCGATCTTCGTGTTCATCCTCGACGGCCGCGTCCCGGACGAGGGCGGCTGCGTGGAACTCGGCATGGCCCGCGCCCGCGGCGCCGACTGCTTCGGCGTGCAGACCGACTCGCGCCGCTTCGGCGGCACCGACTCCAACAACCTGATGATCGACTACTCGCTCAACGGCGGTATCGCCCACTCGATCGACGAGCTCAGCGCTCTGCTGCGCGCCCACCTCGACGCGCTTGCGCCCACCCACTGACCGAATCCCTCTGCTTGGCCTCACCACCGATCCGACAAGGAGCTCCGCCATGCCCCTGGGCATCAACCTCTGCTTCGCCGTCAAAAGGATGCCCGAACCGGAACGCTGGGCCGCCTTCGTCCGCGAAGACCTCGGCCTCGACCGGGTGCAGTTCACCTTCGACCTGCTCGACCCCTGGTGGCCCGACGAGCAGCGCGCCCGGCTGGCCCGCCGAGTTCGCGACGCCGCCGCGGCCCACAACCTGATCATCGACTCGTGCTTCGTCGGTCTGGCGCACTACGTGCCCAGCGGCCTGCTCGACCCGGACGCCGACGCCCGCGCCGCCGCCCTGACCTGGTGGCAACGCGCCATCGACCTCACCGCCGAACTCGGCGCTCCGGCCGTCGGCGGCCCGATGGGCACGATCAGCGAGGCCGACGCCGCCGACCCCGACCGCCGAGCCGACCGCCAGGACGAACTCGTCGACCACCTCGAACGACTCGCCCGCCGCGCCACCGAGGTCGGAGTGCGCGAGCTGCTGGTCGAGCCGACCCCGATCCTGCGGGAGTACCCGGCCTCCATCGACCACTGCCAGACCCTGCTGAACACATTGCGCGGGCGCGGGGTCGACAACGTGGGACTCACGCTGGACACCGGACACGCGCTGTTTAAGCGGCTGCACGGCGCCGACGCCGGGATCGAGAGCTGGATCCACAACCTCGGCCCGCGCATCCGGCAGATCCACCTGGACAACACCGACGGCCGCGGCGACCCGCACTGGGGCTGGCCGCACCCGCAGGGCACATTCGACGTCGGCGCACTCGCGACCTGCCTGACCGACAACGACCTGGCCGACATCTCGGTGATCCTGGAGGTCTACCCGCGGTTCGAGGACGACTCCGCCGAGGTGCTGAAGCTGATCACCAGCTCCGTCGAGCACTGCCGCGCCCGCTTCCCCGTTTCCACCGACACCCAGGTGGTCCGCAATGCTGCCGCTGGCTGACCTGTACCCGCGCGACCGGCTCGCGGTCGAGGTGTCGCTGTGGTCGGCCGACCTGGCCGATCTCGGCGCGGAGGTCGCCCGGCTGGCCCCCTACGCCGACGTCTTCCACATCGACGCCTCCGACACCCGGTTCGTGCCGAGTCCGCTGTTCTTCCCCGACCTCGTCGCGGCGCTGCGCTCGCACACACAGGTGCCGTTCCACGTCCACGTCATGGCCGAGCAGGCCCTGCCCTTGGTCGAGGACTTCGCCCGCGCCGGAGCGGACCTGCTGTCGGTACACGCGGAAGCCGACGACGTCGTCGCCGCCCTGCAAGCGGTCCGGGCACGGGGCGGTGCCGCCGGCCTCGCGCTGCGCCTGGACACGCCCGTCGACACGGTGGGGGCGTACCTCGACGACGTCGACTTCGTGGTTCTCATCGGCACGCCGTTGGGCACCAAGGGCACCGCGATGGACCCGGTCGCGCCGAACCGTGTCCGGCAGCTGAGGGCGCTGGCCGCCCGCACCGGCCGAGACCAGCTTCCGGTCATTGCCGACGGCGGCATCCGCGAGAACACCGTTCCCGATCTCGCCGACGCGGGCGCCGACGCTGTGGTCGTCGGGTCGTTGTTGTTGGGCAGCAAGGACCTCGCCGCCACTACCGCCTGGCTTCACCGCCGGCGGGGTGACGCGGCGGTCGACGGAGAGCGCGTCGAGGTGCGGACGTGACACAGGCGGCGGCGGATCCCTTGGAGGGTTGGGTGGTCAGCGTCGACCTGTGGGGGACGCTGATCACCTACGGCGATCGCGAGGCCGAAGCCGCCTGGCGGATTCGCGAGTTCGAGACCGTGCTCGTCGAGTTCGGCCACGACCTACCCGACGGCAAGGTCCGTGAAGCAATCCTCGCCGTGCGGGCGGAAACCCAGCGACGTCAACGCACGACCGGCGAACAACCTCCGGTGCGCGCCCAAGTCGAGCAGATGCTCACGGTCATGGGGCTGCCCCTGGACACGCGGCTGGTCGACACTCTGCTCGTCCCGCACACCCACGCGGTCCTGCGAGCCTGCCCCGACCTCATCCCCGGCGCGCACGGCGCCCTCTGGGCACTGAGGCAGGCCGGAGCTCGGCTCGTGCTGACCTCCAACACCCTGGCCACTCCGGCGTCGGTGTCCCGGCTCATCCTCGACGACCACGACCTGACCACCCTGTTCGACGACACCGTCTTCTCCTCCGACGTCGGGCTGGCCAAGCCTCGCCGGGAGATGTTCGCCGCGGTCGCCGCCGCCGCAGGCGCGGACCTCGACCGGGTCGTGCACGTCGGCAACAGCCTGACCACCGACATCCACGGCGCGCTGAACGCCGGATGTCGCGCGGTGCTGTTCAACCCGCGCGGAGAACCCTGCCCCGCCGGCGTGCGTGCCATCACCAGCCTCGACCAGATGCCGACCGCCGTCCTGGCCGCCTGCTCCTGAACCCGCCGATCCGAGGAACCCGCTTGATGATCACGCCGCTGGACATCCCCCCGGCCCGCGTCTCCCCGTGCCCGCTGCCGCCCGGCGGCCTGGACCTGCTCGTCGCGGCAGCAGCGCGCGAAGGCCGCGCTCGGCACCTGCGCGACCTGCTGACGGGCGCCGACGCCGACGGATCGGTCTACCTGGCCCACAGGGACGAGGCGCGCGCAACGCTCACTCGCGGCGTCGACCCGCAGCTCTACCTCGCCTATCGCGACATCGCCGCGCCCCGGCCCAAGACCAGCCAGCCGGCTGACGTCGCGGAAGGCACGCGTGCCTGGTTCGCCGACCTCGTTGTCTACACCGCGGCGAACCTCGGTCACGGTCCGGAACTCGGCCGGTCGCTCGGCCACTGGAACACCCCGGCCCAGGTCGAGATCTTCCAGTGCCTGTTCGGCAGGGTTCTCATGCTGCACACCAACATCGACGACGACGGCAACTCCACAATGGACTATCACGTGTGCGAGGCGGGTGATCACGTCGTCATCCCGTTCGGTGCCTGGCACCTGACCGTCGTGCTCGACGCGCCGGCGGCGGTGTTCAACATCTACACCGACGTCGCCGACCTGCTGGCCGGACACACCAGCCGGGAGGCGGCCGACAGCGACCTGAAGTACCGGGCGGCGCCTGCGCCCGAGCTGACCATCGCGCGCACGGCGTCGGAGATCGCCGCGGTCGGCTCCAGCCGCGAGCTCAGCGAACGACCTTTGCGGCGCGGCGAGTTCCCGAACTGGGCCGAGGCGCTGCTGATGCCCTCGGGGCTAGCCGCGCTCTACCGCCACGCCCCGGCCGCCGAACTGACCCGCTTGCAGGAGCACGCCGCGCATTTCGGCCGTCGCCCCGTCCCCGCGGCGGCGTCATGACCAGCTCGCGCAAGCGCCAACCTGCGCCGGCCGATGCCTCCTGTCCGATCCGGCCGCTGATCGGCTGTGCAGCACCCGCTCGCGCGACGCGCCGCTTCGTCCAGGGAGCGGCCAGCGTGACCCTGCGCGCCGACCGCAGCGAGCTGGTCAAGGACGCGGAGACCACGCTCTACTCCTACGCGCGCACCGGGACCGCAGCCAGCCGATGGACCGTCACTCTGCACACCGGCGTGTCCGTCGACCAGTCCGGCGCCGACGCCCTGTTCGCCGACGCCGAGGACCGCGACATCGGGCCGAACCTGAACGCCCGGTCGATCGACCTGCGCGGCGGCCGTGCGTTCTGGATCCGCGACCACGCCGCCCTCGTGCACCTCGACCACATGGCCGGGTCGGTCACCGTGCACGCCGGCAACCTGGACTCCGCGCGGTTCTTCGCCGTCCGACTTGTGCGGCAGGCCATGACCGCCCAACTTCTGGAGCACGACGCGGTCTATGCGCACACCGCCGCCCTCGTACGCGCCGACCACGGCCTGCTGATCGCCGGGCCGAAGGGCGCGGGCAAGACCACCACCCTCCTGAGCATCCTTCGGCTGATGGGCGGGGACTTCGTCACCAACGACCGGCTCCTGCTCCGCCGCGACGGCGACGGCACGGTCGGCTATGCCTGGCCGATGCATCTGCGCGCCACCGCCAGCACGCTGCGCGCCGTACCGGGGATGACCAGGTTCCTGCCCGCCGAACAGCAGCTAAACCGCCCTGCCGGCCCCGCGCCCAGCGGCAAGATCGCAATCGAGCCGGGCGAGCTACGGACTGTGCTGCCCGACATGCGGCTGCTCGGCGAGCTCCGCCCCACGCTGATGCTCTGGCCCTACCGCAGCGTCAGCGATCTCCCGGCCGAGCCGGTGCCGTCGGCCGAAGTCCGCGACGTCTTGGTACGCACCCAGTTCTTCATGCACGACCCGGTCACCCGCGCCACCTCGCACCGCAACCACTGGCTGCTGCCGCCCGACCGAGATCGGACCGCGCTCGCCCTCACCGCCGTCGCGGACCGGCTCGCTCGAACCGTGCCGTGTGTTCGGATCCCGGTCACCGACTCGCCCGCGGCGCTGGCAGCCCGCGTGGCCGGCCTGCTCGACCACGCCGCGGCCCGAGTGGCCGGGCCGGGTGGTCGGGGATGACCGACCGACGGGCAGGCCGCCTCGCCGAGGACGCCGTCCGGGCCTTGTGCTGGGGCACCGGCGCCGACAGCCACGAGACGATCGCCCGTGCCGTGGTCGCCGAACTGGGCGCGGTGCTTGAGCAATCAGTGCGGTCAAAGACGCTCTGCCTGCTGGCCGCGTACCTGCACGACCACCCCATTCCCGAGCTGGATCGCACGGTGAGGCGGTTCCTCGACAGCACGCTGCGCACCAACCGGTACAAGACCTACGCCTGCCGCGTGGCCGCGCTCGCCGACACCGCCGCGTTGCGCACCGCCGGCGTAGCCGCCGTAGTGCTCGGGGGGCTCAGCGTGGAGCACTCCCTCTACGCCAGCACCGGCGCCCGCCAGTTCAGTGACATCGATCTGCTCATCGCGCCCGGCGACACCGAACGCACATGCGCCGTCCTCCGCGCCCAGGGCTACCAGCCCAGCCGGGACGACGGGACCTGGACGCGGCAGACCGGCGACCCGATCGTCCCGCTCATCGTCGTCGACCTGTGCACGACCCTGCCGCACGGCGGCGCCGACGACGACGTCCGCGGCCTGCTGGCCCGCCGCATCGGGATCACCGTTCCTCCGCACGACCATCGACTGCCTGTTCTCGCGCCGTCGGACGCGGTCAACCACACGCTGGCCCGGCTCGCGGCCAGGCCGCGCTGGGCGCTCGCCGCCGACGCGATCCGCCAGGTCCGTGCGAGTCCGCCGCCCCCACCGCACCACGCCGCCGTCCTCGCCGGCTGGTCGGTGCTGCGCTCGCAGTGGCCGCTGCTGCCCGCCGACCCGTCCCACATCCCCGTAGACGAGGAGCAGCGCCGATGATCATCGCCTTGGCCGGACTGCCCGGCGTCGGCAAGACCACGCTGGCCGAGCAGCTCACCAGCCACATCCCCGGTGCGCTGTTGCTGCGCAAGGATGCCGTCCGGCACGCGCTGTTCGGCACCGAGCACACCGCCTACACCCGCGACCAGGACGACCACTGCGTCCAGGTCCTGTTCGCCACCGCGGTCTGGCAGTGGCTGCGTGCTCCCGCCACGACGGTCGTGCTCGACGGGCGGACCTGGCTAGGCCCCGGTCAGGTGGAGCACCTGCGGTCCTTTGCCGCGACGCACCGGCAACCCCTGCTGCTGCTCGAGTGCGTCTGCCCGGCCGACGTCGCTCACGTCCGGCTGGCCGTCGATCACCAGCACGGCCGACACCCAGCGGCCAATCGCACCCCGCAGCTGCACCGGGAACTCGCCGCCGCCGCCGTGCCGATTACCGGCCCGAAACTGCTGCTGGACACCGGAAATTCCGTCGCGACCAACCTCGACATCGTCCTGCGCCACCTGGACATCCTCGCTCTGTCCGACGCCGGGATCCGTCTGCCGGTCCCGACCACCGTGGAGACCTCGTGACCACCGAACTGCTAGGACTGCTGCTGATCGCGCAGGCGACCGTCGAGCGCGGAGCGGAGTTCCTCCGCACCCACCGCCCCCGCACCTGCACCGGCAAAGGCGACCGGGACATGGCCACCGACGTCGATCTCGCCATCGAACGGATCCTGCGCGACGAGCTGAGCCGCGCCACGCCGGGAATCGGTGTTCAAGGCGAAGAAGAAGGCGGCCCGACCAGCGGCACCCGCTGGGTCATCGACCCGGTCGACGGCACCGCCAACTTCACCCACGACATCCCGCTGACCGGTATCTCCCTCGCCCTGGTCGTCGACGAGGATCCTCTGCTCGGGGTTATCGCCCTGCCCCAGCTCAGCCGCACGTACTGGGCGGCGGACGGCCTCGGCGCCTGCCGGGACGGCCGCCCGCTCCGCATCGCCGGCCCGGACCGGCTGGATGAGGCGATCGTCGCGCTCGGCGACTACGGCACCGGACCCGACGCCGGCCCCCGCAACGCGACGATGCTGGCGATCCAGGCCGATCTCGCCCCCCGCGCGCAACGCATCCGGATGCTCGGATCTGCCGCGGCCGACCTCGCGCTGCTGGCCGACTCCGCCCTCGGCGCGTCGATCACCCTCGGCAACCGCACCTGGGACATGGCCGCCGGAGCCGTCATCGCCCGCGAAGCCGGCGCCCACGTGACCGATCTCGACGGCACCGACCACACCACAGCCTCGCGTTGCACCATCGCCGTAGCCCCCGCACTGATCGAGGACATTCTCGACATCGTCCAGCGTGCGAGCGCGATCAACGGCTTCACCGGCGAGGAGGTCGTGGCGTGCTGATCACGTTCGAAGGCCTGCCCGGAGCAGGCAAGAGCACACAGAGCCGGATGCTCGCGAGGTGCCTTGAATCCAATGGCCACCACGCCACCGTCCTGCCCGACCTGGCCACCCTGGACACCGACCCCGTCGCAGCCGCCCTCGTCGACCTGCTCCGCACCAGCGGAGACCCCTTCCTGCGCAGCGGCGACGCCATCACCGACACCATGATCACCGCCGCCATCCGCGCTGACCTCGTCGCCACCGTCCTCGATCCGGCGCTGGCCGAGAACCCATCCGCGATCGTGATCGAAGACCGCGGCATCCACACGATGGCCTCCTACGCGATCGCCGCCCTCCTCCGCCAGCACCGCGCACCCGCCCAGGTCGCCCTCGACTGGTTGAGCTCCATCACAGCCCTGGCCGGGCCGCGCACCACCCGAGCGCTGTGGCTGCGGATGCCCCCCGCGGTCGCTGCCCGTCGCGCCGGTGAACGCGGGGGAGACCACCGTCCCGCGTTCACCGGCGAACAACGCGCACACCTCGCCTGGGTCGACCACGCCTACGCACTGCTCGCCGAACGAGACCCCCAGCTCACCGTCCTCGATGCCGCCGACCTCGACCCGGTCGGCATTCACCTCGCCGTTCACGCCGCCCTGGGTCAGCTCAGCCGGCCGGGCGACATCGACCTGGGTTCGTGTGCGGGGCACCAAGAAACTGCCCAGCCCGTCTCCTACGCTGGCCACGCCAGGCCCCGTCCGTCTGCGCCGCGCCGAAACCGAGAGTCCGAAACGATGACCACGTTCGCCAGCCACCACGAGCACACCGCCCCCGCCGACCTGCTCAACGCCCTGCGCACCGCGCGGGCGGCCGGAGCCGACGCACTGGCCGCCTCGCTCGACGAACTCGGGCTGCACCCACTGGACGGCGGCCGCAACAACGACGTCTTCGCCTGGACGACGGCCGCCACGCCGATCTGCATCAAGCTCTACAGGAAGACCGACCGGCAACGCGTCGAACGCGAATGGCACGGCCTCGCCCACGCCGCCGGCCTGGGCATCGCGCCGAAGCCGCTCTGGCTCGACGACGACCCCGAACAACCGGCCCTGGGTATGACGCTGCTGCCGGGTTCGCCGATCCTGGACGTTCTCGACCCCGCGTCGGCGATCAAGGCACTGGCCGACACCACCCGCGCTCTGCAGAACGTTCCGCTGAAAGAGCCGCTGGCCAGCCTGGAGCGGGTCGGCTCCGTCCGCCACCACATCGCCCGGCTCACCGACGTCTGGCCAGGCCAACTCGCTGCCGCCGCCGACGATCCTTTGACTCCAGAAATGCTCACTCTGCTGCGCCGGTGGGAGAACAGCGGCGACGCCGAACTGCTCGCGCAGCCCGCCGCCCGCGTCTACTCCCGCGGCGACGCGAACCTGCTCAACTGGCTCCACGACGGCGAGTCCGAGTCCACCTACGTCGCGGACTTCGAATTCAGCGGCTGCTCCGACATCGCCGTCGACGCCGCCGACCACATCGAGCACATCAGCGCCCGCGCCATTCCCGACGACGTCTGGACCGGCGCCGAAGCCGACCTCGGCATCACACCGGACAACCGCGCCCGATTCGACGCCGCCCGGCGCACCATCGCGCTGCGGTGGCTCGCCGTGCTCTGGAAGCAGCGCGCCACACGAGCCGAGGAGTTCGCCGCCCAACACGACCGGGTCCGCGCCCTCCAGCACTGAACTGAACGGCCGGACCGGCCACGAACGTCGGACTCGCCTGCACCAGCCGTCCCCACGACTCGCGAACCCGCTCGACGGCCTGCCCGCCGACGTGATCCCGTACCCGTTCGCCGGCATCCGGGTCTACCGCGGCGGCGACGCGTTCGGGCTGCTTGGCGAGGCAGCGAGCGTGACCCGCGCGGCACGGCAGCGCGTGCTCGAATCCCTGTGCTGCGGCTGCGGTCTCTCGCAAACGCCCTGCAGCGGGAAGCAGGTCGCTCTGCGCGACTTCGCCTCGCCTGGCGACCGGGCCGCGCCCGGCGGCCCGGTCGCCCCCGCGGGGGTTTACGGGATCGGCCGTGTTTCGCACCCGGCCGTATCGGCCTCGGCCTCGCGGCGTCGCAGGGGGCTGCAGGCGGTTTTGCCGAGCGACTGCCTTTACCGCCGTATTGGCCCTGCTGGGTGCACGATATCACTGGTCGCGCGCACCAGTTAATCCTGACAACAGGAGAATGCCGGTCCCTTCGCTTCGAATAGTGCATCCGCATCGGATTATGCAAAAGGCGGGAGCGGCCGAGAGAATTGCCTTCCGTGCACACCGGCAGGCGGAGGCTCAGGTCACTCGGTCGGCGGATGTTCATCATCGGTGATCACGGCCACGCTCGGAGTCGTACGCGGGGAGGCGTACCGTTTGCCGGTTCCTGGGACCCGGTTTGAGCGCAGGGGAGGCGGGATCGACCGCGCCTCGCATCTTTCCGGAATCGTCCGGCACGTCTTCCTCGCCGATCGGCAATTCGAGGGGAGCATGAAGTGCAACGATCGCGTTCACGTATTACGCGCTTTCGCAGACGGACCCTTATTGCAGTTTTCGCAATGGCGGGATTGCTGGGCGGTGGAATCGCGCCTGTGGCGGCGGACCCGCTGACGCCGCCTCCGGATTTGTTGTCCCGAGGGAAAGTCGTGTCGTCCGAGCTGCGTTTCTACCCCGCGAGCGACAGCGGATGGACTGCCGGCCCGGAGGAGCCCGGTCGTCGCGGGCGTCCGGGTCTGGAGCAGCTGCGCCGGGAGGACCGCGCCAGCACGGCGACCTATCGCTCCGAATACCGCGGCGCTCCGCATGCCCCGGCCGCGGCGGGATGGTCGCCGCGCAGGGGGCCCGGAGGGGTGGATCAAGAACCACTACGGGTTCTGCCGCATCATGAAGGGCGAGAAAGGCGACCGGATCTGCTTCCCCGGGCAGTGCTTCGACGTGAAGTCGACCTTCCGGGTCACGATCATCGGCCAAGGCTCCGAACGAGAGCGGAAGGCGAGGTTCGTCACCTACGTCGACGACGTCGTGTCGAACACGCCGGCCCTCGCCGAGGCGACGTTGCTGCGGCTCGATCTGCGGTGCACGGCGCTGCTGAACCCGGACGACTGCACCACGGATCCGCGCTACCCGACCGCCGAAGAGCGGTCTTTGGGGGAGTGGCAGCGGACGCACACGTACTACACCGAATTCAGCTCCCCCGCACCGCCGTGGACGCCGCAGAACGCCAACAGGCTCGGCTATCTCGACTTCTGGTCGCACGCCACGGCCAGGGTCCCGGTCCTGCCCGACTCGAAGCCGCAGAGCGCGGACAGCCCCGCGCAGCGGGTCCGCTTCGACACGGTCAACTACCTGAACCTCAACGGCAACAACGCCGCGATCTTCAGCCGGGTCAAAGCGGTCATCCACTTCCCGGTCAGCCGTCCCGAGTTCGCCGCGATGCGCGAATCGGCGGCGCACTACCGGTACGCGCAGCAGTTCCCGCAGAACACGATTCCGCGCAACCCGGCCAAGACGATCCCGGGAGCGTTCGGCTACCAGCCGTTGACGCGGTGGTACTACAACAACAGCAACCAGAACCGGGCGGCGGCGGTGAAGGCCTGCGTCGACGAGTGGGGCCCGAACTACACCGAGGGCGGGAAGTACCAGTGCGACGAGTACCCGTTCAACACCACGCAAGAGGGCGCGGCGCGCGGGGACGGGCGGTTCTCGGTGCAGCGCATCTCCGGCCCTGACAACGAGGCCGCCGGCACGTGGCTGGGCGCGTGGTACTCCTACGACCGCATCCTGGACAGCGACGAGTTCTACGTCGACGCGACACCGTGATCCGGGAGATCCGGGAAGGGGTGCAGGCTCGCCGGGGCCTGCACCCCGCCGATCACCGCTGCTGCAGCCAGAACTGCAGCACCCAGTGCTCGACCACCTCGCCGGTGTAGGGCAGGTCGCCTGTTCGCCGGGCGTCCTGCCGGCCCCGGCACAGCACCCGGATCCCGTACACCCCGGGACCGTCCAGAGGGAATGTCCGCTCCGAGACCCCGGACGCCACGAAAGCCAGTCGGACCACCCCCGAGGTCAACGGGATCCGGTTCTCCCATGCGGTGTCCCAGCTGTCGGCGGCCGCCGGCGGGACACTGTCCCAGAACTCCAGCCGCACGCCCGCGCGATGGGCGGTGCCGCCGCTGCGGAAGACGGCACCGTTCTTGCCCGTGAGGAAGGTGTCCGGCGACCCGAGCGCCAACCAGCCTCGTTCGCCCGGTTGCACCCGTTCGTCGTCGATGAGGCCGAACTTGCCCCACTCCACGTCCGCAAGGTCGTCCAACGACGACACCAGGCTGGCCACAGCACCCTTCCGGGACTCTCGAGGATTGTCAGGCCCTGCTCGTCACGACACGATACCGGGTGCACTGCGGACATGGTCCCGGCGGAACGGGGCCTTCCCCGGCGCCCGGCCGGGTTCGCTTCGGCCTCGGCAGCACTCCCCTGCGCGGCGCGGACCCGAGTCCGGACGGTCCGCGGTCGACGGACCGCCGCAGCACGCTGCGTCCGCGGCCGTCGTTTCTGTTCTCCTGGCGGCTGAACAGTCCCGGCGGCGCCGGCCCTGTAGATGAGTCCGGCCGTGGCCGGTCCTTTGTGCTCGCTCGGGTCTGGCGACGACGCGACGATGACGCAACTTCGCGCGGACGTATAGGTCGTTATACACCGTGAGGGCGGTCTCGACACCGGTCGCTCGGCACGGCGGAGCGGGGTCCAGGCTTCGCGATCGTCGCCGACGCCGCGCGGATGGCAGCCCGGACTGGCCGTCCGGCTGGCCCGACGGGTGGCCAGCGAGCATGCCCGCGGGACTGCCGATCAGGTTGTGCCACAACAGGAAGCTGCCGGAGAGTCGGGCGCGGCGACGCTGCCCGCTCTCCGCAGCGCGGGCCGGGCGGCGCCCGGAACCGCTGTGCGACACCGGGGCTGCGCTCCGTTGCTCGGTCCCGGGTGCGCGCGGGCACCGCGGATCGGGCATGATCGCCACGCCTGGACAGCCCAGGCTGGGTGGGTCCCGGCGAGCCCGTCCGGGACAACGTGGGCCAGGAAACCCAACTGCCTGGCCCACGCCCGGTCACAGAACCGCGCGCACGTCCGCGAGCCGCTGTTCGACGTTCGTCCCCGCGAGATCGCCGACGAGTCGTTGCCTGCCTTGGTCGGCCGTCGAGCCGACGCTGTCGAGCGCCTCCTGGTCGTCCGGGACCAGCGCGACGATCTGCCACTCGCCGCGCGACCAGACATTCCGCAGCCAGCCGCTGTTGGTCTCCCGCGCGATCCGCGCCAGCGCGGTCGTCCGCCGGGTGCAGTCTTCGCGGGCGGCGGCGCCGACAACGGGGGAGAGGTCGTCGGTCATCGCGAGAGTGTCAGGTCTTCTGTCACGCGTCGGCCCCGGACGGCGGTCGCGGCGACAGGCCGGCATCGTCGAGGACGTAGCGCACCAGCGTGCGCGCCGCTTCGCGGCCGTTGCTCTCCAACAGCTTCTTCACCAGGTCGCGGGCGCGTTCCCCGGCCCGGCCTCCCTGGTCCTCCTCGACCAGAAGGGACACGAGCGCCCGGCTGGCGAGGATGTAGCTCTTCTCCCGTTCGGGCAGCTGGTCGTAGGGTTCGACCGGTTCGTCGGGCCCCTCGGACAGCCAGTTCGTCAGCACCGCTCGGACCTCGTCCGGCAACGGCTCGATCGGCCTCATGCGCCCGCAGCCTAGCCCCGGCGCCCGGTCCGTGCCCCTCCGACGCTCCGCTCCGCCGGGCGGAGCAGGAGCGCTACGCGCGCCGCCATGTCGGACCGTGTCCGCCGGCGGGCGGCCCGGCCTCCAGGACCCCGAGCTCCACGAGCATGTTCAGGCAGTGCATCAACGCGAACGCGTCCTCCGGCCCGATGCCGGTCGCGGCCCCGATCTCCTGCATCGCGTAGGTGCGGCCGGGCTCGGCGTGCTCGCGGAAGAACTGCAGCACCGGGCCGGTCAGCTGCGACTTCCGGGCCATGTCCTCCTCGGTGACCGGCAGCATCGCGGCCAGCTCCGCGATCCCGCCCTCGACGACTTCCACCGTGTTCGCCTTCGGTTCGGCGCAGGCGTCGTCGGCACGCTCGCCGAGCAGGACCTTGCCGAAGTACAGCCGGTCCGGGCGGGCGAACAGACTGTCGACGAACTGCTCGAGGCCGCCGCTGACCGGCTCGCGCGCGCAGACGACGAGGGCGAAGCCGTGATGTTCGGCGGCGCGCACCCACTCGCCGGACCCAGGATGGGACAGGACCCCGTCCCGGCCGTAGAGCAGCCGCGCGCCGGTGCCCTCGAGCAGGATCCGCGCCCTGCCGCGGGCCACTACCGGCGGAGGGGCGCTCTTCACCGGTATGAGCCCGAGCGCGGCCGCGACGACCGGCATCCCCTTGGCGTCGGACGCCAGCCGAGGGCAGACGATCAGCTCGGCAAGATCGCTGCCGTCGTCGGGGTGGGCGCCGATCCAAGCGATCACGTCGAGGTCGGCCACGGCGTCGGGCGAGGACGGGCACATCAGGTCTCCAAGGGTGCGGGCGCGGAAACTCGCCGTCGCAGACGGGCACCGATCGAGGCCCGCGACGACGGTCGAACACCCCCGCGCCCGGCAGGGAAACACTGATCGACGGACGAGTCTAGCGGACGAGCCCGGGAGCCCCCTTTTGTCGTCCTGCCCGGCCCTGGCGAACCCTGCTGCGCGGGATCACCGCCGGGTTCGCCCGGCGGCTGTGCCGCTAGACTCGGTGCCGGGCATGCGCGGGCCTTTCTCCGAGCCGACTGATCCCCACGTGGTCGCGGCGCCGAGGACGAGCTGGCTTCCCTTCCCCGGGGAGGACTCACAGCGCCAGAGGAAACCCGCGAACTGCCGTGCCGTCTGGCGAACTCAGCGGGGTGACGTGGGCTCCCGCACGAGGAGGACCGGATGGGCAAGCGCAGCGCGCGCCGCCGCAAGGCGCGGATCGAGGCATACAAGGCCGAGCACGGAATCAGCAAACATACGGAGGCGGCCCGGGCCGTCGACCGGGAACGCGAGCGGGCCGCTGACCTGGACCGCGTTCTCGGCGGCATACGGCGCGGCGGCGAAGGGAAAACCTCCGCCCAGGCATCGATCCCGCTGCCGCACAAGGCCGAGCTCACCACCGCCATGCTGTGGAGTTCACGGAACGGCGGCAGCCGGGACAAGACCGACCCGGCGATGAATCTTGCGATCGCCCGCTGGTTCGCGAGCCAGGCCGAGTTCAAGCCCGTCGTCGTCGACGCCGACACCACCGGTTCGACGACCGCGTCCCTGGTGCTCGCCTGGCTGGTGCGCAAGGCGGGCAGCGACGATCCCTCCCGCATCGCCGAGTGGCTCGCCCGGCACGGCCGCGTGCTGACCGCCCCCCAGCGCGCGGTGCTGGACGGGCTTCTGGGCGAGCCCGGCCTGCGTGGCGATCTGAACCGGCCCGGCCGAGAGCTCGACGACGACCACGCCCTGAACCTCGGGCTGCTGGACCACGTGCTCGCAGGGCCGGGACGGACAACCCTGGCAGTGTGGCCGGGCGCCGACGGCGCGACCAGCCACCTCGCGGTCATGTTGCTGCAACAGTGGGAAGGCGAGCACGGACCGCTCACTGTGGACAGCGCGGACGCGGGAACATCGTTGCGGCAGCGGGGAAACGCCACGTATCGCAGGACGGCGGCGATCCTGGTCAGCTGGGTGGTCGAGGTCGCGGGCAGCGAGGACCCGCAGCGGATCGCCGCGCGCCTGGCGGAGTTCGGCCTCGTGCTCACCGCCGCACAGCAGGCGACCCTCGCGGACCTGGTCGCCGATCCCTGCTTGCGGGTGCCTCGCGACGCGCGACGGACGGTGCTCGGCCCGGAGACGTACTTGCGGCTCCTCGGGGCTGTGCTGGCCGCACCACCGCAGGAACACGAGACGGTAGTCAACCGCGACCGCCCGTGACCCTCCAGGGGAGTTGGCCTGCGACGTCCCGGCTCGTTCGCTGACCGCGACTGCCCGGCCCGCACAAAAACCGCACGGTGGAATGGCACGGATTCACGGCATCGGACCTCGGCATGCTGGTCGCCGGGCAGGGCCTCGTCTTCTAGTTCGAGGCGCGCCAGGCTGCCGCGACGGCCTGCGGGGACGCGCGGCCAGGGAGGCAAGGGGAGCACCGGGCAGCGCGGACGGGGCGAGGCCCGGAGCCGGGGCGGCTGCGGGCTCGTCCGGTCGGTGCCAGCCGGTGCAGGCAGTGGGACCGCCATTCACCCAGTTGCCGCAGGCTCGTTCCAGCACGCCGCTGTCGTCCCGCATCGAGGAGTAGTTCGACGGCGCAGGGGCGGGCCTGGGTCAGTCCCGGCCACGTTCTCCGCACCGCCGACGTGGTACGCGGTCACCAGTGCGAAGCCGCCGGCAAGCGCTCGTCGCCCGGCGCACCAGGTGCCCGGGTCAGTGCACGATCGGCCAGTGGTTCCGCAGCTCCCGATCGGCGGCGACGGCAGTGACATGCGGGATGTCACCCCCATGTCCGCGGTGTCACTATCGCGCTCGGCCTGCAGCTCGTAGATTTATGCGTACAGCGAGCCACCGCACACCGCATCGGCGGTTGCGTTTCACTCACGATTCTGTCCGTCGGCTCGCCGCGTGCGCAATTGCCGGAGCATTTCGAGGAAAAGGAGTTCCTGTGGGCCAAACCCAGAATTGCTGGTGCAGCGTGTGGCGTCGCCGGGCCCGCGGGGCGGCGGCGAAAGCAACGGCGCGCATCGTCGCGTTGGCCGTGCTGGTGCACGAAATCGCAGGACTTGTCCATCAATTCGTTCTCTGACGTCGCGTCAGGCAACATTCGCCCGGGTTCGATCTGCGTTTGCCGAATCCGCAGCCGGTGATTGGAGATTTGACGCATCAGCCCGGCGATCGCGCCGCCCCGGGGGCATGGCCGGATCCGGCCCGTTTCGGCGTCGTTGCCGGACGCAGAGGAAGAAGCAGGTGCGTGTGCCGTCGACCGTTGGTCATTGCTCATGCGTCGCAGGATTCGCCCGGACGGACTCGTATCTGGCCTCCGGCTGGCTGCTCCTGCTGGTTGCCGGTTCCGGTGCAGAGTAGAGGGAGCCCGTCCGGTTCGCCGGCGCGGGCGCGGGGACCGGGGTGCGACGAGGGGGACCGTTGGGCGTGGCCGATCGTTTGGAGTTTCGGCTGCTGGGGCCGGTGGAGGTGTGGCGCGGGCCTGAGCAGCTGGCGATTTCCAGTCGGCATCAGCTGTCGGTGCTGGCTGCGCTGGCGCTGAGTCCGGGGCGTGCGGTGTCGGTCAGCGCTCTCGTCGACCTGGTCTGGGACGAGGAGCCGCCTCCCACGGCGCGCCGCCAGGTGATCAAGCTGGTGTCCCGGCTGCGTGGCGCGCTCGGCGGGGCGATTGCCACGAAGTCGGGCGATTACCTTCTCGCCGTCGAGCCGGAGCAGGTCGACGTCGGCGTTTTCGACGTCTCGGTGGCTGGAGCCCGACAGTTGTCGGGCACCGATCCGGCGGGTGCGGCCAGAGAGGTGCGGGCGGCGCTCCGGTTGTGGCGAGGCCCGGCGCTGAGCGGAGTCACTCCGTGCCTTGCGGCGCAGGCGAGGCGGCTGGAGGAAGGCCGCGTTGCCGCGCTCGAAGAGGCGGTCGGCTGGGAGCTGGCCGCCGGTGGGCACGCGGGTCTGGTGGCGGAGTTGACCGCATTGGTCGCCGAGCATCCGCTGCGGGAACGGATGGTGGGGCAGCTCATGTCGGCCCTGCACCGGTCGGGGCGCACCGCCGAAGCGCTGGAGGTCTACCGGCGCACCCGCGACCGGCTGGCCGATGATCTCGCGCTGTCACCCGGGCCGGAACTGCAGCAACTGCACGTGGCGATCCTGCGCAACGACGCCGCCCGCGCCGCACCGATCTCGCCTCCGGCGTCAGCCCCGGCAGCCGCCCGCCCGGTCGCGGCCCCGGTGCCGCGGCAGCTGCCGGGCGCAGTGCCGGGTTTCACCGGCCGGACGGCCCAGCTCAAGGAACTCACCGGGTTGCTGGACAGGCAGGAAAGTCTCGCAGTCGCGGTGATCAGCGGCACTGCGGGCGTGGGGAAGACGGCGCTTGCCGTGCACTGGTCGCACCAGATCGCGGACCGGTTTCCCGACGGTCAGCTCTACATCAACCTGCGAGGCTTCGATCCCAGCGGCGAGCCGGTCGCGCCCGCCGACGCGATCGGAAGTTTCCTCGGCGCGCTCGGGGTGCCCGCCGAGCGGATCCCTGCCGGTCTCGCCGACCGGTCGGCGCTCTACCGGTCCCAGCTGGCCGGTCGCCGGATGCTCGTGGTGCTGGACAATGCCCGCGACGCCGGTCAGGTCCGGCCGCTGCTTCCGGGCTCGGCCCGGTGCCTGACCGTCGTCACCAGTCGTGACCGGCTCGGCGGCCTGATCGTCAGCGAGCGTGCGTGTGCCGTGTCCGTGGATTTGATGACCGCTGCCGAAGCCCGCGGCCTGCTGGCCGGCAGGCTGGGCCCGGAGTGCCTGGCCGCCGAACCGCGAGCGGTCGGCGAGCTGATCGAGTTGTCCGCGCGTCTCCCGCTGGCTTTGAGCATCGTCGCGGCACGGGCGGTCCTCGCCGCGACCTTGTCGCTGACCGAACTGGTCGCCCAGTTGCGCGAGTCCCGCGATCGCTTGCGGAGCATGGACGTCGGCGATGCCTGCGTCGACCTGAGCGCCGTGTTCTCCTGGTCGTACCGGACGCTGAGCGCCGCTGCGGCACGGATGTTCCGGCTGCTGAGCCTGCATCCCGGCCCGGAGGTCTCGGTACCGGCGGCCGCCAGCCTCGCCGGAAACGGACTCGATCAGGCTCGGTCGGCCTTGTCCGAGTTGGGCAGAGCACAGCTGCTCGCAGAAACCGGCACCGGCCGGTTCGCCTGCCACGACCTGCTGCGCGCGTACTCGGCGCAAACGGCGCGCGAAGACGAGACCGAGCAGGCGCGCCACGCTGCTCTGCACCGGATGTTCGATCACTACCTCCACACCGCGCACACCGCCGCGCTGCTGCTCAACCCGTTCGCCGACCGGCTGTCCCCGGCCGCGCCCCGACACGGCGCCGAGGTCGCCGAACTCGCGAACGACGCGCGGGCATGGCAGTGGTTCGCCGCTGAACGACCGGTGTTTCCCGGCGTCGTCGACTGCGCCGTCGACGCCGGTTTCGACGCGCACGCCTGGCAGTTCGCCTGCAGCGTGGCCGATTTCTGCATCCGCGCCGGACATTGGACCCAGACGGTCGCCGTCCAGCTCGTCGCGATCGCCGCAGCCGAACGCGCGGGCGACCCGGAAGGGCAGGCCCGGTCTCTGCGCGAACTCGGCCGGGCCTACGTCCGACTCGCCCGCTATCGGGACGCGAAGGCCGCCGCGGTCCGCGCGCTCGCCCTGGACGAGTCGCTCGGCGACCCCCTCGGCCAGGCACGCAGCCACACCACCCTCGGCATCGTGGCGTACTTGCAGGGCGACTACCAGGAGGCGATCGAGCGCGACAGGGTCGCCTACGAGCTGTTCGGAGCGGCCGGACACCGGGCAGGCCAGGCCGACGCGCTGAACGGGATCGGCTGGATGCTGGCCAAGCTCGGTCGCCACGCCGAAGCGCTGCGCTACTGCACCAGATCGCTCGAACTCCAGCAGACAGCCGGAAACACGCACGGCGAGGCGGACACCTGGGACAGCCTCGGCTGCATCCATCACCGCCTCGGCGAGCACCAGATAGCCGTCGCCTGCTACCGCTCCGCACTGGACCTGTATCAGAAAGCGGGCGCTCGTCATCCGCAGGCCAACACCCTCATCCGCCTCGGCGACACCCGCCAGGCCGCGGGCGACACCCAGGCCGCGCGCCGTTCCTGGCGGCGAGCACTGCTGATCCTCGACGATCTGCACCACCCCGACGCCGACGACCTCCGCGCGCGGCTGGACGAGCATCTGCCCGCCTCCTGAGCCCCAGCAGCCCGCCGGGAACGGTCGGGTACCGGTGTGCCGAAGGACGACCAGAACCACATGCCGCGAAGGACACGACGGCATGCTGACCGCGTTTCTTTGCGGCCGGCCGGGCTTGGTCGAGGGGCTCGTGCCGCGCGGCGGCGGGCGAGCATCACCGCGAGCTTGCTCGATGTCGCCGTATCCCTGTCGCGTGTCTGCGGGTGCAGACAATCAATTGCACCATGGCAGTTCCCGGTTCAGGTGCCAGCCGCACGGTCCCCGCGCATCACGGCGACAATCGCGTGTCGCCGGTCGCGCGGCATTTGGTCGAGGTCGACCGGCGGACCCGGTTCTCCGAACGCTCACACATGCCGACGGGAAGACCGGCCGCGATAGCACCCTGCTGACTCAGCTGTACGCGGCCGTGCCGGCGCAGGCGTGCACCTTCGAGATCGCCGCGATGGCCGAGTCCACCGGCCTCACGACTGGGGGCGGAGCAGCCAGGCTGCTCCGCCCCCAGCGCCAGTCGTTCGGCGCCGCGCATGGGCACTGTCCGGTGTGCACGTCGGTTCCCGTGCCGGTGTACGGGCCGCCGTCGGCGTTGCTGAAACCGCACCGTCGTCCGCGGATGACGTACCTGTCCGCAGGGTATTGCACACTTTGCCAAACACCGTCAGACCATGAGCGACGATTCACGATGTTCCCGTTCGGGTCCTTGATCTGCATGCCGAACGACGCAGGCGAACGTAAATCAGGTGTCGTCAGTCTGCAATCGACCCTTCGAAGAAGCGATCAGCCACGCAATCTCACCGACGAACGCGACGTGCGCCTGCGCAGAGCGGGCATCGTCACGTATTGAGGTCGATCCGGTTAATCCAGCTGCCCTGGTTCCAAAAGGTCCCAGGCGGCATCCCCGGCTGGTAGGTGCCGCCATTGTAGACCAGCGCCACCCACTGGTTGCCGGTTTCGACCCAGTCCACGCCCCGGTAATCGACGTTTACGCTGCCACGGCCGGACCAACATATGGCCGTGCCATCGGTGAAATGCACCTCCATGCGGAGGCCGCAATCGCGGCTGGTGGCGTTGGGCCTAATGACGTGAGCAGTCTGGGTTGCGGAACTGGAGTCGGCGTGCGCCTCTGACGCGTTCACGGCGGTGACGACCCGATCCGGACGGGTCTGCACCGCGGTGGCGGCGTTCGCGGCACACGCGTCGCCGACCGCGGCAGTGGCCCCGGCGATCGCCACGACCCCCAGGGCGGTCATGGCCCGACGCGCAAGCACGGAAATATTCAGCATTGAATCCCCAATTCTCGGAGTGTCTGGATTTGCCGGCCCCGACCGGTGCCTCCCCTCCCGAACGGTTTCCTTGGAGGCGGTCACCGACCACAGCGAAGATCGGCCGACAACTGCCAGCTTGTCCGTGCTCGGTACCCGCTCGGTCCCCGCCCGGTACCCGATGGGTTCCTCGGCTCGGCCATGCAGGCATGCCGACCACATGATCGGTTGCAAGGCTCGGAGACGAAGGGTTCGCGTTTCGCGGACTTGCCGCTCGTGGCAACGCCTGTGACACCTTGGAGGAAGGGGCGGGCCCGCGTGTTCGCCCGCGGAGATCTCGACTTCGCCGCCTAACGGCTGTAGGCCGCAGCTGTCGCTTCTCGCTGGATCTGACGAGCTGGGGCACCGCTGACCGATCCCGACAGGAATTCCGAGTCCTCGAAGTGCTCGTGCGCAACGCCGGGGCGATCCAGCCGAGGGAGAAGCTCATCCGCGCGCTGTGGGGCATACAACCGGAAGCGACGAAGTTGCTGGACGTCATGGCGGCGGCGCGGGTGTGTTGCAGGGCGGCGGCGGGTTCATCCAGCAGGTGCTCGACCGAGAAGCGGTGGCTGAGCAGGTTCGCGCGGGCGAAAGTCGCGGACAGCAGGTTCCCGTTACCTGCGGGCGGCCGCCTCCAGCATCGCGTCGACCAATCGCTGGGCCGCGTCGGGCCTGCCCAGTTTGCGGGCCCGTGCCGCCATCGTCAGACGGCGGTCGCGTTCGGTCAGCAGCGGCGTCATCGCAGCGCGGAGGGCGTCCTCGGACACCGCGCCGGTCAGCGCGACGGCGGCTCCGGCGTCGTGGAGATTCCGCGCGTTGTGGAGTTGTTCGTTGCCCGCCGAGGAGGCGAGCGGGATCAGCACCGACGGTTTGCCCAGCGCGGTCAGCTCCGCGATGGTTCCCGCGCCGCTGCGGGCGACCACCAGATCGGAGAGGGCGAGCACGTCGGCGAGTTCGTCACCGACGAACTCCGTGACGAAGCAGCGCGCGACGAGTTCGGCCGGCTGCCGTGCGTACTCGCTTTGCAGCTGCGCGGCGTTTCCCTTCCCGCACTGGTGGACGAGGTTCGCCTGCTCGAGCAGCCACGGCGCGCTCCGGCAGACCAGCTGGTTGATCTGCCGGGACCCCTGGGCCCCGCCCGTCACGTACACCGTGGGCAGGTCCGGCGCGAACCCGCGCAGACCCGGCGCTTCAACCGCCCGGTCGGCGCTGCCGTGCAGCAGTTCCGGCCGGACCGGGTTGCCGGTCACCACCGCGCGGACACCGGACGGCAGGAGCTCGAGCGTGGATTCCGACGACACGGCCACGCAGGTCGCGGCCCGGGCCAGCAGCTTGTTGGTCAGCCCCAGCCGCACGGTCTGCTCGTGCACGACCAGCGGGCGGCCGCAGATGCGTGCGGCGAGGCCCACCGGCACGGCCACGTAGCCGCCGGTGGCCAGCACGACGTGCGGCCGGAAACCCGCCACGAGGCTGCGCGCCTGCGCTATGCCCAGCGGAACGCGGCCCATGTCTTTGAGGTTTGCCGCCGTGATCATTTTGAGCGGGTTGGACGCGCGCCGGATCTTGCCGGTGGCGACCGCGGCGAACCGAAACCCCGCGGATTCCGCGACGCGCTGTTCGAGCCCGCCGTCTTTGCCGATCCACAGCACGTCCAGGGCTCGGTCGTCGGCTTCGATCCGGGAACGCAGGGCGCGAACGGCGGTCAGTGCAGGGTAGGTGTGGCCGCCTGTGCCGCCACCGGTGACGATCACGCGGAAAGTCCCGGCAGGGCTCCCTGCGGGCTGCTGACTGTTCACAGAGAAGCGTCTCCACCGGGCGAAGTGATCCGGGCCGTCGTACCCGGTGCTCTCCTTACAGTGCCGCAGTCCCGCTCATCGTGTGCGAACGGGTCGCTCCCCGCGTCGTGGTGACCGCGCGGCGGCGCACGAGCTCGCCGGGGAGAACCCGCAGCCGCGGCGCGGAGGCACTGGCTGGACGTGCAGGACTCCGACTGGAACAAGCACTGCGTGAACGTCTGGGAGTACTACGACGCGGATCTGACCTTCGGCTCACTCTCGGCGAGGACGGCGACATCGAAGAGTGCCGGCTGGCTGAAGCCAAGGAACGACCGGCGGCCGTCGACACCGCTGGCGAAGGAAGCTAGGAATCCGCGCTGGCTCGAACGAGCGGGTCAGAAGGCAGATCGGATCTGCCGGATGAGGTCGTCGAGTTCCTGCTCGGACGGCACGTCGACGCCGGATTTGTTGAGCGCGCGGACCGTCTTCCAGCCGCGCCACCAGTCACGCGGCGTGCGCAGCAGCGAATCCTGCGTCAGCCCGGGCGAGGCGGAATCGCCGCCGGCCGCGACCGCCGACAGCCGATGCGTCACCAGGGGCTGTGCGTCGTGCAGGTGGAACTCCTCGCACACGAGGGTGATCTCGGCGCGCCGGTCCCGGGCCATCGGCGCGATTTCGTCGCGGTCGAACCGCATGAATCCGGCGGGGCTCGGCCCGGCAGGCAGAATGACCACATTGTCCTCCCGGGCGACGAGGGGAGCGTGGTCGTCCCCGATCTCGGCGAGGACTCTCCGCAGCTGCCCGTACTTCTGCACCATCCCGGCCGTCATGCGCCGCTCGGTGCGCAGCTGCATGCGGAACAAGGAGGCGGACATCGCGACGCCCAGTCCGGCCAAGGCGATGACGACCACGCCGAACCAGGTGAAAGACCGGACCGAGGCGCTGATCGCGAGGAGCCCGCAGACGGCACACCCCATCACCGGCGTCGCCGCGACCGCCAACCGCCTCGCTCGAGAAGACCGCACTTTCACGTCGGCCACCACGCCCTTCCACTGCCCGCTGCTGCCTCCCTCAGGTCGCGGCCGCCGCTCCCGGCGTTACCGTGCAGCCTGCGGAGAGGCGTCACGATTCCGCCACGGGCGGGTTCGGCAAGTCTCGCGGCGGCCGGACGTCTCCGTGGCGTCGACCTGCTCGCCACGGTGACGGCACCGTCGGGTCGTGGATGCCTTGCCGATCTCGCGAACTCCTCGACCCCCGCAACGGATTCGCCAGCCCGCCCTGGGACCGGTCGGGTTGGCCGGCGCCACGCCTGATTCGTGCCTGTGCACAGACGGCTTCGCCGCGCGGCGCTTGTGCCGCCCGGGCGGCAGCGCGTTCCCCCGGACCTCGTCGAGCAAAAGGAGCTTGCCCATGATTCCGCGTCCGCCCGGACGGGGGCTCGTCACCGGAGGAGCCGGGTTCATCGGCTCGCACCTCGCAACCCAGCTGCTTCGCGCCCCGGACGTCGCGCAGGTGACGGTGCTGGACGCGCTGACCTATGCCGGACATCCCGACAACTTGGCCCACCACGCGGACCAACGTCCAGGGCACGCAGACCTTGCTCGACGCGGCGTTGTGCGCGGCGGCCGGAAGCGCCGCGGCCTTCGGAAGCGTCTCAGCGGCGTCCTCCGGAGCCGGGTGCGCCGCCGCGGACGATCTGGACCGGGGGCAGCGGGCGCGGCGGGCCGCCGTCGTCCTGGGCATAACCCTTGGTGGGAACGAAATGGCGAGCGCCGTCGCGGCGTTTGATGTAGCCCTGGACCGCAGCGCGGGCGGCACCGATCGTGGCGAACCCGGTCAGGTCCAGGATCGTGTCGCGCAGCGTGTCGACCTTGCGCTGCTGTCCTGCGGTGAGCGTCCTGCGGCGGCGGTGCCAGGAGTCGAACTCCTTGAGCAGCGCTTCGGCCCGGAACGCGGTCTCGTCATCTAACCGCGGCACCACCCCCGACGGCTCCGGATGCCGTCGCCGCCCCGGGACCGCCGGGCGGTCGTCCTCGCGCGGCTCCGGTACGCGGCGGCGCCGTCCGGGAGAACGCGGCTGCAGCGGCGGGCTCTCCCCGCGCGGAGGAGGAACGACCTGACGCCCTGCGCCCGGCGGTGGAGGCAGCTGGACCGGGGCGATGAACGACACCTGGTGCCGGGTGAGGCGCCGGGCGGCGTCCACTGCGGCGCTGAGGCTGTTCATTCCCGTCACCCGGCACAGCCACCGCTGCACCTTCGCCAGGTCTTCGTTCCGCTCGGCCGATTCCGGCTGCCCGACCAGAACGTCGTACGTGGCCACCAGCCACATCACGTCATCGCGGCGACTGACGTCCAGCATGAGCCCCCCACCCGTCCGAGGAATCGGGCGCAGTCCGCTCCGTCACGGAACCGCACATCCACCATAGCGCCGGCGGCGGGCCGTGAACGGCAGGCGCGCACGAGGTACCAACGCCGGCGACGGATGGCTCCCCCAGAACCGGGCGCGGGCAGGTGCCGGCGGCATAGACTCGGCGGGAGACAGCCGGGGGGAGTACTGGTGGAGAAGCGCCTGTGGCGGACCATCGTCAGCGGGATCAAGGCCGGGCACGTCGAGACGCTGCGAGCGGGGTTCGTGCTCAAGCCGCAGCTGCACGCGTTCGCCGACGGGAAACTGCTGGGTTACATCCAGCTGCGCCCCGTCCGCCGGGGCGAGGACGCCCGCACCGGCATCGCGGAGATGTCAGGCTTCGCCGCGGCCGCTCGCGCCGACGAGATCGTCGTCGCCTGGGAAACCCAGGACGTCGCCGTGGCATGCGATCTCCCGGCCCGGCACGAGGGCGCCGGGCTCAACATCGTCCGGGCCACCGCAGAGCAGCGGATTCTCTACCCGTTCACCTACCGGGAGCAGCAGATCGGCCTCACCGATACCGGACTCGCGTCGATCGCGCCGCAATGGACCTCGTCGGGCGCCGCACAGCCGGCGACGGACCTCGAACCCGCGATCGCGGTGTTGCTCGAGTTCAGCTTCCGCCCCGTCGAGACCGGTTCCGACAACCTGTTCCAGCAATCGGTGGCGCTGCTGGAATCGCAGGAATACCGCATCAGACTGACCGCGTAGGACACGTCGCGCGGGCCGCGTCCAGCCGGGCCCGCAGGCAGGGGCCGCCGGACTGTGCAAGATGCGGTGCTCGGACGGAAATGCAGATGTCGACCCCGGCCGCCGAGCCGTCCCGGTCGAACGCCCCGCAGCCCCCGCCATCCATGCGAGACGGACGCGTGATCTCTTTCGGCCGAGACGGTCGGCCGGCCGTTCACGAGTTTCCGCTGTGCTTGCGCCGGTCGTCGGTTGAGTCGGGTTTCGCTGTGGCGCGGAGCCGCAGCGCCGGGGTTTCGTTCAGTCGCAGGATGCCGATGGCCTGGCTGGTGACGTGGGCGCCGTTGGCGACGGAGTGCAGGATCCCGTTGTAGACCAGGTCCCAGATGCGGCGGTCGCGCTGCAGTTCCTCGGTGCTGCGGGAGAAGCCGCCCTTTTTGTTGTAGAGCCACAGGTGGAACGTCGTGCCGCCGTAGGACGCGTCGATCTTCGTCAGCGCGTACAGGTCGACCCAGGCTCGTTTCTTCTTGCCCCACCGGGAGAACTCCACCACCAGCCAGTCGGCTCCGGCCGCGTAGGTGATGTGGGTGAATGGGCTTGTGGTCAGGAAGGTGAATACGGCGACGAACACCCATATCTGCCAGTACGTCAACGCGTCGAGACCCATTCCTTTGAACAGGGAAACGCCTGCTGCCAGCGCCACGGTCATGACGAAACCGACGACCACGGTCATGATCTTGCCTCCGCGGCTTTCCCGGTGCCAGGCCAGCACCGGCCCGTATCCGGGGGGCGGAGCAGGCCGGCGCGACAGTTTCGTTTCCCGTGTCGGATCGTCGTAGCGCGAGAGGCGGGGTTCGCGGCGGAAGTAGCTAAGCCCGTGAGGAGGGAACGGCTCTCCGGTCTCGGGGTCGGGGCGAGGGGGCAGGGCGTCGAGCCATGCCAGCGGCTCCCAGAGCGGCTCGGCCGCCTCAGGGTGGCGCGCGTCTTCGGTCATTCGGGTACCAGCCAATCGACGACGGCTTGTCCGCCGATGGCTCCGGCGATGCCGCCTGCTGTCCCCACGATAAACGACCCGACGGGGGTGAGCGGCGCGCCCGCGACAGCTCCGGCCGCTGCGCCGGCCGCCGCGGCGCCGAGTGACCCGCCGACGATGAGGCCGGTGGCGTCCGCCGCCGCCTTGCCCCAGGTCTGCTCGCCAGTCGCCGCATTGACGATCTCGGTCGCGATCGTCAGCCCGCTGCCGACGTACGGCATGCCCTTGAGGAGCTTCTGGCCTGTCCTGAGACCGAGGCCTGCCTCGTCGGGCAGGGCATGGTACTTCGCCTTGCCGGGGTATTTGGCGATCCACTCGCGCAGCTTCTCGGGGACTTTCTCGACGTACTGGCCGAACTGCTGGGCGCGGGTTTGGTAGGCGGTCTTGTTGTCGCGCGACTGCTCCGCGGCCCAGGCGAGCAGTTCCTTGTCGGCGGCGGTCATGGAAATCTGGGTGCCTCGGGCCCAGTTGTCGAAGAACTGGGCGCTGCCTTCGGCGCGCTGGGCTTTGAGCAGGGCTTCGGCGCGGGGGTTCTCGAAGGAGCTGATGTAGCCGTTGACGCGGGCGATGGTGGTGGTGCCGACCTTGTAGGCGTCGATGTCCGGGCCGCCCGGCGGCGGTGCGAGCGCTTCGCGGAGGGCGACGTGGGCGTTGCCTTCGGTGGTGCGGGCGGCGTCCACGATGGCTTTGCAGTCGTTGTAGACGGCCGCTTTCGCGTTGTACCCGGCGACGGCCGCGTTGTACTGGGCGATGTCGCCCTGGTAGACGCCGATCGCGCGGTGCGCGCCGCCCGGGGTGCAGACCTCGACCGGGGTGCCGGGTTTCGGCATCGACACCGGCAGCGGTTCGACGATGAACGGCCCGTCGACCTCCAGCCCGCCCGCGGCGGCCTTGGCCAGGGCTTCCTGCATCCGCGCCACGACGGCGTCCAGCGAGGACGCGAAATCCCGCAGCCCGCGCTCGACGCGCGCGGCCCACTCGCCCATCCCGTCGGCCACGACGTCGACCTGGTTCACCGAGTCGCGGAACGCCTGGCTGGCCGGCCCGGACCAGCCGCCCTCGGCCGCGGCGCGGGCGTCGCGGACGCTCCCGGCGGCGCAGTGTCCGGCGTCGGCGACGGTCCGCAGCCAGTCCGCGGCCGCGACGCAGGTGCCGGACGACCCGTTGACCGTGGTGTTGAGTGCCTGCCCCATGCCGGGCTCCCCTTTCTCGGCGGTGGTCAGCCGTGGACGTGCAGTTCCCGCCGGGCGTCCGGGTCGGAGTCCTGGCGGTCGTTGAGTTTCAGCTGCCCGGCATGGCTGTTCTCGATGTCGTCGTAGGCGCCGCTGGCCGCGTGCACGTTCGCGGCCGCCCCGCCCATCGCCCCGGCCGCGGCGACGCCCATCTTCACGATCCCGGCCACCGCCTGCCCGACCACCGCCGACGACGCACCCGCGTCCACCCCCCGCGCCGCACGGGACGTCGCGACGTCCAACGTCTGTTCCCCGTCGCGCAACCGGGCGACGATCCCCTCCAACGCGCCGGCGGTGAAGCTGTAGCCGCCGTCGCGTTCCCCGTACGGCATTCCCATCCCTCTAGTCCTCTCCGGCCGCTGATCGCGAATTCCAGTCCCGGACCGGCCCGGCGTGCCGGGCCGATTCGTCCAGCACGGGGTTCAGCAGCACCCCGCGCGCGCCGGCCTGCACCGCGACGCCGGCGATCGCGTCGGCGCGCACCGCCGCCCACGGCTGAAACCCGCCGCACCCCGCCGCCAGCAGCGCCGGCGAGGTGTAAGCCAGCAGCAACAGCCGCCCCGCGGCATCCGGCTGCAGCTCCAGCTCGACCACCCGCTGCCCCGCCCGCACCGGCCGCGACGGCACATACAGGCAGCCGCCCTGCTCGCCGACCGGATCCACAAGGTCCAGCGGCGGCTGCTCCCGACCCTCGGGCGCGTCGGGATAGCGCGGGACCGGATCCACCACCGCGTCGAGCACGACCACGCCGACCCCCGCCTCCGCGCAGAACCCGGCCAGCCTCTCGCGGGGCACCTGGATCCACGGCTGTCCGCTGCCGCACGCGGCGGCCAGCAGCTGGATCGAGGAGTACGCGACCACCGCGACCTCGTTGCGCGCCGTGCGCCGCAGCTCGACACCGGCGGGACGATCCCCCTCCGGCGGCACCGCCAGCACGAACACCCGCTCAGGCAGCCTCTCGGGCAGGTCGTCCACGCGCACGAGCGCACGCCGCGCATCGGCCGCGCTCAATCGCACCGCCGCGTCCGCCGCCCCCGCACGGAGCCGGCCCCCGTGCACCCGTTCGCCATATTCACCGCGCATCCCCTTCCGTCGATCCCGCGCGGGGGCCGAAACCGAATCGGGGCGGGCGAGGCAGAGCGCCGGACGACGCGTCGGAAAAACCAGGGAGCGCCCCCGCCTGCCACACCGATCCCCTCTCCGGAAAATTCGAACGACGACCCCGGCAAAACGCCTGAACGGCTCTACGCCAAACGTTAAGCAGGCCCCGGAAACACGACCGCACACCTCCGATCGGCCGCCTGGAAAGCCAAGCGAACCGCGCGGTCGACGACGAATCCGAGACGCCGCAACAACTCCCGGATTAGAACAAGACGGCACGAGGCGCACAACAACCGCGCACCCGAACCACGCAATCGCAGAGCAAGTCATTCAATTCAGAACGGAACTCTCATGAGAATTTCACATGGCATAAATGAATAGCCTGGCTCGCGGCGGCGGTTCCCTGTCGGCCTGGGGCAGAATCGTCGCCTGCGGACCGGTCCTTCGCCTTCATCGTGCGTCCTCCGCGTTGCCCCCACCGACATCGTGTGGGCCCAGCCGCCCGGCGCGCCCGCACCGGCTGGTGGACCGGCAGGGACCGAAAACGATGCCGCGAGGCAGCGCCCTTCGCGCTCCCGGTCGAGGACGGGGCCCTCGATGCCGGTGCGCCGTGGAGGTGCGGGACCGCTCTTCCCGGGTGGTGTCGGCGGGCCGGTGGCTGCGCTGCGGTGGGGGCGTCACCGGGGCGCGTTTCCATGGCGCGATGGACGCGGTCGAGCGGACCCGCTGGTCGCATGCGTGCGTGGTCGAGACCCGGTCGGGGCGGTGGCTGGTCGATGTCTGTCCAGCCGGGCGGATCGAGCCGCGCGACGAAGCGGCGTTCGGCGAGCTCGCGCGACGACCCGGGCTCCGGCGGTCGCGCGGGCGTTCCTGCTGCACTTGCTCTGGCATCGTCGGCCGGGCACGGACCTGGCCGCCCCGTTGAGCGACCGCGCCCTGATCGTCATGGCACCGGGCGAAGCGCGGTGACGCCGGGAGTGGACCTCGGGGCCGGGGAGGTGCTGGTGCTGGACGGGCAGGAATGGACTGTCGAGCGGGCCGAGCCTCGCATCGGGCGCGTCGTTCTCGTCAACGCCACGGGCGAGCGGAAGGCGGTCAGCATCCGTTTCCTGATGCACCATCCCGATTGCCGCCAGTCCACCCGCACAGGAGGCCCGGTCACGGCGGCCTGCGGGAGGCAGGAGCCGACCGCGGGCGATTTGACTCTGCCCCAGCGGGATCTCGTCGCCCTGCCCCCGGCGCACCTCGTCGCGAACGTTCCATCGACACCAAGACCACGACTCGCCAGTGGCAGAAACCGTGATCAGGGGACAGATAACTTGATCCGTCACAACAAGCAGCCGCTCCCGCGCCGGCTCATCCTGCTCGGTGACATCTAGAACATATGTTCGACAACCGGTGTCAGAGTGTCGTACCTTTCCGTCGTACGCCAGGCCGGAATCGGCACTGGCGGAGTTGTCCGGCTGCGGGAACCGCGGCCTGTCGGGGCGATGGCCGGGCAGCGCACGAGGGGTCTGCCGGGCCTTCCCCGCCCGACAGATCGCGCAACGGCACGTCGAGGAGCAGGGGAGGCGTTCGGTGACCACGGCCGCAGCGGACGCGCTGGCGCGTCTGTCGTCGATCCCCGGCGTCAGCACCGCGACCGCGCTGGCCGGCGAGCGCGCGTCGGCGGCGTCCGAGGGCAGCACGCTGCCGGTGGCTGGCCCGCTCGCCGCGCTGGGGCCGCTCCGGCGCGGCACGACCGTGTCCGTGGCCGGGTCGACGTCGCTGCTGCTCGCCCTGCTGGCCGAGGCGACCACGAACGGGGCGTGGGCCGCGCTTGTCGGGTGCCCTTCGGTGGGGGTCGTGGCGGCGGCGGAGCTGGGAGTGGCGCTGCAACGGGTGGTGCTGGTGCCGCGCCCGGGCGCCGACGCGGCCGCCGCGGTGGGCGCGCTGCTGGACGGGCTCGACATCGTCGTGCTGGGGGAGGCGCTGTGCCGCACGGTTTCCGCTGCGGCTGCGGCGCGGTTTTCCCGCCGCGCCCGCAACCGGGGCGCGGTCTTGATCGCGGCCGGGCCGTGGCCCGGCGCGGACCTCGGCCTGCGCTGCGAACCGGGACGGTGGCACGGTGCGGCCGCCGACGGACGCGGACGGTTCGAATATCGCGAAGCGGTGATCCGCCGGGACGGGCGCCGCGCGCCCGAGGCGGCGGTGGCCGTCCGGCTTCCCGGCGCGGGCGGAACGATCGCAGCCGCGAGCACGGCGCCGGCACAAGCCGCCCGCCCGGCGATGACGGTGGTCGCGCCGTGAACCCTGGCCCGCCGGGCACGAACCCCCGGACATCCCCGGACGCCGCAGGCTGTGTCGCTCGAGGCTCGATCCCCGCCGCCGCGCGCCGACGCCGATCAGGTCGTCACGACCGCTCCGGCGACGCGCGCACGGCGCCGTCCGGGGGGGTTTCCGCCTCGATCTCGATCCGCAGCCAGGCAGCCGCGCGGACGCGAACCCGGAGGGCGACCTGCCGCTGCGGCGAGCGCGCAATCTTCGCCAGCACCGCGGCGGCCACGGAGCCGGCCAGCGCGAACACCACCACGACACCGGCAACGACCAGCACACACAGCCATATCCCGTTTGACGACAGCGCGGCCACGACATCCGCTCCTCGGCCGCCCGAGCATCGGAGTCCCCGCCCCCAGCGCGGCGGCCCTGCGCTGTCCCGATCGTACCGCCCCGGCTGGTCCGCCTCATCGGCTTCCCGGGTGAGCAGCGCCGCGCGCGCAGGCCGCTTCCGCAAGGCTGCGGCACCGGGAGAAAGTGTTGCCTCCGGTGAATAATGCAGCCGCGCCGCGCCTGCTGGCGCTGTGGTGCCCGGACTGGCCCGTCGTGGCGGCGGTCGCGGCCGCGGGGCTTCCGGTCACCGCCGCGGCCGCGGTGTTCCACGGCAGCCGGGTGGTCGCCTGCTCGGCCCGCGCACGGGCCGACGGCGTGTCCCGCGGGATGCGGCGGCGCGAAGCCCAGTCCCGATGCCCGACCTTGGCCGTGTTCGGGCACGATCCCGACCGCGACGCCCGGCATTTCGAGGCTGTCGCGAGCGCGGTCGAAACGGTCGCCGCGGGCCTGGAGATCGTCCGCCCCGGGCTGATCGCGCTCCCGGTCGCGGGCCCCGCCCGGTACGCGGGCTCGGAGACGGCGTTGGCCGAGCAGCTCGTCGACCAGGTCGCCGCGCTCGCGGGCGTCGAAAGCCAAGTCGGGATCGCGGACGGACTGTTCGCCGCGACCATCGCCGCGCGACTCGGCCGCGTCGTCGAACCCGGCGGCACCCGCGCGTTCCTCGAGCCTCTGCCGCTGACGGAACTCAGCCAGCCCGGTACCGACCGCACTGGGCTGGTCAGCCTGCTGCACCGGCTCGGACTCTGGACTCTCGGCGATTTCGCCGCGCTGGCCGAACGCGACGTCGCGGGCCGATTCCCCCGGGACGCCATCCTCGCACACCGGCTCGCGCGCGGCCTGTCGCAACGTCCGCCGACGCGGCGCACGCCGCCGCCGGAACTGACGGTACGGCGGACGTTCCAGGACGACCCGCTCGACCGGATCGACGCGATCGCGTTCGCCGCGCGAGCGGCGGGCAGCGAGCTGCACGTGCGCCTCGCCGACCGCAGCCTGGCCTGTACCCAGCTCGCCATCCACGCCACGACTGAGACCGGAGAAGAACACAGCCGCACCTGGCGCGCTTCCGAACCCCTCACCGCCTCGGGAATTACGGACCGGGTGCGGTGGCAGTGCGAGGGCTGGCTGCGCCGCCGCGAGGACGACCGGCCCTCCTCCGGCATCGTCGGGCTGGTGCTCGAACCGGCGGAGACCGTGTCCGGGGGCGCGCTGCAGCTGAGCCTGCCCGCCGCGGGCGTCGTGCCGGACGCCGACGACCGCGCCGCGCGCGCGATCGGCCGCGTGCAGGGCCTCCTCGGCCCCGACGCGGTGTTCACCGCGGTCCTGGGCGGCGGCCGCGGACCCGCCGAACAGGTCCGCCTGGTGCCCTGGGGCGATCTCCCCGACGACGACGGCGACCCCGACGCGCCGTGGCCGGGACGCCTGCCCGCGCCCTCGCCCGCGACCGTGCCCCCGGAGCCCTGGCCCGCGCAGGTGCTGGGCCCCAGCGGCGCCGCCGTGGGCTGGACCGCCCGCGCACGCCTGACCGAGCTGCCGGACGCGGTCGTCGTCGGCGCCGGCCCGCCGCGACGCGTGTTGAACTGGGCCGGGCCGTGGCCGGCCGTCGTCACGCGGATCGGCCCCCGCGGCTCCCGGCGCGTCGTCCGGATCCAAGTCGCTCTCGCCCCGCGCCGGCGCGACGAGGCCGACGACGCGCTGCTGCTGACCGGCGAGATCGGCCGAGACGGCGAGTCCGTGTCCTGGACGGTGGAGGGGATCTACGACTGACACGCCCGGCTGCCCCGCCGCAGACCGGCGAGTTTCCGGTTCCGCAACGGATTCCGCACCCGGGCCATGTGGGCAGGAGACGGGGCGAAAGCATGACGGGCGACGACGCGGTGACCGACCCCGCCGAAGCCGCGCCCGCGATCCTCGCCGAAGCCCGCCGCCAGGCAGTACGCCGCGCCCGCGAGAGCCCGCCCGAGGTCAAGCAGTCTCGCGACGCGGCCCCCAACGCAGTGCGTGCGCGCCGAGGCGATCCTGGTGTCGAACGCCGGCGAGCAGTCGCTGCGGGCGGCAGGGCGCGCACTGCCGCAGCGCCCGAGTGCGACGCCCGCGCCGCCGGACGTCAGAACCGGTCGCGGGTCTTTCCCGGGCCCGCGCCCCGTCGCCAGGACGAGGCGCGCCGACTGCGGAAGGTCGCCCCGGACCGGATTTTCTCGGTCTCGGCCGCGATCGCGGCGCAGGCTTCGTGCCCTCGACCCTCGCCGATCCGGCCCAGCCGCGCGCCCGGCGGGTACGGCTTGCCGCAAGCGTCGCAGACGCCCGCAGCCCGAGCGACCGCCCGCCCCGAGACCGCCGCCGGATCCTGGCTGTCGCGAGGCTGTGCGCGCACCGGATCGCCCGACGCGATCCGCACCGGCCCGGCGGCGCGCCGAGACCGCCGGCGCGGGGCCGGAGCCTCGCCCGTCCCGGCGGGCGTGGAACCCGCCGCCGCGGGCAGCGGCTCGTCGGAAGCCACGCCGAGCTGCTTGCGGTACGCCAAATCGCCGGGAGTGAGCCGAGATCCGCGGCGACGCGACCGACGGCCGCCGGCGGCCGCTCCCCGCGACGACGCGTCGTCGAAGTCCGCGGGCCGGTGCGGAGGCTCGTGGCCCGGCGTGCGACCGCACTCGACTCCTCGCTCAAGACGTTCTTCATCGGCGCGTGCGTGCGAGTGTTCCCCGGCGTCTTCAAGCGCTGGGCAGCCGAACAGGGAGATCGCCCCGGCGTCGTCGTGGAGGAGCTGGACGCGCTCTCCCCGGACAAACACCCCGCCGCGGGCGAGGACCCTGCCGACGACGTCGTCGGGATGGCCCGGGTCAAGGACTGCCTCGACACGATGAAGCCCGTCACGCGCGAACTGGCCGGCCGGATCCTCCTGCTCGACGAAACCCAGGAAGACGCCGGGCGCGCGCTCGACCTCACCGAACGCGCGGTGGAGGGCCACTTTTACCGGCTCCGCGCGACAGCCCGCCAGCGCGACGACGGCCGACGCGGGCCGCTGAGCAAGAAGCGAGGCGGAACATGAGCGACGACGCACAGCGCACCGAGTTCGAATGGCTGCGGATGCGGACGACCGTGGTCTACCTCCACGCGGTAATGGAACGGCTTGAGGAACGCGGGGTGTTCCGATGGAGCGACGCCCCGGAAGCCAAGGCGCTGCGCGATCTGCGGCACCGCCTTGTCCATTCCTTCGGCTGCTGGAACGGTCCTCGCTGGGCACCCCGGCCGCGTACCGCACGCGTCGGCTCAGTTCCGCCGACCAGGTCAGCCGGATCCTCGCGAAAGCCGCCCCGGTGCTCGCGGCGGTCCCTGCCGCGCAGGAGCCGCCCCAGCAGCCCGTCGAAGCAGAACCCGAAGCCGGTTCCCCGAGCACCAGGCGCGGCACCGTGCTGATCTTCAACGTCCGCGACGGGTACGGCTACATCCGGCCCGACGACGGAGGCGAAGACGTCTACTTCGACTCCCGCGACGCCGAAGGACCGATAACGTCCGGGCAACGAGTCGAGTTCGAGGACAAACCGCAGGCGGATGCCAGGCCCGCCGCCCGCTCTTCCCGAAGGGCGCAATGAGCATCGTGCCGCGAGAACCGCAGCGGTTCCCGAGGCGGGTGCCGGGCCCGGCCCTCCCGGCACCCGCCGGCGCCGGTCACTCGACAGACACGCCCAGGGCGCGCACCGCCTCGCGGACGATGTCGGCGTGGTCCCACGGCATCGGCCGGGCCAGGGCTTCCGCGATCGGCGCGAACGCCACCGCGCGGACGGCGTGGCCGACCTCCACCGGCACAGGCGAGTCCAGCAGCACGGCGTAGGACACGGTGCAGTAGCGGCGGAACGCGTCGCGGCCTTCGTCGCGCGAGGACACGGGGCCGAGCGGCGCGCCGGTCAGGTCGAGGCCGGTCTTCTCCCTGCACCGGCGGACCGCGACGCGGTCGGTGGCCTCGCCCAGTTTGCACACCCCGCCCGGCAGGCCCCAGAGCCCGGCGAACGGGGCACGGTCGCGCACCGCCAGCAGCACCCGGCGGTCACGGGTCGCCACGACCAGGTTTGCCGCGTGGTCAACAGGATCGCCCGTCGGCTGTTCGACAAGCGAACTGTCCACAGTGGTGTCCTTCATGACGAAACTCCTTGCTCTGCAACCTCTCCCGGTGTTCCGGGGTTAGCCCCAAGCTTCACCCCCGATGGGCGCAATCGGGAGCGGTTGACCGTTTCCGACGGCAACAGGAAACCCCGGAAACAGGGCTGAACTGCCTTTCCTTCGGCTCGACAGTCGAGGCGAAGGAAAGGGCGTCGTCCAGCGGGCACGATGCCCTCGGCTTCGCGTCGTGCGCGTCCTCGGCGACGCGTTCGGCTGGCCATGGCAGTGCACCGACCGACGGAACACCCGTGACCTGCGCATACCCAGCGCAACGGGGCCGATCGGGTTACCGTCAGTCCACAGGAGACAGACGGCGGCGACGGCTTCGGAGGTGGCGCGATGGTCTCCGGTCGTTCGCGGATCCCGGGCTTCATCGAGCCGATGCTGGCCGCTTCCGACCGCGGGCGCCTGCCTGACGATCCCCGCTACGCCTACGAGTTCAAGTGGGACGGCTACCGGGCGATCATGCGTGTCGCGGCGGACGGCACCGGCGCGTTGACCAGCCGCAACAACAACGACTTCACCGGACGCTTCCCGCAGCTGTCCGGCGTCCTGGCCGACGTGCTCGGCGGCAGGCGCGCGGTGCTCGACGGAGAGATCGTCGCCCTCGACGAGCGGGGCCGTCCGGATTTCTCGCTGCTGCAGAACGCCGCCCGCCGCCCGGCCGCGGTCGCCTACTTCGTCTTCGATCTCCTGCAGCTCGGGGACGACCTGCTGCTGCGCAGCAGCTACGACGAACGCCGCGCGATCCTCGAAGGCCTCGAGATCCCGGCCGGTCTCGCTGCCGCGATGACCCCGGCCTACTCCCACGCCGATCTCTCGGCTCAGGGCATGACCCCGCACGACCTCCTGGACGTCGCAGCGGACACCTCGCTCGAAGGATTGGTGTGCAAGCTGCGCGCCGCGCCCTACACCCCTGGCCGTCGCAGCCCCGCCTGGCTCAAACACCCGCTTGTGCGCACCGCCGAGGTCGTCCTGTGCGGCTGGCGCCCTGGCCAAGGCCGCCTGGACGGCACGCTCGGCGGACTGCTGCTCGGCGCGCACGACCCGGCCACCGGCGACCTGGTGTACGTCGGCGACGTCGGCACCGGCTGGTCCGACGCCGCCCGCGCCGACCTCGCCCAGCGCCTCGCCACCCTCGAACAGTCGCACAGCCCGTTCGCCCGGCCGATCCCGCGCGCCGACGCCGCCCGCGCGCGATGGGTGCGCCCCGTCCTCGTCGGCGACGTCGTCTACCGGCAATTCACCCCCGACGGACGGCTGCGCCACACAGCCTGGCGCGGAGAACGACCGGACCGCGACGCCGCCGACGTCCGAACCCCCGAACCCACCCGCGGCAGGTGACGTCATGGCAGGCCGGAAGACCACTGTCCAGGTTGAACAATGCCGACTCGCACTGTCCAACCTGGACAAACACCTCTACGGCGACGCAGACCGCGACCGGCGGGCTGGGACCTGCACGACCTGCGTCGCTCCTGTCTCACCCGCGCCGGCGAAGACGGAACCACCGAAGCCGACCTGATGACCCTCTCCGGCACGGTTCGGGCTGCGGCACCGCCAGCTGGCGTTCGGAGGCGTGGCCGCTGTGTTCAAGATCCGTGTTCCGTCGGATCGAAAGCTGCCACTCCAGTCGCCCTCCCCTCCCAACGATGGCTGGAAACGCTGCCCGCGCACGGACGATGCGACTTTTCGCGCAGCTCATTCTGCGTGCGATGACAATCGCTAACTCGAATGGCCTACCCATTTAGGGTGACATATTTCGAGGGATTCTTTGCCTGTGTCGAGGTACTGTTTCGGGGGATATTTTCCCGCGAGCTTTGCCCGTCGAAACCCGGCCTGGTAGACATGCGGAGCGGCCGCGCCGGGGGCGCGGAGGAATCTCGTTCGGCGGAGCGCAGCCCTTGCCTGCTTTGAGTTGGCGGGACACGCAGGCAGTGGCCGGCCGAGGGGTTTGTGGAGGGGGAGGGGCATGGTCGGCGTGCTTTACGACGCCTTTTGCGCGGCGGATCCGACGTTTTACGACTCTCCGCGGCGCATTGCGGCGGAGAAAGTGAGCCTCGACGGAACCGCGGATTTCTCGGTGTCAGCGCGCGCGGTGCCGGACGGCTGGCTCCGCGAGGTCGGCGACGAATGGGTGATGCTGTCGCCGCGGGCCGCGGCGATTCCCGGCCAGGGATGGAAAATCCATGTGTCCGCGTGCCTGGACAACGCCGACACCGTCCTGGACGCGGTCTGGGACTACTGCGTGGAGCGGTCGGTGCCGTTCAAGTATCTGACCGGGCGTGCGGCGTTGTTCATGCGGAACGTCAAGTACGCCGACCGCGGGGGCAGCGGCAAATTCGCGACCCTCTACCCGGCCGGCGAACTCCAACTGCGGGCAGTGCTGGAAGAATTGGACGCGGTGATCGGCGGCGAACCCGGTCCGTACGTCCTGAGCGATCTGCGGTGGAACCAAGGGCCGCTGTACGTGCGCTACGGCGGATTCGCCAGACGATTCCTCGAGACTCCCGACGGCGGACGCGAACCGGCGATCGAGGCCCCGGACGGCACGCTCGTGCCCGACCGCCGTGCCCCGGCGTTCACCGTGCCCGAGTGGGTGGAGATCCCCGAGTTCCTGCGACCGGCCCTGGCGGCACGGGACACGGCCGCGTTCGACCGCACACCGTACGCGCCGGAGCAGGCGCTGCATTTCTCCAACGGCGGCGGCGTCTACCTCGCCCGCGACACCCGCAGCGGCGACCGGGTCGTGCTGAAGGAAGCCCGCCCGCACGCAGGCCTGGCACCGGACCGCTCGGACGCCGTCGCTCGGCTGCGCCGGGAACGCGACATCCTCCGGACGCTGAGCGGACTGCCCGGCGTGCCGCGCTGCCTGGACTACTTCTCGGTCGCCGAGCACGAGTTCCTGGTCGAGGAGTTCGTCGACGGCCAGCCGTTGAGCACCGCGTTCAAAACCCGCAACCCGTTGATCGCGGACGAGCTGACCCCGGACCGCGCACAGGAGTACACCGTGTGGGCGGTCGCGATCTGCGACGCGGTCGAGGCCGCCATCGCCGCGATCCACCGCCGCGGCATCGTGGTCGGCGACCTGCACCCGTTCAACATCCTCGTCACCGACGACGGCACGGTCCGGCTGATCGACTTCGAGGTCTCCGCCCCGGCAGCGGAGAACCGGCGGCCGAGCATGGGCAACCCCGGCTTCGCGCCGCGCGAGCCCCGGCGCGGAACCGCCGTCGACGACTACGCCCTCGCCTGCCTGCGGCTGTTCCTGTTCCTGCCGCTCACCGCGCTCCTGCACCAGGACCCCGGCAAAGCCCGCACCCTCGCCGACCAGATCCGAGCCCGCTTCCCCGTCCCGCCGGGCTTCCTCGACCACGCCGTCGCCACCATCACCACCACGGGCGACCGGGCAGTGTCCGCGTCCGCAGGCGATGCAGCCGCAGCGGTCCCGCCGGACCCGGCTCGACGATGGGAGCAACTGCACGGGTCGTGGCCGCGGCTGCGCCGGTCGCTCGCCGCGGCCGTCATCGCCAGTGCCACCCCCGGACGCGAGGACCGGCTCTACCCCGGCGACATCCAGCAATTCCTCACCCCCTCAGGCGGCCTCGGCATCGCCTACGGCGCAGCCGGGGTGCTCTACGCCCTGTCCGCCAGCGGCAGCCCCGTGCCCGCCGACCACGAAGAATGGCTCCTGCGCCGCACGCAACGACTCGACCCCGGCACCGGTGCCGGGTTCTGCACCGGAACCCACGGCATCGCGTTCGCCCTCGACCGGCTCGGCCACCGCACCGCCGCGGCGAACCTCCTCGACCGCAGCGCCCCGCCGAACCCCCGCTCCGAGAACCTGAGCCTATTCGACGGCCTGTCGGGCATCGCGCTCAGCCTCGCCGACTACGCCGCCCGCAGCGGCGACGCATCCGCCCGCGAGGCCGCCACCCACATCGCGGCCGCGGTCGCGGGCCGCCTCGCCGACCCACTCGCCAGCCCGTCACGCCCGGGCCCGATCGGGCTCATGCACGGCGCCAGCGGACCCGCGCTGCTGTTCATCCGCATGTTCGAGCACACCGGCGACACCGGCTACCTCGACCTCGCCGCCGCCGCCCTCGACCTCGACCTGCACGCCAGCCTCGAACCCGCGCCCGGGAGCTGGGCGCTGCGCACGCCGCGGCCACGCATGTACCTCGCCGACGGCATCGCCGGAATCGCCCTCGTCCTCAACCGCTACCTCGCCCACCGCGCCGACGACCGCCTCACCGCCGCCGTCGCCGCCATCGCCCGGCCGCTGGGCTCCGGCTACCACTCCCACTCCGGCCTGTTCACCGGCCGCGCCGGCATGATCGCCGCCCTCGCCCGCGCCACGACCCCCGGCTCCGCTGGGGCCGTCGCCGACCAGACCCGTGCGCTGGGCTGGCACGCCCTCGACCGCGACGGAGAAATCGCCTTCCCCGGCGACTACCTCCTCCGCCTCTCCACCGACCTCGCCACCGGCACCGCCGGGATCCTGCTCGCACTCCACAGCACCTGGCACGCCGATGCCGCCGCGTTCCCTTTCCTCGAACCGGCAGCCCCGTGGAACGACCCGCTGCCCGACGACTTCCGCGCCGACCGCGCACCGCGGCAGCACGGATACCCGAACCCCCGACCACAGGAAAGGAGGTGACCACCGTGAACCTCTACGACCTGCAGACCCTGCCCCACGACCAGGACGACATGGCCGTGCAACAGGACGGCTCCTTCAGCAGCATCCTGATCTGCAACGACAGCACCTTCACCTGCGGCTGGTGCCACTAGAACACCCCGCTCTCGTGCTGATGGGCGAACCCGGCGGCGGGGAACAGCGCGCCCGCTGCGTCGCACCGGGCGCTGCCTGATCCTCGCCGCCCTCTGCCATCTCTGCATCACCGAACACCCGGCTCGAGCATCCCCTCGGCCGACCGTCGCTGATCAACTCGCGAACGACGGAGGAACACACAATGCGAGCCTTCCTGAAACGAACAGCTGTGCTGGCGACCCTCGTAGCCGGGCTCTTGACGGCTTTCCTTGCGCCCGCCCGGGCCGCAGAACAGGCGCACGAATACACCCCGCAGAACCCGGAATTCATCCACGACACGGACGGAGGCCGATTCGTCGGACGAGTCAGCTTCGACACACCGAACCTCACCTACGCATGGGGTGTCGGAATCGCGCCCCAGATCGTGTTAGGAATCGTCGGACCGGTGACCGAAAACACCGTCACGAGCTGCGAAGGAAAAGTAGTGGCCAGCTCGCACCATGTCGAGCCAGCTGATTACATCTTCCACGGCTCGAGCGTTGTCGACACAAACTGCCCGCAGTACACGCTCGACGGCACGCTGAATTTCATGTACCGCGGCGCCGTCGGCACGATCATCATCCACGACTCGTTCGTTGTTCGGCGGTAAGCTGCAGTTCCGGGCCGGTCATCGAGGAACATAGCTGGCGCGGCAGGCGCGCAGCTTCCGCGTCTGCCGCATCAGCGAGAGAGGCGGTCATGCTTGTTGCCACCAAGGACGACACTGCGGAAAAAAGGGGTGATTTTGCGGCCAATTGTTGCCGTGACGTCCTTTCAGACCTCCTCGCACATGTTCGCGAGGAAGGCAGCGACCATTCCGCCACATTTATGGTGACGATAACGGACGCCCCGGAGGATCCGGCGTGGCTTCTCATCGCCTGCAGTGCAGAACCGCCTTGGGTGAACGGGTTCGGCATCGATGCGGAAGCCGACCCCGACCACGTCCTCATGGCCGTGGCCTCGGGGTTGCAGGACGCCGTCATCGACATGCTCCGCATCACAGTTCCGGCATGCCCAGGCCATCAGCACCCCCTGACTCCGGTGATGCGCGATTCGCCCAGGTGGGAATGCCCGCGCGACGCGCGCTACTTTCACTGCCCGATCGGCGGCTACGAGCCCGCACGGCGCTCCCGCTCCGCGGGCGGCACCCCGACATGACCGAGCATTCCACCGGGCCGTACCGCGCTACAGCACCACACTGGACGTTCACCACGGCTGCAACGCGTTCGTCGACGGCGACACCAGCCCGATCACGCGGGCACGGGCGGTAACGGCTGCTGGATCCGGACGGTCTCGCGACGGCGCGGTGATCTACACCGCGACGTTCTACGGACCGGAGCGCGTCGGCGCGGAAATCTCGGAATCAACGGGCGAGTCCATTGACCGGTCTCAGCAGGACCAGACCTGCGCAAACACCAGCTGTGAATGAACCGGTGCCCCCGTCACGCTGGCTCGCGAAAGGTGCATCGACGATGCCCGGCCCAGGGCCGGCGATGGAAGGTGTGATCGGATGTCCAGGCAGGTACGTGCGAGTCCGGTGTTCCTGGGCTTGCTGGCCCTGACCGCTGCCGGCGGCGCCCTGGCAGCGGCGGGCGACCCCCTGCCGCTCCTGACCGGCCGCCGGGATCCGCTGCTCGTGGCCGGGGTTTTCACGCTGGTCGCCGCCGGATGGGCAGTGTCATTGACCCTGCACGAATTCGGCCACGCTGTTGTGGCCTACCGCGGCGGCGACTACGACGTTGCGGCCAAGGGATATCTCGCCATGGACGTCCGCCGCTACACCGACCCGGTCCTGTCGATCGTCCTGCCCCTGTTGCTGTTGGCCATCGGGTCCATCCCGCTGCCGGGCGGCGCCGTCTGGCTGAACACCTCGGCGCTGCGTACCAGGGCAACAGCCATGTGGGTGTCCCTCGCCGGCCCGCTGACCAATCTTGCGCTCGGCGCCGCTCTCGCGATCACGATCCGGATCGTGCCGATGCCGACCGGACTCGCGATGGGACTGTCCTACCTCGCGCTGGTCCAAGTCCTCGCGTTCGTCCTGAACATCCTGCCCATCCCGGGACTGGACGGATACGGCGCCCTCGAGCCCTACCTTCCGCCGCAGGCCCGCAAGCTCGGAGCCAAAGCCCGCCCGTGGGCACCCCTGGCACTGTTCGCCATCCTGATCGCAGTCCCAGCCGCCAGGGACGCATTCTCCGCCGCCGCCGGCATCGTGTTCGAACAGCTCGGCGGAGGCCAGCAACTCGCAGTGTTCGGCGGGCACCTGTTCCGCTTCTGGACATAGCCGAAACCAGCAGTGCCCTGCCGGCCGGACCGAACCACGAAAGCCCAAAGGACGCCTCGCTCCAAGAACCGACCGTCGACATCTCGTTCCGCGGCGAGCCGCAACGACCGACCCCACCAGACCCGAACTCGCGCGTTCACCTGCCTCCGCGTCCCTCATGGTGCGCCGGACCTCGCCCACAGCGCAGCGGAGACAGAGCGAACGCCGCGCGAAGACAGGCCGGTCCCGTCAGAGCCCGGGCCTGTTCGTACAGTTCCAGGTCCGGGCTTTCGCCGCACGGCAGCGCGAGGACGAGCTGCTCGACCGCGCATCGTTCGACCCGGTGCGCACAGCCGCCGACGTCTCCAACCGGGATCGAGGAACCCGGCGATCTGCTCGCCCGACCTCGAAAAGTCTTGCGGCGCTGCATTTGCGCAGGCTGCGGTTAGTCCACATGGGACAGGGTATCCGCAGGCGATGACGAGCACCGGCGCCCGGGAGGGCGCGTTCCCCACCGCGCACTCGGTCTGCCCCGGGCCGCCGGAATGCCTTGCGCACCTGCACAGCGACTTCGCCGACTTCGACCATTACGTCGACTGCAACCGGATCCCCGAGGCGCATTGGGGCGCGGCGTTCTCGGCGTGGGCCGCGCTCGCGACCGGCGGGCCGTTCCCGGTCGGCGTCCGCGTTCAGCCCTAGTCGGCTGCGGCGACGAACCGGCGGTCCGGGGCGCCGTCGTGCGTCGTTCTATCCCCGCTGCGCCGGGATGCGACCAGGCCAGCGGGTGTTCGTTCCGACGGGCGGATGAGCTCCGCCCGCAGGTGTTGCGCACAGGTCGGTGCGGGCCCTGCGCGGGCCGAGGACAGGATCGGCTGCGCAGTTGTTGGCAGGGTGTTTTCGCGTCGGCAGCCCCGGACCGCTACTCTCGGTGCGGCTTGGATCACAGTGCCAGTGTGCGGGGAGGTGCGCGTCGTGGACCCACGAGATGCGCCGCCGGGGGTCGACCCCGAACAGTCGAGCGTCGCGCGGGTGTACGACTATCTCCTCGGCGGCAAGTACCACTACGAGATCGACCGGCAGGTCGCCGAGCAGGTCGCGCGGACGATGCCGGACGTGGCGGCGCTCGCGCGGGTGAACCGGCATCTGCTCACCCGTGTCTGCCGGTTCCTGAGCCACCACACCGGCATCAAGCAGTTTTTGGACATCGGGTGCGGCATGCCGGGCACGGAGAACGTGCACGAGATCGTGCAACGCGCGGACCCGCAGACGAAAGTGCTCTACGTCGACTACGACCCGGTGGTGGCCGCGCATGCGCGGGCCATGCTCGACGAGAACGAGTTCACCGAGTTCGTCCAGGGCGACGTTTTCGACCCGGTCAGCATTCTCGAGCAAGCGACGGTGTCCGAGCACCTCGACTGGGATGAGCCGATCGCGCTGCTGTTCATGGCGGTCCTGCACCACGACGGGGGCGGCGACCGCGGCCGTGCGGCGGCGGCGACGCAGGTGCTCATCGACCAGCTCCCGTCCGGGTCCTACGTGGCCATTTCGCACCTGCTGGACCCCGCCGACGGGAGCGAAGACGACCGGACGGTGGCGGAGGTGCTCGATGTTGTCCACGGCACCAGCATGAAAGACGTCACGGCCCGCACCCGCGCCGAGATCAAGGAGCTGTTCCACGGCACGGAGCTGATTCCGAGCGGACCGAACCAACCGGCGGACATCGAGCTGGCGGCCCGCTGGTGGCCGGACGGCCCTCCGGGGGACCTGTCGGTCGCGGAGCGGATCCTGGCGGCCGGCGTGGCGAAGAAACCCTGACAGCACAACGAGCCAATCGTCGCGTGCGGAAGACGCGCGATGTCCGGGTCAGGGACGGCTTCGGCTTCACGAGCGGGGACCCTTCGCCCGCATCCGTGCCGTCGCGAGGAGACGCGAGCCCCGCAGCCCGGCGCGTGCGGCGGGCTGCGGGGCGCGATGGGTCGGCCCCTCGCGCTCGTTGGGGGAAGAGGCGTTCAGCGCACGAGACGGAGCGTCGGGCGGGTGTCGTAGGTGATGGTCCAGGTCCGCGTCGCCGATGCGGGTGCCCAGCCGCGTCGGCCGCGTTCCGCGGGCCGGGGCCGGTCGGCGGGGGCGTCGCGGTCGATGTGCCGGGCGGCGGGGTCGATCAGCGCGAGCGCGAGCGGGAGCACGGTCCACGCGGACAAACCAGGCAGCGCGAGAGGTCCTTCGGGCTTGGCCAGCGCCCGCAGGTCGGCGCCGACGGCTCCGCGCGCGCCGGCGAGCGCGTTGGCGGTCGCGTCGCCGACCGCGCCGAGGTTGGGCCTGTCGAGATAGACCGGCATCGGTTCCAGGCCCTCCCAGGTGCCGTCGTGGTCGATCAGCAGCCGCAGCTCGGGCCGCCCGGTGTTGTAGTCGTGCTCCAGGTGCACGAACACGCCGTCCGGCCGGAAGCCGTCCGCTGAGGCTTCATCCGGGCGCTGGTGCTCGGGCCAGACGACGTAGCAGCACCACTCCGGCAGCCGCGTCCAGTCCTGCAACGGGGGCAGGACGGCGCGTTCCCATTCGGCTGCGCCGCCGCCGGCCGAACCCCACAGGTCGCGCACCGCGGTCTCGGCGACCTCGTCGTCCAGGCGGTACACGCCGCGCCCGAGCCGCCACTCCGTCAACGCCGCGATCTTGCCGATGTCCGCCGCGCCGAGCGGGGAGACGCTGGTGGCGTAGGCGTGCACGGCGGCCATCGGCACCCAGCACCACTCCGGCCAGTCCGTCCCGCTTCCGCGTTGATCGGCGAGCTGGCCGCACGCGGCGACCGCGTCCGGATACCGCCTGCGGAACTGCTTCGCCAGCTGGTCTACCCGCGTCGCCGCGTCCACGGCGTTCCTCCTCGGTGCCCGTGTCGCCCGGCCCCTCCGGGCCCCCGCTCAGCACCTGACCCTAGCGGCAGTGCCTCGCCAGGCACGCGACGTCCGCCCGCGTCGACCCGCGCCGCGGCTGCGGCGCCCGGGCGGTGGCGACCCGGTCAGCCAGGCTCCTACGCTGGAGGAGTGAGCGAAACCGCCGAGATCGGCGCCCGGCTGCGGCAAGCCCGGGAGGCGCGGGGGATCTCCCAGCAAGCGCTCGCGGACGAATCCGGGATCAGCCAGAGCTTTCTGTCCCGACTCGAGTCCGGCGCCCGTCTCCTGACCGGACGCGGCCTGCTGGAGACGTTCGCTGAGGCGCTGGGGTGCTCGGTCGCCGAGCTGACCGGCCGACCGGATCCGGTCCCCGGCGCCCTGGTGCTGTCCCCGCTGTCGGCCGCGCTGTCGGCCGCGACGTGGGACGACGTGCCCGACGTCCCGGCCCGCCCGGTCGACGAGCTGGCCCGCCTGGCCGCCGAGGCGAACCGCGCCTCGGCGGACTCCCGCTACGTCGTCGCGAGCGGCTCCCTGGCAGCGCTGCTGGTCGAGCTGCACGTGCAGGCGGTCGCGGGCCCCGCGCGGGACCGCCGCGCGGCCCTGGCCGCGTTGTGCGAGGCGTGCATCGTGACGGTGGGCATCGCCCGCAGCCTCGGCGACTATCCCGTCGCGCTCGTGGCGGGGGAGCGCGCCCGGGCTGCCGCCGCCCGGCTGGAGGACCCCGCCCGCGCCGGGTTCGCGTCGATGTCGACCGCGATCGTGCAGGCCCGCATCGTCGACCGCCCCGCCGCCCTGGCCACCGCCACCACCGCGCTCGCGGCGCTCGACCGCGCCGACCCCGACGCGGACGACCCCGTCGAAGCCGAGGCCGCGGGCATGCTGCACCTGGCCCTCGCGCAGCTGAACGCGAAGGCACGCGACCGGGACGCCGCGTTCGCCCACCTCGCCGAGGCCGCGGCCCTGGCGGCGCGGACCGGCGAGCGCCGGACGCTCCGCTACGACTTCGGCCCGGCCAACACCTCGGCCTGGGATCTGTCCGCCCACGCCGAACTCCACCTCGGGCCGCAGCGGGCCGAGCAGATCGTGCGCCGCCGCGGCTACCTGGCGGGCCTGGTCAGCCTCGACCGCCGCGGCGCGCTGGAATTCGACCTGTGCAGGTGCTTCGCCCAGGACCCGGACGGCGCGCGCGACGACCGCGCCCTCGAGCATCTGAACCGCGCCTACCTGGCCGCTCCGGAACGGGTCGGCAACGACCCGCTGTTCGGTCCTCTGGTCGACGGACTGGAGCGACGCGGCCGGCATCAGAACGACGAACTGCTCGCCGCGCTCAAGACCCGGGTTCGCTGACGCGCCCGCGGCGGCCGCGCCGAGCGCGGTTTCCGCCGCGTTCCCCGCGTTGCCCCTCGCAGGCACGCAGCTTCCGATTCCGGGATCGCCGTGCGGGAATTCGGCATCCGGGCATGACCGAGTCCCCGCGCGCGCTTTTCGACCGCGGCAGGAATCGTTACGCCGCGGTTATTCGCGGAAGAGGCGCCCGTTCATGTTTCGGCCGATCGGACAGCTGTTATTCGCGGCGGAGGCCGCAATCCGCAACAGGTTCAGAGGGCCGTCCGGCCGGGAGCATGCGAAATCCGCACACGGCAGTTTTTTCGTCGCGTTATGCCAGTTCGGCATAGGTTTTCGCGCGACCGGGGTTTTATCGTCGTCGCATGATCGGCGAGGGGGCGGCGGGCCGCAGGTGGGTGGTGATCCGCCGTTACCGCGGCGACGGCCGGCGGCACGTCTACCCGGCGGCGTCCGTGCTCGTGCGGCCTCAGCAGCCGCAGGTGCAGGCGATGTGCCACGCGGAGCTCGGATCGGGGTGGACGCACCCGACGGACATGCTCGACCGCGAGGCGCTGCAAGATCTGGGCAGCCCGTTCGAGTACTGCCTGGCCTGCTGTATCTGGCTGCAGCGGCACCCCGGGGCGCGGGTGGTCGACGGCGGCGCGGCATGCGACCCCCGCGCGCCGGGCGCGTTCCCGTCGTCGCCGTCCCTCGCGACGGGCCCCGGCGCGGACTGTGCGGCCGCGGGCCTGACCGGGCCGTCTTCCCTCGCTTCACCCCCGCAGGTGGGACGCGCCCAGGGGAAGGCGTGCCGCACCGTCCCGGCGCCGGAGCGGACCTCCCCCGTCCGCCGGCGCCCGGAAGGGGGCGGCCCCGGTGACGCAAGCCGGGGCTGTCCTCCTGCCCGCCGGCCGCGGCGGTCCCGGGCGGTCCGGTCCGTCCGCGTGGCGCCGCGTGGCGCCGCGGTGTCGGGCTGGAGTCCGGCGGCGCCGCGATGATCCCCGCCCGCGCCTCGGGCCCGGCCTACGACGGCGGGTCGTGGCGGCTGGCCGATCTCGTGCTCGCCGCCGCCCATCTCGACGACCCGCACCAGCCGGCGATCCGCGACCGCGACGGCCTCGCCGCCGCCCTCGCGGTGAGCCTGCTGGCCGAGCAAGTCCTCGAGGGGACGATCGCCGCCACCCGCGACGAACTGGTGTGGCTGCAGGAACCGGTGTCCGCTCCGCCTCGCGACGCCGTGCTGCGCGTCCTGCTCGGACACGGGCTGCCCGCGCCGATCGCCGTGGTCGCCGACAAGCTCGCACGGGACTCGACCGAGACGGTGTGGCAGCGGCTGGTCGCCTTGGGGGTCGCACAGCGGGTGCCGCGGCTGGGACGCGGGCACGGATTCGCGTTCACCGACTTCAACGCCCGCCAGTGGCCGCGGGCGCTGCTGAGCAGGGCGCCACACCGGCCCGACGCGCCTCTCGACGGCGCGGCCCCGCTCGCCGTCGTGCTCTGGCGCGTCCTGCGCATCCTCGGCCTCGCCACGTTCAGCCTCCCGGCCGGAACCCGCGCGTGGCTGGAGGCCGTCGATCCGCCGCCCGGGATCGGCCCGCTCCTGCGGGCCCTCCCCGCAGCACGGACCTGACCGGCCCGGACCCGCACTTCGCTTCACCCCGCACGAGGGGCACCTCGCCGTGCCCTGTCTTTGCCCTGTTTCCGTTCGCTCACAGGAGGTTTCACGCATGCGCAGGTATTCGTTCCCGCGTCGCCGCCGGCGCGGCTCGGCGGCGATCGCGCTCGTCGCGGCCGCGGTGCTGGCCGGCACCGCGGGGTGCGGGCTGCTCGGCGGTTCCGAACCGGCCCGGGGGCCGGGCGGGCGCGATCCCGTCGTCGTGGCCGAGATGCCGCTGATGGACGTCGCGCCGCTGCACCTGGGCCTCGACCGCGGGTTCTTCGCCGACGCAGGCGTGACGGTCACGACGGCGACCGCGGCCAGCGGCCAAGGCGCCATCGCCAAACTCGTCTCCGACGAAGTCGCCATCGCCTACGCCAGCGACGTCGCCGCGGTGCTGGCCGCGGCCGGCAAGGCCGGCGATTTCGCCATCATCGCCGAAGCCTCGTCGGCGCCGCCGAAAACCCTCGAGCTGGTCGTGCCGAAAAACAGCCCGATCAAGTCCGTGAACGACTTGCCGGGCAAAAGGATCGCGATCAACGCGAAGCACGGGCTCAGCGACACTCTCGTCATGGCCGCCCTCACCGCCCGCGGGGTCAAGGTCGGCTACGACGACATCCAGTGGGCGGAGATGCCGTTCCCGAGCATGGCCGGGGCGCTGCGCCGGGGCGACGTCGACGCGGCGTCGACCGTGGAGCCGTTCGTCACCGAAGCAGCGAAGGACGGGGCCGAGGAGGTGCTCGACCTCGCGTCCGGAGACACCAAGGATTTCCCGGTGTCGTGCTATCTCGCGAAAAAATCGTGGGTCCGCAGTCATCCGGCCGAGGTCGCGGCGTTCCGCGCCGGACTGCGCCGCGCCGTCGATCTCGCCCGCAACGACCCCGGCACGGTCCGTGCGGTCGTCGCCGGCTACGCGAAGATCAAGCCCGACGACGCCCAACTGGTCAAGCTGCCGGATTTCCGTGCCGACATCGCACCCGTCGCGCTGCAACGCGTGCCCGACCTGCTCAAAAGCTACGGGGTGATCGACAAACGATTCGACATCACGACCCTGATCCTCAATCCCTGACCCGACCGGCGGCGGCCGTGTCGCCCTCCAGCACCGGCGGGCGGCGAGGCCGGGCGCCCCGGCCCGCCGGCGGATGCGAAGGGTTGCGGCTGCGGCGAGCGCGGCGCGGAGGCTGCGGGCGTCACTGAGCTCCTCCCTGGGTTCCTTGTTCTGTCCGGCGAGCAGCGCGGCAAGTCGGCGTTCGAGCAGTCATCGGTTTCCGTTCCTCTCGCGGTGGTCTCCGGGGACGGCTGTGTCGCGGTCGGGGTCGGCGGGCGCGCGGGCGGCTTCTTCGCCGGCCCGGGCCGCGTCGCCGGAGGCTGCGCCGGCGGGTGTGCTGTCGAGATCGGCAAGGGCGGCCCGGAGTTCTTTCTCGGTGTGGGGCGACTGGATGCGTTCGACGCGCGGGAGCAGGGCGAGCAGCCGCGCGCGGGCGGCGCCGGGATCGCCGCGGCGGGCCTGGATCCCGGCGACCTGGACCGCGGCCTTCACGAGCTGGGGCAGGTCGCCGATGCTGTCCAGGTAGCGGATTGCCTCGTGCAGTTCCCGCCACGCCTGGTTCTCGCGGCCGAGCCTGATCAGGATCGCGCCGCGCCGCTGCAACGCCATTGCCGCGCCGCGCGGCTGGTCGATCTCGAGGTGCTTGTCGATGCTGCGCTGGTAGAGGGCCAGGGCGAGCTCGAGGTCGCCGTGGTCGCGGGCGGCGCGCGCCATGCGGGAGCAGGAGGTGGCCAGCGTCGGTCCGTGCTGTTCGCGCTCGTCGATCTCCAGCGCGGCCTGGTGATGCTTCTCCGCGTTCTCGGTCTGGCCCGTCTCGAGGGCGATGAATCCCAGCTGCAGCAGCATCAGCGCCTCGGCCGGAGCGTTCCGGCATTCCCGCGCCGCTGCGAGCCCGATCTCGCACAGGTCGCGGAACGAGTCGTAGTCGCGCACGTGCAGGAAGAAACCCCACGCCGCCTCGGCCAGTCGCCACAGTTCCTCGTTGAATCCGTGGGCGGCGGCCTGGGCGGCGACGGCGTGGACGGAGTCGCGGTACTGGTGCCACCACTGCATCGCCGTGCCCGGGTCGTCGGCGAACACCGCGGTGTCGACGGCGTCGGCGGCGGCGTCGAGGCGGGCCCGGTGCTCGTGGACGACGCGGCTGCCTGCGTCGGTTTTGTCACCGAGCGCCTGGACGCAGCGGGGCAGGACGTCGGCGAGGTCCGGCTGGTCTCGTGCGCGGACGCCGGCGTCGGGCCAGACCATCTTCGACAGCGCCACGCCCTCGCCGCAGGAGGCGTCGAGCAGGTTTTGCTCGTCCAGATCCGCGATGTCGGCGGCCGCTGCCTCGCGCGTGCAGTGGAGCGCCTCGGCGAGCACGTCGAGGTCGTGGGGGACACGGGCCAGCAGGCCCAGGGCACGGTAGGTGCGCCGGGCCGACTCCGGAAGGGCGCTGAAGGACGCGTCGAAAACCTTGGCCGCGTCGGCGAATTCTCCGGTGAGCCGGGGCCGGGCGGTTCTGCGGCGGCCGCGGCGGGTCACCGCTTCGATGGCGAGGAAGAGCGGGTTTCCGTGGCAGCGCTGGAGGACGGCTTCGAGGTCGTCCTCGGCGATCTGTCCGGGGCGGATGCGTTCCCGGACCAGGACGCGGGCCTGCTCGTCGGGGAGGCCGCCGAGCACGAGGATGTCCGCGCCGTCGAGTTCGAGTCCGGGCAGCCGGGACCTGCTGGTGACGAGCACGACGGCGCCGGGGGCGCCCGGCAGCAGGGCGCGGACGTCGGCGCTGCGCTCGGCGTCGTCGAGCAGGACGGCGATTCTCCGGCCGTCGGTCATCGCCCGGTAGGCATTGCCCCGCAGGATCGGGGAGTGCGGGATCTCGGGCAACGGGACGCCCAGTCCGGAGAGGAAGCCGTGCAGCAGCACCCCGATCTCGGCGCTCTCGGCGTCGAGGCTCGCGTACAGGATCCCGTCGGGGAACCGCTCGCGGCGCGTGTGCAGCCAATGCAGGGCCGTCGCCGACTTGCCGGTGCCGCCGAGCCCGGTGAGCACGGCCACCGACGGGCCCGGGCCGGTGCGGGCGGCGATCTCGTCGAGCGCGGCGAGTTCGGCGTCGCGGCCGACGAGCAGCGGCGGCGGGGGCGGGAGCTGGACCGGCCCGCGCGCGGGGACCGGGCGGCCGGTCACGGTTCCCGCCCCGGAGGCTCGGCATCCGCGGCGGGCGGTGTGTGCGCGGTGTCGGGAGGCGCGGCGGCCGCCGGGATCCCATGGGAGCGCAACAGTTTCTTCAGGCAGCGCAGGACGGGCGTCTGACCGCACAGGCGGGCCGGGACCGGCGTGCCGTCGCATCCGGCGAGGGCGCCGGTCGCCGTCATCACCGCGGCGGTCAGCGCAAGCACGGTGCGGGTCGCGCGCGGCCGGCGGCCGCGGGGCGCGCACCGGGGCTGCTGTCTCGGGCGGCCGGGAACGCGGTGGTACGCGCGATCGCTGACGGGGTTCATGGGCGGAGCTGTTCTCCTGGGTGTCGGGCGCGCGGTCAGTGCCGGAGATTGCCGAGCGCGAGGGCGGCGATGTCGCGGGCGGATTGGCACGGGTCCTTCTCTCCTTTGTGCACGGCCGATTGGGTGATCGACACGACGAGGGTTTCGCGGTCGCTGGTCCCCATCGCGACGTCGCATTCGCCCCGGCCGGCCCGGGGATCGTCTTCGCCGTAGGCGACGACGGGATACCCGTCGACAGGCGCCAGCGGCAGGAAGAACGGGTAGGCGCCGCCTTTGGCGCGGTAGACAGAGGTCAGGCCGAGGTCGTTGATATCGGGGTACAGCACCGCGACGGACGCCTGGGCGAACCAGCCGCACGCCGGACCGACAGGGCCCTGCGGATCCGCTTGGACGCGCGGACTGGGGCCGAGGAGGCCGGAGATCTGGGCCGGCGTCAGCGTGGCGCACGGGTTCTGCTTGAACCTGGCGGTGTCGAGCGGGTGCGGCACGCTCGGCACGCCAGGCCCCGGAAGCGGTCCTGTGTACGTGGTTGCGGCGGGTGCGGGCGGGAGGTCGTTCCGGGGCGGCTCGGCGCGCGGGGGCTCGGCAGTCCCGGAACAGGCGGCGAGCGCCGTCGCGGCCGCCAGCGCGACGGCGGCCGCCAGCGCGTGTCTCGCCTGTCCGCCGCCTGTGCCGCCGGGGGCAGGCGAGGCGCTGCGGGCCTGGGGTGCGGAGGCGCCGGCCCGGCTCGGGGAGCGCGGCGCCCGGCGGGGGCGGATCCCGGTTCGCGGCGTCATTGTCCGCTCGCGGGGGTCGGTGTGACTGCGTCCGCCGCGTTCTGCAAGGGCGGGGGCCAGGGTTTCGCCGACGGCACTCTCCGGGTGTCGTCTGCGCTGCGGTTCTTGGCCTCGCGGTTGTTGTCCGTGGCGCGGGTGTTGGCGGCGCGAGCGGCGTTGCTGTTCATCGGTGGCGTCGATCTCCTTTGCGTTGAGCGTTTGAACGCGGCGGGCGGTCTGCGGATGCGCCGTGCCGGACGGTGTGCGGCGCGTGCGGTGCGCAGACGACCTGGCACAGGCCGTCTGCGAGGTCGGCTCTGAACGCGACCGCGGGAAATCCCTGGATGGGAGGAAGCGGGCGCCAGAGCCGACGTCGGTTTGCTGTTCTGGCAGTCGGCGCTGAGCCCTTGGCGGTCCTCGGTGACGTAGCCCGTGCTGATCGCGGAGCCGGAGTCGGTGTTGCTCCGGCGGCGGCTCGGTCCGAGCCGGGCGAGGTTCCTGAGCGTGCCCGGCCGCGTCACCGAGACGACGCCTCCCACCGGGTCCGCGGTCAGCGCGGTCTGGCACGGATCGCCGGAAAGGGCGCTCGCCGGCAACGGAGTCTCCGCTTTGGGCGCTCTGCTGTGCGGCAGCGCGCCGGTGCGGACGGTCGCGACCGCGACCGCGGGTGCTCGTGCCGGGCCGCGGGAACAGGCGGCGGCGAGGACGACGGACCCGGGGACGAGCGCGGCGGACGCGGGGCATCGGGCGGATCCTCTCGGGTTCTCGCCTCGGTCCACGGTTCCCAGGCGGCATCCGCGGTCTCCGTTCCACGCTTTTCCTTTCAGGGCAGGGCGAAATTCGGGAATTCCGGAGGGGGATTCGGCCGGAGGGCGAGGGCCGGGCAGGGCAGGGCCTGCGGATCCGAGGGCACTCGCGGACGCCGGTTGCGCCCCTGGCGCCCGCCGCCGCGGCCGGGGCCTGCTGGCGGCGAGCCCGACGGCTCCGGAGCCAGCGAGCGACGGCTGCGCCGATGGCGCGGTTCACGAATGTCCTTTCGCCAGAGGAAAGCCTCGCCAGCGCGGGGCGTGCACGGTTGTCGGCGGTCAGCTCCGGAGGTTGCGGTACACGGTTTCCATCACCTGGCGCGCGGCATCGCACGGGTCGCGTTTGCGGCTGTTGCGGGCCGATTGACGGATCCCGACGTCGAGGGTCTGGGTGTCGCTGGTCCCCAGAGCGACGTTGCATTCGGGCTTGCTGGCGCGCGCCTCCACGCCGTAGGCGACGACCGGGTATCCGTCGATCGGCGTCATCGGGTCGACGAACGCGTAGGCCCCGCCCTTGGCGGCGTAGATGCTCGCCAGGCCGAGTTTGTCGACGTCGGGGACGAGGAGGATCACCGACGCCGGCAGGGGCGCGTGGGGTCCTTCCGCGGTGTGTTCGAACCACGCGCAGCCCGGCCCGCCCGCGCCGTGCGGGTCGGGCAGGGTCCGCGTCCCGTCGCCGAGCAGTTCGGCGATCTGTGCGGAGGTCAGGGCGCTGCACGGGTTATGGATGAAGCGGGAGATGTCGAGCGGGTGCTGGATTTTCGGGACTGCGGGACCGGGAGGGGTGTCCGCCTGCGCGGGTGCCGGCGAGGACGACGCGGCGGGAAGGGAGGGGGCAAGACCGGAGCATCCCGCGAGGAGAGTCGCCGCGACGGCCAGGAACGGGACGGCGCGGGCGCGTGCGGTCGGGGCGGAACGCGCGCGGCGGTCGTTCCTCCGGTCGGCGGGCGCCTGCCGGGCGGCGGCATGCGGCGCTCGGTCCCTGGCCCGGGCGCGGGATGGGAGTTTCCCTCGGAGGCGGGTCACGCCGGGTTCCCGGCGCGGTGTGCGTCGCGCACGCGGTCCACGGCGTCGCGGAGGTCGGCGGCGAGTACCGGCAGAGCCCCGGAGGGCAGCCGATCGGCCTCGGGCGCGGTGCGCGCGGCGGGGTGGTTCGCGGTCATCGGGGCGTCGTTTCCTTGTCTGTGCGGGGATGTCGGCTGCGGCTCGGGTCGTCCGGGTCGTCCTGCGGCCACCGCGTCGCCGGGGCCGGGCCGCCGCCGGAGTCCTCGGTGCAGGGGTGTTGCGGCGCGAGCGGCATCCGGCCGGGTCCCGGGATCCGGGCGTGGTCGGTGTAGCGGCGGGGTCGGGGGGCGTGCAGGACCGGAGTCGCGCGGGTATCTCGGGCGGGCGCGGCGCGGACGTCGGCGTCGGGTGCTTCCGTGCGCGGGATCGGGATGGTGCTCACCGCGTCGTCGGGGGGCGCCTCCTGCGCCAGCCGTGCGGCGAGCTCGTGCACGGTCAGATGTCCGCGTGGGGGCGGGACGGGCCGCCGCGCCCGCGCCAGCGCCGCCAGCGCCGCTCCTGCGGCGACCAGTACCGCCGCGGTCAGGACGAGCGCCTCCGGGTGGGGCTGGCCGATGTCGGCGGCCAGGGGGAGGTGGACGGTCATTTCAGCTCCTCCCTCGGCTGCTGCTCGGACGCGGCGAGCGCCAGCAGGGCGGAGTCGGAGTCGGCCGCGTCCAGCAGGACCGGGGGCTCCGATTCCGCCGAACAGGCCAGCGGGGCGAGGGCGAGCTGACTGAAGATGTCCGCGGCGACGTCCTCGGGAAGGTCGGATTCGGCCAGCGGGACGAGGAACCGGGCGAGGTGCGCTACGGCCGACGGCGCGAGCCCGGCGACGAGCCGGTCCCGCCGCTGCGCTGCTCGCTCCGGCCGGTGCCGGCTCTGGACGGCCAGGACCTCCGCGATCTCGTCGGTGCGTTTGGCCGCGACGCGGCCCAGCTGTGTCCAGTTTTCCGGCGGCACTGCCGCGAGCTCTTCGGCGGTGGTGAACCCCGCGTTCTCGAGGATCGTGCGGGTTCCGCGCGGCAGCGGCAGTTGCAGGTGCTGCAGCGGGGTCAGGGACTCGGGCAGTCTCGCCAGGCTCAGGCCCGCGCAGCCGCCGGGGCCGTCGAGGACGGCGCGCAGTTCGCCCGCGAACGGAGCGGTCCCCAGCGCCAGCACGGTGCTGTTGCGTGCCGCAACGATCGTGGCGCTCTGTGGTGGGTGCGCCTCGTCGATCCGGTGCAGTTCGACGAACAACCGCTGTCGGTCGCGGATGTCGCGCGCGACGTACTCGAGCGCGCCCCGGGCGTTGATGGCACGCCAGCACTCCTCCTTGGCGCCGACGTCGCGGGCGACGATCGACACCGCGTGCCGATCGATCGGCGTGCGCAGGCGGGAGGTGATCGGGACGACGACGGCGGACACGAGCGGGAACGTCCTTTCTGGACTGGGCATGGCGGCGTGGGATTCAGTCGTTGAGGGTGCGCAGGCGTGCGGCGAATTCGGCCGGCGTCAGGGCGCAACGTCCGGCCAGCACCCTCTGCACGGCCGGGCCGAACTGCATGGCAGGCGAGGCCGATGCCTGGCGGAGATTGGCGTGGGCCCAACGCGCCGCGGGGGCCAGGGCCGGGTCCCTTGCCGCCGCCAGCAGGGACAGTCGGATCTGGACGCCGCCCTGTCCGGCGGACGTGATCCGGTCGTGCACCCGGGCGAGCAGTTTCTCCGGCGATTCGTCCATCGCGACGCACAATTCGACCAGCCGCATCACGTAGAAGCGCCGCAGCGCGAGTTCGTAGCACCCCAGGGTCTGCACGGACACCTCGCAGCGCAGACGGGCGCGCAGATCCGAGCAAGTCCAGCCTCGGCTTTCGCGCCTCTTCCGCAGCTCGTCTCCGAGGAAAAGCCAGTACAGCAGCTCGGGAACGTCGGTCAGGCGCAGCACGGAGTCCGGCACCCGGGACGGGCGCCGCAGCGGCGGGCGTTTCGCTGGTGTCATCAAGGGGGGTCCTTGCGATGGTCGTCGTGTCCGGGGCGGCGCCAGGCGGCGGGCCGGGACATCGAGCGTCCCGGTCCGCCGCTGGTGTCATCCGCCCAAGGCGAATTCGGTTTGTGCCGGTGCGGCATTCGCGGCTAGGTCTCCGGGGTGTCTCTCGGGACGGACGGGTCGACGAACAGCGCGGCGTCGGCCATGTCCTTGAACGCCCAGTCGCCGACGACCGGCTGTGCGACGGCCGCCACCAGGAAGCAGCCGATCCCGACCAGAGCGGCGGGCACGTCGCCGTACCAGTCCTGCACCACGACGGCCGTGCACGCCGCGAACCCCGCGGCCAATACCAGGTCGACCCACCCGTTGGGTTTCCGGAGGCTCCGGAGCAGCGGGTGCCCGGACGCGATCTCGGCGCGTCGCTTGCGCATCTCCTCGAACCGTTCCTCTTGCAGCTGGCCCTTGGTGAGCTGGCGCCGCGCCCGGTCGCGGCGCTTCCGGACGATCCTGACGATGTTCCGCGCCATCAGCCCGACCACGACCCCGAGCAGCACCGCCACGAGCGGGAGAGCCCACGGCGGCACGTGCCACAGCGCGATCACCCCGAACATCCGCATGTAGGTCTCTACCAGGAAGATCAGCACCACCAGCAGGCCCTTCGCGGTCTGCCGCGCCGCGTGCCGCTGGTAGGCCTTGTCCGCTTCGTCCTGCAGCGTGTCGAGCGCGTTGTCCTCGTCGTCGATCATCGCGAGTTCTTCCGTTCCTGGATGGTGGGCGGCCGGAGCAGTCCCGCTTCGCGGGCGGCCTTGTCGGTGAGCCGGGCGAAATTGACGGTCTCGATCCGTCCGTTCTTCCGGGCGTCCTCGCTCGATCGGGGGCGGTTGAGGTACCAGCCTCGTCTGGCGGCATCGGGATCTTGTTGAGCCGGTCGAGGGCGTCGGCGAGGATCTCCGCGGCCTGGTCGCGGTCCTCTTCGGCACGACGTGCCGCCCATGCCTCTTCCTCGACCCACGCGGCCGCGACGTCGCGCTTTCTCTTGTTGCAGCACGTGTTTCGGCCGAGAACGGGGCTGTTTCGGGTCACGTCCCGGCGGGACTGTCCGACGCGATGTCGGGGTTGTTCATTGCGGGCGCTGCGCGGCGGCCTTCGCCCGCCTGGCGCGTGACGACTCGTCTCACAGCGGACGGATCGACATCTCTGCTTCGATCGCCGGTGCTGCTGGCCTTCGCACGGCCGACATAGCGAATTCCTCGTCTGGGCGAGCCCGGCAGCGTCCATGAGGGACAGAGGCCCCGCAGCCGGGAAGGTTTGCGTCGGCGGCACTGCCACAGTCGTGTTCACCAGCGGCTGCCTCGGCGTCGGCGGGCATGCAGCGGTCGATCGCGTTTGGTGCGTCGGCCGGGGGTGAGCATGAGCGCGCTGTCCCGATCCGGGAGGCGAGTGAGGGGGCGTCATCGGCAGCCGAGGGCATCGAGGATGCGGCGGGTTTCGACGTTGGCCGGGGCGATGCCGCGGTCGGGCGGTTCGCTGCTGTCGGACGAGGGCGGGCGGGGGTTGATTCGGGTGAAGCGGATCTCGGGCCCGTGTTCCGGCTGGAGTGTGATGGTGCCGAGCCCGTATTTCGTCAGCAGCAGGGCGTCTTCGTCGTAGGCGGTGCCTTTGAGGCAGCCGTCGAAGTACGTGCCGATGCGGGTGGCCTCGTCGTGCCCGCGCTCCGGGAGTCCGACGGCGAGGAGACAGAGGGCAGGGACCAGCGGGACGAGGCCGTGCTCGAAAGCTGAGGTCGCGTCAATGCCTGGGCCGAGCCAGATCGCGAGCACCGTCCCGGCCGCTCCGCCGACGGTGGCCGTGACGTACGCCACCAGGACAGGGTCCGCGCTGCTCGGAGTGAGCGCGACCGCGCCGAGAGCGGACCAGCCGATCCACCCCACCGCGGTGATCCACTGCCCGGTGTCGAAAGGACCGTCGGTCTTGTCGCGGGGGCTGCGGCAGACGGAACGGAGTCGGCCGCGGCCGGTGAGGCGGCGCGCGGCCGCGCCCCAGGTGCTGCGGAGGAACATCGGAGTGACCTCGTTGCGGTGAAGGTGTTCGTGGCGATCGGGCGGGAGCGATGGCGCGGAAGGTGGCGGGCCGGGGCCGCGGGGATCGCGCGGTCCCGGCCCGCCGGTGTCAGCCGGCTTGCGCGGAATCGTGTTGCGCGGGGCCGTGGGTTGTGGCCGGTGCGGGGATTCGCCCGCGGGCCACGTCGAACATCCAGGCCCGGTAAGCCGCAGAGCTGGTGTACACGGTCGGTGCTTCACCGGGCAGCGGTTTCGAAGCCCGGCTGCAGATGCCGACCAGCATCGGCACCCCGTCCTCGTCGACGACGACGGCGGGGCCGCCGGAGTCGCCGGGGCCGGGACCGTCGGTGCCGTGCGGGTTGTTCGTGCAGATCTCGTTGCGGGTGATGCCCGCGTCGGCGCACTTCCACGCCGGGATCACCCGGGTGTCGAGCTGCTGCAACTGCGTGGGCAGCGGCCCGGAGCCGTCGGGATTCCACACGCCCCAGCCGTAGAGCCGGATGGCGGCGCCCGGCCGGGCTTCGCGCGGGGCGACTCGGATCGGCTGGATGTCGACCGGATTCTCCAGCCGCAGCATCGCGTTGTCGAGCATGGGATCGCTGCCCCACTTCCACCGGGGATCGACGACGACCTGCACCACGTTGCGGATTTCGCCGCCCTGGGTGCGGTCTTTAGACCCGACCTGGACGGAGAACTTCTTGTCCGCGGTGGGGATCGGGTCGCTTCCGCCCGGCTCGTCGGTGACGCAGTGCGCCGCCGTCGCGACCCAGCCGGGAAATACCAGCGCTCCGCCGCACGTGTGGTGGTCGACCACATTGTGCTTGATCGCGGTGTAGCGGATCGAGGCGACGTAGCCGGTGTCGCCGGTGGCCTTGGTGCCGCCGACGATGTGCGCGTGCGCGTCGGCCGAGGCGGTGTTCGCCCCGCACAGCGCGGACAGGGCGAACGCGACGCCGGCGAGCGCCGCGATGTTTCTCTTCATGGGTTCCTTTCTGTCGACAATGGACGGTTTCTGCCTTCCCTCTGCGGAAATCGTCGGTCCCGCAGCCGGGAAACTGGGGGGGTGCGGCGTGGCGTCGTGCTCGGCGGTCGCCGCAGGATCCAGGTGGGGCACCGGGGCGAAGCAGACTTGTGCGCCGTTACGTCGGTTGTCCGTCCGGACTGTCCAGTCGCACCGGAAGCCGGGCGGGGGAGTTGGCGAACAGCGACTGCAGCGGGGGCAGGGAGTCCGGTTCGTCGGCGAGGGCCAGGTGCGGGTACCGGTCGAACAGCGCCGCCAGGGCGACGGTTCCTTGCAGGCGTGCGAGGTGCGCGCCGAGGCACAGGTGCGGGCCGCCGCCGAAGGCGAGGTGTTTGGCCGGGGTGCGGTGCAGGTCGAAGGCGTCGGCGTCGGGGCCGTGGCGGTCGGTGTCGCGTCCGGCGCTGCTGTATCCGGCGAGGACGAGGTCGCCGGCGGGGATGGCGGTGCCGGCGATCGTGATGTCGGCCAGCGGGTACCGGGCGGGGAAGTTGCCGACGGGACCGGTGTGGCGCAACGATTCCTCGACGACGCGCGGCCACATGTCCGGGCCGCCGTCGCGGGCGGCGCGCAACTGGTCGGGGTGGGTCAGCAGAGCCAGGGATGCGTTCGCCAGGAGGCTCGCGGTGGTCTCGTGTCCGGCGGTGAGCAGGAGCCACAGGGTGTCGATCAGCTCGTCGACCGACAGCGGCTTGGTGTCCTCGCTTTTCGACGGCGTGTTCGTGTCCGCGGTGGGGTTGCAGAGGTCGATCAGCGCGGTGGTGAGGTCGTCGCCGGGTTCGTTGCGGCGCAGGGTGACGAGCCTGCGCAGGAGGTGGTGGCGGGTGTGCTGGATGTGGGTGGCTTCGCTTGCGGTGAGGGTGCTGTCGAACAGGCGCTGGACCAGGTCCGCGAGTAGCGGCCGCCAGTCGTCGGGGACGCCGACGAGGTCGCAGATGACGGTCAGCGGGACCTGGTCGGCGAAATGCGCGCGCAGGTCCACGATGCCGTCGGGGCCGGCGTGGCGGGGGAGGGTGTCGAGCAGTCCGGCGGCGACCGTCTGGATGCGGGGGCGCATGGCGGCGACGCGGGCGGGGGTGAAGACCTTGGCGACCGGGCGGCGTAAACGAAGGTGGTCGTCGCCGTCGGCGTAGACCATGTTGTCGACTTTGAACATGCCCAGCAGCGGCCAATCCGCGGGGACGCTGCCGTCGGCGAACGCGGCCCAGTTCCGCCAGTCCTTGCTGACCTCGGGGTGGGCGAGCAGTGCGGCGATCGCGTCGTGGCGGGTGATCAGCCATGCGGGTACGTCGCCGGGCAGCACGACGCGCACGACGGGCCCGGCCGCGCGCAGCCGGGCGGCTTCGCCGGCGCGGTCGGCGGCGGTCGGGTCGAGGCGGAACGGGCCGGGCGCGGTCGGTTGGGGGTCATGCGGCATGTCCGGGCTCCTGGCGGTCGGCGGTGCGGGTGGCGAGGACGGGCAGGTGCGCGGGGCCGCGCGTCCACGGGGAGGGCTGCAGAGTGATGCGGCGGGGCTCGATCGCGAGCCGCGCGTCGGGCAGCTGGTGCAGGGCGGTTTCGACCGCGGTGCGGGCGATGAGCCGTCCGGCGCGCTGGGCGGGGCAGGCGTGGTGCCCGACGCCCCAGGCGAAGTGGGCGCGGTTGCCGACCGCGGGCCAGTCCTCGCCGTCGCGGCGGATCTGCGGGTCGGCGTTGGCTGCGGCGAACGCGAGGATCAGCGGGTCGCCTTTCGCGATGTGCCGTCCGCCGATAACGGTGTCGCACAAGGCGTAGCGGGCGGGCATGTTGCACATCGGCGGGTCGAGCCACAGGACCTCGTCGAGCGCGTGGTCGATGCCGAGGCGCCCGCCGCGCACCCGGGCGGCGAACCGCTCGTCGGTGAGCAGGATGCGCAGGGTGTGCCCGATCCACACGGTGGTGGTCTCCCACCCGGCCGACATCATCAGCACCATCGACTGCACGATCTCCGCGTCGCCGCGCAGGTTGGGGTGCGCCAGGAACGCGGTGGTGAGATCGTCCTCGCCGGGGCGGGCGCGGTGCTCGGCGAGGACGCGGGCGAGGATGTCCTCGAGTTCCGCGTTGCCGGCCTGGGAGTCCTCGCCGGAGCCGAACAGCGCGATCAGGCAGCGCTGCAGGTCCTCGGACAGGTCGGGGTCGATGCCGAACAACCCGGCGACGGTCAGCATCGGGACCTGCCGGGCGTAGCCGGCGACCAAGTCGGCTTCGCCGGTGTCCGGGAGCCGGGCGAGGAGCCGTTCGCAGGTGGCGCGCACGATCCGGGCCATCCGCGGCTCGGAGAGCCCGGCGAGTCCCTGGACCAGCGGGGCGCGCAGCCGCGCATGCCTTTCGCCGTCGGCGAAATACGCGTTGTCGCGGGGGAACATCATCGGCGCGAGGCCGGAGTCTGCGGGAACGCCGCCCTCGGCGTACTGGCGCCACTGGGCGGGGTTGCGGGCGAAGCGCACGTCGTCGCGGGAGACGGTGCGGACGTGTTCGTAGTCCATCACCAGCCAGGCGGGCACGCCGTCGGCGAGAGCGACCGGGGCGATCGGCAGACCGTCCCAGCGGGCGCGCAGGGCGGCGTAGGCGGCCTGCGGATCGACGCAGACGGTGGTGTCGGTCAAGGGCCGCAAACCGGTGAGCTGGTCGAGCGGCACCTTGGGCGGGGCGAGCGGGTCGGTCATCGGGGGGATGCCTCCGGGCAGTCGTGGCGGGCGAGGGCATGGGCGACGACACGGCACAGCGCAGTGATCGAGGAGCGACGGTCGCGGGCGTCGCAGTGCCCGAGCGGGATCCGCGGGTTCAGGTCCAGCGCGGCGCGGATTTCTGCGTCGTCGTAGACGGGGGCGTCGGGGAAGTCGTTGACGGCGACGACATAGGGCAGGCCGCGGTCGTCGAGGTGGTCCAGCACGGGGAAGCACGCGTCGAGGCGGCGAACGTCGACCAGAACCACCGCGCCGATCGCGCCCAGGACCAGGTCGCCCCACATCGCCCGGAACCGGTCTTGGCCGGGGAGTCCGAACAGGTAGAGCACGATCCGGGCCTCGGGCAGGGTGATGCGGCCGAAGTCCAACGCGACGGTCGTGGTCGTTTTCGCCTCGACGCCCTCCAGCGGGTCGAGGTCCGCGCCGGCGGCGGTGAGGGGTTCCTCGGTGCGCAGCGGCGCGATCTCGCTGACGGCGCCGACCAGGGTGGTCTTGCCGACGGCGAACGGCCCGGCGACGAGGATCTTCGCCGTGCGCGTCACGTCGCGGGACAGGTGGATGTCCTCGTCCTGCTCAGAGCTTCTGGAGGCCACGCAGCACCTTTTTCATGAACTCGGGGTCGGGGCTGTCGAGCTGTGCCTGTGCGTGCACGGCCAGCAAGCCGTCGTCGAGGAGATCGCTGACGAGCACGCGCGCGACGGTGATCGGGATCCGCTGCCGGGCCGCGGCCTCGGCCAGCGACAGCGGGCGGCGCAGATCCGCCAGCAGCGCCCGTTTCTCGCTGACCGATCCGGTGTCGGCGCATCCGGCCTCGGTCGTGCACAGCACCGTGTCCGGCAGCACCCGTGCGCGGGTCGGGCGGGTCCGCCCGCCGGTCATCACGTAGGCCGCCACCGGGCGGGCGGGAGCACCGTCGTCGCGCACTGCTCAGCCTCGGGCGGGGGTGAACCAGGCGGCGTCGCCGGGCCGGGCGACGCGCTCGGCCATCGCGCTGGCGACGAGCGCAGCGCTGGCGCTGGCGGTGGTGAACACGGCCAGGCTCGCGAACAGGCTGCGCTCGTCGGGGGGCGCGGCGCTGCGGAGGAACATGCGGTGGCCCTCGGTGGCGCACATCCCGTCGCGGAACGGCTCGTCCGGCGCGCAGTCGCCCATTACGGCGCGGGAGGCGGACAAGATGGCGCAGCAGCCCGCCGCGCGCTTCTCCGCGGCATCCCGACCGAGGTCTCCGCGGTAGTCGCGCAGCATGCCGTCGGCGGTGAACACGACGGCGAAGAGCACGTGGGGCAACTGGACGAGCTCCTCGAGCATCCACGCGTCGCGACTGGCCGCCGTGGTGTCGTCGCCGGTCGCGGGCGTGGTTTCGTCGCGGGTCGATGCGGGGTCGGTCATGGCGTGTCCTCGGGAGTCGGCGCAGGGCGGGCGGGGTCGGAGGCGGCGGTGGCCGGCGGCGCGCCGTCGACCAGTTCGCCGTAGAACGCGGCGGCTTCGGCGGGGGACTGCGGACGGGGCGGGGTGCCGGCGGGCGTGCGGGCGGCGGGCTGGGCGGCCGGTGCGCTGCGCGAGCGCCGAGGGAGGCCGCCCGGGGTGGTCGGCACGGCCCGGCTTTCGGGGGCGGGAAGCGGAGCTTGCGGGACCAGGGTCGAGGGGGCGGGGTCGCGCCGCGGTCGCGGCGGTTCGGGCGGCTCGCACTCGGCGGCCGAGACGAGCAGATGACGCGGGACGGTCACCGCCGCGGCGAGGCCGCCCTGGACGGAACGGCCGAGGCGCACGGCGATGCCGTGCTCGTGGGCAAGGCGGCCGACTGCGGCCAGCCCGGTTTGGGGCGGCGTCCCGAGATCGGGCAGGCCGACCGGGACGCGGCCGGAGGCGCGGTCGTCGGCCCAGCGCAGCCGGTCGTCGCCGAGCCCGTTGCCGTCGTCGCGGACCTCGATCGCGTATCCGCAGTCGACCGGGGTGATCGTTACTGCCACCTTCGAGGACGGGGGCGAGGCTTGGGTCGCGTTGGCCAGCAGCGCGGCGACGATGTGGATGACCGGTTCGACCGCGTGCGCGACGACGGCCGTGTCGGCGGTGTCCGGGCCGGTGACGCGCTGGTACGCCTCGATGCGCCCGGTCGCGGCCCGTACGACGTCGGCCAGCGACAGCGGATGCTGCCACTGCTGTCCCAGCCATCCGTCCAGCAGCACCGCCAGCGATTGCGTGCGGTGCGCCTGCTGGGCGGCAAGGTGGGAGATCCGGTAGGCGATCTCGGCACGGCCGGCGTCGTCGAGATCGCCCGCGAGGAACAGCACCTCGGCCTGTTTGTGGATGCGGTGCGCCGCGTTCTGCCAGCTCGTCGCCAGTGCCAGTGCGCCGTCGCGGGCGGCGTCCGCGCGGTCGCGCACGTCGTCCAGCAGCCGTTCCACGAGCCCGGCCTTCGCGGAGGAGGCAGGGAACTCGCCCGGGTACGGCGGCTGCTCACCGTGCACGTACGCCTTGAGCTGTGCGATCACCGCGTCGACCAGGGCGGTGTCGGTGTCTGCCCGGTCCTGGGCTTCCGCGTCGGCCTGACGCCTCGCGTTGACCTCGCCGCGCAGCCGGATCACTTCTTCGCGCGTCTGGCGGGCCATTGCGGGAGACACCACGGGGGCGAGCCAGGACAGGGCGCGCACGGCGCGGCCGGCCAGGCCGCGTGCTGTTGTCGGAGTCTGCATGGTCACCTGATTCGTGAGTCGAGGGGATTCGGTCCTGGAAAGGACTGTCGAATGCGTGCGGGACGAGGCGGGGAAAGGCGGCGGTTCGAGGGGAGCGAACCGCTGCTGCCCCTCAGTAGGGCTGGGTCGTGCCGGTGCCGCGGGGGACCGTCGGGCCCGGGCCGATCCGGGCTGGGAAGCTGCGTGGTCATCGTTTGCGGGCGACTCCGACCGCGACGATGCGCTGGGCGACGGTGGGTTTGCCGAGCAGCGGGCCGTCGGGCCACCATTCGACCACCGGCACGACGCCGCCCGGTTTCTTCGGCCCGGTCGGGATCAGCTCCAGGTCGTGGAACAGGTCCTTGATCTCGGCGCGGGTGCGGGCGGAGACGTCTTTCATCGACCCGTTGCGGACCGACTCGAGCAGCCCTTGCACCACGTGGTCGTCCTCGGATCCGTCGTGGGGGTCGAGCAGGTGCGAAATCGCCACGTACGAACCGGACGGGAGCCGGTCGATGAATTCCTTCGTGACCTTGCCCGCCAGTTCGCGGTCGTCGGTGTGGTGGTGCAGGGCGAGCAGGAACAGCACCGCGATCGGCTCGTTCCAGTCGAGGTGCTCGTTGACCGTCGGGTGGTCGAGAATGCTGGGCGGGTCGAAGAAATCCGCTTCGAGGTACTCGGTGAATTCGTTTTCGTCGAGCAGCGCCCGCCCGTGGCTGGCCACCACCGGGTCGTAATCGACGTAGACGACCTTCGCCGTCGGATCCGCGCGCTGCACGATCTGGTGCACGTTCTCCGCGGTCGGCATCCCGGAACCGCAGTCGATGAACTGGCGGATCCTTGCGTGGTAGGCGAGAAACCGGCAGACCCGCGTCATCAGGTGCCGGTTGACCCGGGCGGTCTCCGCGATGTCCGGCATCACGCGGGCGGCTTCCCGCGCGACCTGCCGGTCGATCTCGTAATTGTCCTTCCCGCCCAGCAGATAGTCGTACACGCGGGCGGCGCTCGACTCGTTCGGGTTGACCCCCGGCGGAACGTTGAAGTAGTCGGTCATGACGCGTCGCTCCCGGACGCCGCACCGGTGCCGTCTGCGTCGTGGCGCCGGTCGAGGGCGTCGAGGGCCGCGCGGACCTGACTCTCGAAGTAGGGCGACCTCAACCGCCGCACGCCGGCGAGCGCCACTGTCAGTTCGTCGCGGGCCTGCTCGTGCTCGCCTCGCCGGGCGTGGATCTGGGCCAGCACGATGGTCGCCTTGGCGTACTGGGCGGGGTCGTCCTCGTGCAGGAAGACGGGGCCCGCTTCGCGCAGGTAGCGCACCGCGTCGTCGTCGCGTCCCAGTTCGATCATGACTTCCGCCATGCGTCGCCAGGCGAGAGCCTCGCCGCGCCGACGACCGATGTCGTGGTGTTTCGCGGCGCTGGCCTCGTACAGCGGCAGCGAGCCCTCGAGGTCCCCGCTGTCGCGGGCGGCGCGGGCCCGGTGCGAGAGCGCGGTGGCCTGGGTCGGGCCGTGCTGCTCGCGTTCGCCGATCTCGGCCGCCGCGGCGCGGTGGGCGGCGGCGGCGTCTTTCCATCCGGATTCGAGGCAGAGGAATTCGAGCTGGTGGTGCATCAGCGCTTCGATGATCGGCCGCTTGCACTGCCGGGCCGCGTGCAGGCCCGCGGTGAACAGCAGCAGGCCCCGTTCGTAGTCCCGGTAGTGCAGGAAGAAGCCCCAGGCCGCCTCGGCGATCTGCCACACGTCCTCGTGCCAGCCCTGTGCGGCGGCGGCGTCGGCGACGGCGTGGATGACGTCCTGGTCCCGGAGCCACCAGTCGAGCGCGTCCGCGCGGTCGGCGAAAACGCCCTGTGCCGCACCGAGTTCGGCCGCGTGCAGCGGACGGTGCGAGTGGATGAGCGCGCTCGCGGCGACGGCTTTGGCGCGGTGCCAGTCGGCATAGCGGCGCAGAAGGTGAAGGCGGCCGCCGTCGACGCGTTCCCGTGCGTGGTCGCGGACGAGATCGTGCTGAGCGACGGTGTCGCCGTTCAGTTGCACCAGGTTGGCCTCGACGAGCTCGTCCACAGCGTCGTCCAGGACTGCGGGCTGGACGTTGAGGGTGTGGGCGAGCGCGTCCAGCGCGACATGCGGTCCAGGCATGTCGGCACACGTCAGATGGACGAGTTTCGCGAGGTCGCTGGCGGCGGCGTAGGAGTCATCGAGAGCGTCGTGCACGGTTCCTCTGATCGTTGGGTTCTGCAGGCGGATGGCGTCCCGGCGCACGTCGCGTGCGGGACGCGCGCGCAATCTCGCCCCGGTGACAACGAGCATCAGCGGCAGCCCTGCGCACGCCGCGGCCAGCGCAGCCGCGACGTCCCGAAGCCTGTCGCGGCCGGTGTTACGGGCGAGCAGGTCGAGGGCGGAGGTGTCGGGAAGCGGTGCGACCGGGGGTGTTCCTTCCGGGCGGAGCGGGCTCGAGGGTGTTTACGGGCTGGACGGCTGCATGGACGGCGCGGCGCGAGCGCTCGCGGACGTGCGCGAACGCTGATCCTGCGGGCTTTTTCCGGGGGAGGGCCGGGCGGGGACGGCGCGGGAGGAAGCGCGGATCGTGGTGATGCCGAGCAAGCAGTCCCACTGGGCGGAATCGGTCGGCGGCAAGACCGTGCGGGCCTCGTTCGAGGCTTGGGACACCAGCACTCCGAGGGAGCCGTCGAGGAGGCCGCCGCGCACCGTGAGGGACTTGACGTCGTGGGTGATCGCGCGCATCGCCGCGGCGGCCCCCAGCAGGCGACAGGCGTCGTCGTCGCTTTCGTCGGCGGCCATGCGCAGGGCGATGAATTCGGCGCCCTGCGGGCCGTGGCACAGTCCGGGCCGGAAGAATTCCGGGAACTCCCACAGCAGGGCGGCGCGGGCCGCGGCGACGGCGGCGTCGCGCAGGTCGCGGTCGCCGAGGGCGATCCCGGCGAGCTGCACGCTGCGGGCGATGCCGAGCCCGCCGCACCAGCCCGGCACGAGCTGGCTGGCCTCGCGCAGGTGCAGCTCGGGTCGCGTGACGGGCTCGGGATCGGTCACGACCTCGGGCCACCAGGGGTCTCCGCGCTCGTCGGTCCGCAGATGCCGCCGGTACCACTCGGCCAGGGACTTGATCGCGACGTCCATGCCGGGCACGCGGACTCCGTCGCACCACGCGAGCGACAGCAGCGCCAGGATTCCCGCGCTCCCGTCGGGCAAGGTGAGGTCGGCGTGCCCGTGCGGCCATTCCTGCCGGTCGCTCAGGTCGGGGAGCGGGCTGTCGTCCACCCACCAGCCCGGCCGTCCTGTCCCGCCGAAGCCAGAGACCAGTTCGACGAGGTAGTCGAGCAGGTCTCGCAGCTGCGGCCCCGGGTCGGGCCTCTGCAGCAGGCACATGCCCAGCCCGGTCAACCCCTGTCGCAGGGAGAACTCCGCCCGCGCGGGGCGGGTCCCCGTCTGCAGGCGATCGCGGGCCGTCTTCAGCCGGGCTTGCACGATCGTGTCGACGCGAGCGTCGGCCGCATCGAGGCGCTGCCGGTACTCCTTCGCGAGGTGAGGGGCGTTGGTCGCGGCGATCCGCAGCACCGATGCGAACGCGGCCGCGCCGCAGAACGCCGACTCGCCCTCGCCCGGGACGTCGTTCGACAGCGTGGACGGAAGCCAGTCCAGCAGAGGGGGCAGGGCTCCGGCGAATCCCGGGGACTGACCGGCCCGGACCGCTACGTACAGTGCCGTGGCCAGCGGACTGTCGGCCAGCAGCGTGAGCACGCGCGGGTGCTCGAATCCCTCCCCGCCGGAGCCCGGGCAGCCGAGCCCCCTCACCGGTCCGCCCGCATTTCTGCCAGGGTGGCAAGGATTTCGCCGCAGACGCCCAGGGCATCGACGTCGTCCGGAGCGACGCGCCACGACACGCTGCCGAACCGAATCCGGCTGGGCGGAAGCGCAACGAGCGTGCCCGTCGGCATCAGTTCGACGCCGGCGGTTTCCGCCGTTTCCCTGTCCGCAGTGGTCGCGGCCTCAACGAGGAAGAAGGTTCCGTGCGGGGACAGCGCCGCCGGGCCCAGCGGCGGGCGCACGCCGAGAGCGGCGATCGCCCGGGACCCGAGATAGGTCGACGTGCGGATGACGTCGAAGTGCCGCCCGGTCGGCGCAAGGATCGTGGGCCGCCTGCCCCGCGACCACCATTCCCCGACGACGCGCCGATCAGTGGTCGCAGAGGACGGGTCCACCGCGGCCTCGCCGGGACGAAGCGACCCGTACTCGAAGGGATGCCACGTTGTCACTCCGTCGCACTCGGGGCCGGGAAGCACCGGCCAGCCGATTGCGGCGTAGCGCTCCGCAGCCTCGCGCAGCCGCAGACCGGGACTGCCTCCGGCCGACGGACGGGGCGTCGAGGCGACGGCCGCCAGAAAGTCGGCATCTGCGCGCGGGAACAGCGCGTCCTTCTCCAAGCCGCTTTCAGCTGCGCCGCAGTCCGGCCGAAGGTGTGCGAGAACGGCCATCACGTCCCTCTCAGTTATTGTCCGCACGCCAACTAACGTTTCGACAGATTGCGTTCCTGCGAGACCGTCAGGCCGGAATTCGCCTGGCGCCGCCTCGCTCAGCGTGGGCCCGGTGGCCCGGCCGACGGGGGAGGAGGCCGCTCGAGGTTGCCGGGCCTGTCCATACCCTCGCTGATCATGGTTGACCAGTTGGCTATGAGGCAGTCGATGGCCTGGTCATCGACGTCGGATCCGGTCTCCACCAGCAGGAACCACGCTGGGCAGTCCTCGTTGCCAGGCCTGGCGGTCCGCAGAAAGGTCCGGGCACGAGAGGGCACGCCGTGCAGTTCGGAGGGTGCGTCGGGGCCGAACTTGGACACCAGCTCCGGATCCCGTCGGAATTGGCCGTGGCAGATGGCGGTGTAGGCGGCCGCTTCGGAGTGGCCGATCCCGTTCCATGCCTGGAGAATGCCGTCGCTGGTGAACACGATGGCGAACGTGCACCCCGAGATGCCTACGAGGTCGGAGAGCACGCGCATGCTGTCGCCAGCCGAGGGAAGATCAGTCATCGCCGTTCCCCGCTGCGATCATTTGTCTGACTGCCGAAGTCCGCGAGATGTCGGCGTTGTGTCCCCCGACCGTGTCTCGAACGGCCTGATTCGCCGAGACGGCATCTCGCCTGCCGATTGCGGATGAGGTGTGGTCCAGCGCTTTCAGCAGGGTGCACTGCGCGCGAGGGGCGTGCCAGGTCCAGCCGTTCCACAGTCCGGGCCGGTTCGGTGCGCCGCTGAATCGCTTCAGCAAAGTCATTCCGCAGCGGCCGGCACGGCGACGAAACTCGTTTGTCGCGCAGACTGCAGCCGGGCCGCGTTGTGGAGTGGCGGGTGGCCGTGCCGCAGGAAACTGGCGCGCCGGTCAAACCGGGTTGCGGATCGAACACCGTGAGCACCTTCCCGCTTTCGTCGGATATGTGGCTGTCCGGAACCACCGACCGCTCCCGTTTCCCGCGGTGCGGTCGCGATGTCGGTGCCACGGCTTGGGTCATCGGAGTCAGTCGTCGAAGCACCCGGATGGCCTGCCGGAGATGACAATGCCGCTGCGCCGGATCCAGGACCAGGCAAAACGACCGGGAAAAAACCGGCAAGAAACCGGCAAAGTGAGCTGTGTTTACTCTGTTGGCCTGCAGTAATGTCGCGTATCCGAGGCGTGGGGAGGCGGCCGTGGAAGACAACGAATCGGAGCTGGCTCGCGCCCGCACCGAAGCGGGCCTGACCCAAGAGGATCTCGCCCGCTTGTTGCGGATGGATGTGAAGAGCGTCAGGAACTGGGAATCGGGCCGCAACAAGCCGCAGGCCAAGCGGCGTCACGAGATTGCCGAGCATCTGTCCGTTTCGCTGGCGGACCTCGAGGAACGCATCCGCAGGACAGCCGCCTCGAGAACCGCCCCGAGACCGAAGCCGCCTGGTGCTCTTGACGGCCAATCGCAAGCCGGTCAGCTCGCGGCGGAGACGCTGGCCCTCGAAGCCGCCTACGACGAAGCACCGTCCACGAATCTGCTCGGCCGAGCCACCAGGCACCTTGCGACTGTCGTCGTCGCGCGAGACGCGGCCTGTGGTGCAGAAGCTCGCCACGAGCTGTACTCGATCGAAGCGGATGCGGCGACGTTGATGGGACAACTGCTGTGGGACGCTTCTCAGCGTCGCGACTCCGCGACGTCACAAGGCTACTTCGACCAAGCAATCCGCGCAGCGGGCCAAGGCGGCAACATCGAGGCGGAAGCACATGCCACGCTGCGGAACAGCTACCTGCATCTCTACAGTTTCGAGAAAGATCCCGACGCCGGGCGTGCGCTGGCACAGCGCGCAGCCACGCTCGCCCAGCCCGTCAGCCCGGGATTGTGCGGGCTGGCGCTCCTGCACGTCGCCGAGGCGAACGCGATGCGCCAAGAGCGACGTGCGTGCGAGTCGGCGCTGGACGCGGCTCAATGGCAACTGAGCCAGGTGAACGATGCTGGGGTCGGCGGCGAGTACCTTTCGGAGTCCAAGATCGATCGCATGGCCGGTTCGTGTTACGTGTTCCTCGGCCTCCGCGAGCCTGCGGAACAGCATCTGGTCGCAGCGGCCGATGCGTTGGCGTCGAAAAGGAAATCCCAATCCATCGTTTTCGGGAACCTCGCGCTCGCCAGGGTGCGCGCGGGCGAGATCGACGGGGCAGTCGACGCCCTGAACAAGGCGATCGACACATTGGAGGTCACCCGAGGGGGCGGCGGGCTCAACGTCGCGTTCGGCGTAGGGCGGGAGCTGCGACCCTGGCGTCGGGAATCCTCCGTCGCGGCGGCAGGCGAACGGCTGTTCGCCCTCATGGCTGGAAGCTAGCCGCCAGGCCCCCGCGGTACAACGGAGACATGCAGATCGACGAAGCGAAACGTGCTGCCCGCGAGCGTGTCTGGGCGCTGCTCGACGCCGCGGCAGTTGACCCACGGGGCAGGAGCGCGGTCGGGAGCATCCCCTCCTTCGTGGGAGCAGAGGTCGCTGCTCAACGTCTGGCCGCGCTAGAGGCCTGGCGGGAAGCGCGGGTAGTGAAGTGCAACCCGGATCGAGCCCAGCTGCCGGTCCGGGAGACCGCCTTGCGGGACGGAAAAACCGTCTACATGGCCGTGCCCGCGATGGCCAAACCGGAACCGTTCTACGCACTCGACCCGGACACGGTCGGCCTCGATGCAGCACGGAGCAAATACGCCGCAGACGTCGCGCCGACTGTCGGCCCGGGACAGATGGAGCCGGTAGACCTCGTCGTCTGCGGAACAGTCGCCGTCGACCGCCGGGGCGTGCGAGTCGGAAAAGGAGCCGGCTACTCGGACTTAGAGGTCGCCCTTCTCGTCGAGGCCGGTCGGATTGGGCCGCAGACGACCATTGTCACCACGGTCCACCAGCTCCAAGTCGTGGATACCGATCTCCCTGAAACCGATCACGATTTCAGCGTCGACATCATCGTGACCCCGGAGCAGACCATTTTCTGCGATGCACGCCGTCGACCCACGGGGATCTCGTGGTCGCACCTGAGTCGCGAGAAAATCCGGGCCATCCCGGCGCTGTCTGCTCGTGCTGAAGCGCAGCGGCTGGGTGACCCGGCCGGGGACAAGCCCTGATCGAAACGCGCACTCGGCCGGCGCCCAGGTGCGGCTGGCCGATCGCGCGGAATCCTGTGCCGCGGCGCGCTTTGTCTCGACCTGGGCAATCAGTGGACCGCGTCCCCCAGGCTCAGTCGATCATGCCTGTGAAGGACAGCCCACGCTCACGGCCCCGAGATCTACGCGCAGGCCAACGCGCGGTGCAGGACCTGAGGGAAAGGCGGCCGGTGCTGCGCTCGGGGGCGAGCTCAAATGCGGCAACGAACGCATCGGGATCCGTGCCTGGACTGATCTGCGGCAGGTCGACGGTGGGAGCGGAGGAAGCCGCAGCGCTCGGAAACCCGGCCTGAGAGCCTCCGAGCCCGGCGTCGACCGGAGGAGTCGGACACGTCGGTTCGAAGGCTAGTGCCGTGACATTCCCCCGAGATCGGGATGAACCGGGGCTGCTGCGGCAGCTCCGGGCGGGAACGGCCCCGGAGTAGCGCGAGCAACCGGCAAGGGGAGCTGTGTTTACTCTGTTGGCCTGCAGTAATGTCGCGTATCCGAGGCGTGGGGAGGCGGCCGTGGAAGACAACGAATCGGAGCTGGCTCGCGCCCGCACCGAAGCGGGCCTGACCCAAGAGGATCTCGCCCGCTTGTTGCGGATGGATGTGAAGAGCGTCAGGAACTGGGAATCGGGCCGCAACAAGCCGCAGGCCAAGCGGCGTCACGAGATTGCCGAGCATCTGTCCGTTTCGCTGGCGGACCTCGAGGAACGCATCCGCAGGACAGCCGCCTCGAGAACCGCCCCGAGACCGAAGCCGCCTGGTGCTCTTGACGGCCAATCGCAAGCCGGTCAGCTCGCGGCGGAGACGCTGGCCCTCGAAGCCGCCTGCGGACAGGCGTACTACTACCGTCCGGCAGTGCCGCACACACCGGAAGCAGCTTATATCCGCGCTCGGATCCCGATCTTGCGCCGGGTTCTGGACTCCCACGACATCCCTGAGGACGGCCCAGTACGACCCGTCGACGAACTGAATTCTCTCGTGGCGGCAACCGTCGACAAACGGCTTCAATCCGACTACCGAGTTCTTGCTGCCGAGGTGCCGCCCCTTCTGTCTGAATTGCATCGCGGCTTCCTGAACTGCGCGAGGGCCGAAAAGAGTCGCTTCGCGCGGCTGCTCTTCCAGGTTTACCGCGCAGCCGACGCCGTGGCGGACAAATACGGATACTACGATTTGTCCGCGCGCATCATCGGCCTGTTGAGCACGGCGGCATCCGATGCCGAAGACGAACTGCTGGACGGAAGCGCTTCCTACGTGCGGGCAGAAATATTCTTCGCTTCAGAAGACCTGAGTGCCGGCCGACGGATGCTTGAACGGGCCGCCGACCGGATCGACCGCGCTGCTTCCGAAACTGCGGCGGCCACGTACGGGGCCTTGCACATGCGCGCCGCGGTGATGGCAGGTCGCGCGGGGGAAGCCCTCCGAGCCCGCGATCACATCGCGGAAGCTCAGGATGCCGCACGACGCGTGAACGAGGGAATCCACCTCGGAACAGCATTCGGGACGGCGTCTGTGCGTATCCACCATTTTTCTCTCGCGGCGGAGATCTGTGACATTAGTGCTGCCTTCCGCCTGGCAGCGGGGTGGCGGCCGGGCGCAAGCATGCCAGCCGAACGGCGGTCGCATTTCTACATCGACCTCGCGCGCGTTTACAACCTGGCGGATGAACGCGACAACACGATCGATGCCTTGCGTGCAGCCTTGCGGATCGCGCCGGAGCACGTACGAGCCCATCCCCAAGTCGGCGAAATGGTCGAGCAATTGCGTCGAACGACCCCGCGCGCATCGAACGATGCGATGAACAGCCTCGACCGCGAACTGTCTTCCGGAGCTCCGGATCGCTGACAGCGAGAACTCAGCGTTCGCCCCGGAGGAGATCGGGCAGTTCGGCGAGGCTTTCAAGCGTCCAATCGGCGTTGCGAACGACGACGGGGTCACTCGCCCACAGGTAGCCCCAGGGGCCGCGGCGAATCAGCGCCGGCCTCAGGCCAGCCGCCCGTGCGGGCACGATGTCGTTGTCTCGGTGATCGCCGACGTAAACGATCTCTCGGGGCTCGCCCGGGGCTAACTCGACGACTTTTTCGAAGAACAAAGGGTCGGGCTTGGCGGTGTTCCACTCGCCCGACGTCGCAATGGCGTCCACCGGCAGCGCCAGTTCACGCAGAAGCCGCGCCGCTTTCGCGGTCTGGTTTCCCGCGATGCCGACCCAGAACCCGGCGTTTCGCAGCGCCGAGAGCGCCGGTCGGACGTCGGGGTAGAGATCGGACTCCTCGATCTGCTCACCGCATCCAGCAGCTTCTCGGAGCTGGCGTTCGGCGTCCAAGTCGAATCCGGGGCGAAAAACCTGGAATGTCTCCGCGTTGTTTCGTCCGCTCGAGGTTACGGCACCCAGGACCGCCGAGAACGTGTGCCGCCTGACCCCGATCCAGTCTGCCCACGCGCCGAACTCTCGCGAATCGTCGAGCAAAGTCTCGCCGACATCGAACACTACCGACCGAATCACGCCGCTCCCGGTGTCTCCTCCAGCCTGGCCCCAAGCACCGTAGCCGACGAAACCTTCCCTCCACCACCCTCCCATGCGCCGACTCAGGACCGCCGCGCAGACAGGACACGTGCTCCTGCCTGCCAGCGTCCGGCCAACCGCCAGCCTCAGCGCTGCCGCAATCGACGGGCGACGTCGTCGATCGCGACGGCGAGAACCGTGGCGAGGTCCCCGGCAGCGGAGTGCGCGGTAAAGAAGAAAGCCCGTCCGGGTCGAGGGAGGCGCCGGACTGGCCGTTCCCGACCGTACGGCCCACGCTGCCGCGGGTGCGGTGGCGGCCGAAATCCACTCATCCAGACGCGATCATGCGATCCGGGTCAGGCGTCGCTCCACGGGTACGAGGCGCTAAATCGGTCGAAGGCCTCGTTCATGTCCTCGTCGCGGGTGGCTCCGTCTACGAGGATCGACGACCCAGTGACGAGTCCTGCCGCGTCGAGCACTCCGGCGACCGCGTGCACGATCGCCGCGTAGCGGGCGGGCGGCACACCGGGCGGAAGCCGCAGGCGAATCTCGCGGGATCTCATGTGCTCAACGCTGCCTGTAACCAAATGCCGACGCCACCCTCGCAAACGGGCAGGGACAGGACCTGGCGGCAGTCCGGGATCCGCCGGGCGCGGACCGGCGATGTCGGGCGATCCGGGATGCACGACCTCTGCGCGCGCTCAGAGATCGGGTAGGACCGGAACAGCCGATGAGCGAGGCGATGCGCGGTCGGTCCGCCGTGCTCGCGGCGTCAGCTGGCGGTCTTGATGGCTGGACATTTAGGGAAGCAGCTGGTCGCGGAAGCGCCAGGCGCGGTCCAGGATGCACGCTCCCGGTGAAGCCATCGGTTCGTCGGACAGGAGGCGTTTGATGGTGATCTCGTTGAAAGGAAGTCCGTCGGTGACTTTCGACGCTCCGGCCGCGGACATGAGAACCCCTTCGGGATTGACATCGACCGCGCCGCTGAACAGGGAGTCGAACGTTGCGCTGTCGAAAACGACGACCGTGAGGATTGTCGCGGTCAACGTGAGGGCGTCCATGCCCATCCCGAGACAATAAGCGGATACCGCGCCCTCGCGTATGCCGGCGGTGATGTGCGCGTAGAACGGCCACGAGCCGTAATCGATCGGTTCGGCTTGCGATCCGTCCCGTTCGGGCTCGCCGAGCACTTCTTCGGCGTATTCGCGGACGATGTTCTTCCAGAGATCGAAATCGTTTTCCCGATCGCGGGTCGCGATGGTCGACGGTTGGAATTCTCCGGCGGGGATCAGCCCGTAAATGCCGCCGGCGGTAGCGACTTTCTGCGGATCGCGCCAGTGCAGCAGAAAGGTGGGTTCGCCGGAATTGGAGCGGCGGATCGTCAGTGTCTCGATCGCGGGCATGAGCGCTCGCCGGGAGAGATCGAACGGGTTGCCGATCAGGCCCCGCAGCGGGAGTTCGGCCCAGTTGGCTTTCGGCGGGTCGGCCTGGCACGACGGCGACGCGGACAGTTCGTGCGCGATGGCCTCCGACACGTCGAGTTTGTCGAAGTAGCTTCCCAGAGTGAAGCGCATCGCGGGTCGCGGGTCGCGCAGGTTGCAGTCCAGCAGCCGGTAGCTTGAGCGGTTTTCGAAGAGCGCGGGCGGGTCGAGGTATTTGATCGCCGTGGTGTATCGGGTGAATCTGCGCCCGGGCGCTCGCAGCGGAAGAACTCCATGGGCTTCGGGCTCGGTTCCCGTCACAGGGACCGGCTCGACGCTGTCCGACCATTCCAACGAGATGTCGGAGAGGGGCAGGGGCGACGATGGCATCCATCGTTCCAAAGCGAGGAACGGAGCGTTGCCGATGCGCGCTTCGGCGTCATAGAGCGTGGCGGACGCCTGTGCCAGCTCTCCCCGATGCTTGTTCAGCCGTCGACGTGCATGTCTCCAGGCGTTCTGGCTCTCCTGCACCCCGTCCACTAGCCCGACCAGGGCCGTGTTGGCCGGTGGGGTCACGGGTTCAAGGATGCTGCGGGCGATCCCCAACTCCTCCGGATCGAGTTCGAGCTGGGACGCGATACGCAAAATCAGTTCGATGTCGAATACTTTCCGGTGCCCGCTTTCGATTTTGGAAAGGTAGGTCTGGTGTATTCCGAGGAGTTTCGCCAAGTCCGTCTGCGTCAGACCTCGTGAATTACGGTAGGCCGTCAGCGCCTCTGGCAGCAACGATGTGTTCAGTTTGAACTCCGCCGGGACTCGTGAAGACAGCCAGTCGTCGTCATTGTGCATCACGATCGTTCCCTCCGGTGCAGCTGACGTCGGCATCGACGCCGCGGCCGTGGCTGTTGGCCCCGTCTGCCAGTGATTATGCCTGGCTGTCTTATTCGCCGTCGCCGTGTGCCTACTGGGCATTGGACTCGGAGCGGGCGGCGCGCGAGGCTCGGGAGGAGCGGAGAGAGGATTGACGATGCCGGCACGAAAGCAGCAGCGTTGGTGCAGGGTGATGTCCGCTGCCCGGGGTGAGCACGTTGCAAGCGAGGCTCCCGTCGCTGGCGGGGTTCACGCCGGTCGTGGTCGCTTCGGTCTGGCTGCTGGGCCGGGTGCTGGCAGGCGCCCGCGCGCACGCGGCGGGTCCGCGTGTGCGGTTCGTGCCGACGCGGCCCGCCGAACCGGTCCGCCTCTGCGATCAGCCGGCCGCGGGCTGGCGCTGGTTCCGGCCGCGCTTTCCCTCGAGGCAGGCGCTCGCCGCTGCCGCCAGGGCGTAGCGCCCTGATGGGCCCCGACCTGGCGGACACCGTGCCCATCCGGCAGGTGAGGTGTCTGGTCGTCGCGGCGGACAGCCCGGTCGGCGGCGTGAGCGAGGCCGTCAACGACCTGACCTTGCACCTGCCCGAACCCGGAACGCAGAACATCTGCTCCACGTGCGGGACGCTCGTGTTCTGGCCGTGCCGGTTCTTCGCCGAGGCAGCGTACGCCGTGCGCCTGGACCTGCCGTCCGTGCCGCTCGCGGCGTTCGTCCCGCCGGACCTGCTGTCGCGGCTGCCTCCGCCCCGTTCACCCAACGAACCGGCGTGGCCGTCGAGCGCGCCGGAGGAGGGGCCTCACCGTGGATGACCCAACGAACGCGACACTGCACGCGGCGGTGGCGGCGCAACTCGACCGCTTCGAGATTCTTCTGGGTAAGGCCGACGACCGGTCGAGAGCGGCAGCGTCCGAGACGATGCTCGCCCAGTTGGTCGATGCGTGTCGGGCGCTGCTCGCCGCGCACGCGCCGGACGAGCGCGGCCGGTGCCGCGAATGCTCCACGCCATGGCTGTTCGTGTTCCGACGTTCGCGGTGCACGGTCTGGCGGACCGCGGGCCGGCATCTGATCTCCGAGTCCCCTGACCGGGCCGGGACCGGGCGCCACCGTGCGCGAGGCCTGCCGGTCACAGTGCGGCCTGACCGGCGGCTGGTGCCGCACCCTTCGCACCGACAGCTCACGTAGTGGCGGTCCGCCGCCGGTTGGCTGAGGGTTCGTCGACCCTGTTCCGGCCGGTGTCGGAGTCGCCACCCCCGGGTCCTCCACCGCCATCTCGGCAGCGGATTCCTGTTCATTTACCAAATGCCGTCCTGCATTGTGCCCCGAGGCTGCTGCGCGGACAAAACCTCTCCTCCGGAAGGACTTTCGATGACCGTTGGTGTGGGCGGTAGCCGTTCGCGCCGCTTGATGGGTGACCGCGGGGTCGGGCTGCGGGCGCTGCGCTCGGCTGCCGAGCGCTATGCGGCGCGGGGTTGGCCGGTGCTGCCGGGCCCGGTGTGCGACGGACTGACCGCCTGGCATCCGCTGACGTGCGCGCCGCTCGGTTCCCGCGAGCCGACGGTGCCGTCGTCCGAGGCCACCGTCGACCGCCGCGTCATCGCGCAATGGTGGTCCGGGCAGCGGCAAGCGATCCTCGCGCTGGTCGGCCCGCGCTTCGCTGTCCTGCGGACTCCGGTCAGCATCGGCGAGCAGGTGCTCGCCGCGTTCGACGGCGGCCGGCCGCTCGGCCCGGTGGCGCTGTGGCCGCACGGGGCATGGTTCTTCGTCGAACCCGGCTTCCGCGTGAACGACGGCCTCGCCCTCGCGCCCGGCGTCGAGGTCGTTCCGCCGGGGGACGTCGTCTGTCTTCCCCCGAGCAGGGTCGTCTCGGGAGTCGTGCGGTGGCGCGTTTCCCCGATGGAGCGCGATGCCCTGGGCGATAGCACGGCGATTCTGGCCAAGGTCGCCGAACTCTCCCTCGAATCCGCGTAGTTCCCGATCGAAGGCAGGGAGCGCGCGGTCGAAAACCTGTGAGCAAACGGAAAAAGGAGGACGAGATGGAGAACGTGCCGGAGAACGGGGCCGATCGGGCAGAGCGCGGCCGAGCGGTCGAGGAGCCGGTGTTGCTGGTCAGTCTCGGCGAGGTGTCCGCGGCGACCCAGGGCCTAGGCATGGGCCACTCGGAGGACAAGCGGCGGGCCTACAACTGATCCCTCGCGACGGCGGCAGGGAAGGGGAGGACATGCGCTGGTTCGGAGGTTTCGCGGTGTCGGCCGCGCCGCCGCGCGCCCCGGTGGGGCACGCGAGGATCTGGCCCACGGTGCCGGGATGCTGGACGTGCGGCCGGTGGGCAGGGCACGAGGTGCGTGCGGTCTGGTGCGGGCCGCGGTTCGTCGCGGTCGTCGGCGCCTGCGGGATCACCGCGGCCGAAGTGGCTCGGCTCGCCGAGCGCGGCGTGCCGGACGACGTGGCGTGGCGCTGGCCGGGCAGTTACACGACGGTCGAGGTCACCCGCACCGCGACTCGGGTCTGGACCGATCTCGGCGGCGCGTCGCCGATCTACACGGTTGCGGCGGACGGCGGGATCTATTGGGCGTCCAGTTCCCGTGCGCTGGCCGGACTCGCCGGAGCGCGGCCGGACGTGGACCGGCTCGCGGCTTGCCTGCTCGCGCCGTTCGTGCCGGTGCTGCTGGCCGAGCGGTCCGCGTTCGAGGGCGTCGCACTTGTCCCGCCTGGACACCGGCTCGCCATGGACGGTCACGGGGCGCGCGTGGACCGGGTGTGGCAGCCCAAGCCGCAGGCGGGTTCGCCTGCGGGGCGGCTGCGCAGGGAGTTGGCCTCGGCGACGAAGGTGCGCCTGGACGTTGCGACGTCGCTGACGTCGGACTTGTCCGGAGGGTTCGACTCCACCGCGCTGGCGCTGCTGGCCGCGAGCCAGGCGAAACCGGGGCAGGTCGTGACCGGGGTGACGGTGCATCCCGCCGGACGCGCCAGCGGCGGGGACCTGGACTACGCACGACTCGCCGCCCAGCACGCGGGTGTCGCGCATCGATTGCTGCCGTTGACCGGTGAGCACGCCCCCTACAGCGGGCTGCGGGAGGTTCGGGCGACCGACGAGCCTGCGCCTTCGACTGTCGCGCATGCCCGCTTCGCCGGGCAGTTGCGCTGGATCCGCGACACGATCGGCACCGACTGCCATCTCACCGGCGACGGCGGCGACAGCCTGCTGTGCACGCCGCCGATCATGCTCGCCGACCTCGTCGCGACCGGCCGTCGCCGGCGGGCCGTCGTCGAGACGATGCGGTGGGCACGGTTGCGGCGGCTGCCCGCGTGGCCCCTGCTGGCCGCCGCGCGCCGGACCGCGCGCACCAGTCGCGCCGACGCGCTGGCGGCCTTGGCGAGAGGGCTCCGCATCGGCGGGTCCTCGACGACGCAGGACGGCCATATCGGTTGGCACGCCACGGAGCCGGTGCCTCCGTGGGCGACGGCCGACGCGCGCGGCCGCGCCTCCGCCATGGCGGACCGGGCGGCCACGCGAGCTGTCGACGTTCCTGCCGGGATGTTCGCCACGACGCTGACTGCCGAGGGCATGGCCGAGGTCGGCCGGTCCGCCCGCGCCGACATCCAGCTTGCCGAACACGTCGGCGTGGCGTTGGCGAACCCGTTCACCGACTCCTGCGTCGTCGACGCCTGCCTGTCGGTCCCGCTGGGAGAACGTCCTGGCCCGGCCAGCTACAAGCCCGTGCTGGCCGCTGCCATGGGCAGCCTGTTTCCTCCACGGCTGGCAGCTCGGACCACGAAGGGCGACTTCACCCCGGACCACTACGGCGGCATGCGCGCCAACCTGCCCGCCCTGCACGATCTCGCCGACGGCCGGCTCGCTGCCCTCGGCCTCGTCGATCCGGACGCGCTGCGCCGCAGCCTGACGCTGACCGCGGCCGGGCTTCCGGCGCCGTTCTCGACCGTCGAGCCCGCCGTCGCCGCCGAAGTCTGGCTGCGCGCCCTCGACCGCGAGCCCCCTATCGCGTGGACAGCGTCCGGCACGGCGAAAAGAGCAGGATGAGTCCCCGTTACCTCACCGCCCCCGCACACGTCCGAGCCGTTGACGTCGGTCCCTCCACGGTGATCGTGAACTACCGGACCGGCCGGGCGGAGACCCTGATCGGCCCGGCCGCACGATGGTGGGCCGAACTCGCCGCCAGCGGCGATCCGGCCGCGACGACCGCGCTGGACGAGGCCTCTGCGCGCACGCTGCGCGGCCAGCTTCTCGACGCCGGTTTGCTCGCGCCCTCGCCGCGCCCGGAACCCTGGTCGCCTCCGCCGAACGGACCCGCGTGGGAGGCGAGCTGGGGCACCCAGGAACTCGCCGCCGGACGACCCGAACCGGTTCCCGTGCCGCTGGCCGCCACCGTGCTCGCCGGGACGGCGCTGGCCCTCGTGCTCGCCGTCCTGGCAGCCGGTCCCCGCCGGGGTCGCGTGGCCCGGCTCAGCCGGCTGCTGACCGTGGCGGCGCGGCGCACCGCCCGCCCGGCCACCGTTGAAGACGCCCGCCGGGCCGTGCACGCAGTCCGCAAGGCAGGGCTGCTCGCGCCGGGGCGGGTGGCGTGCCTGGAGGAATCCGCGGCGGTACTGATGCTGCTGGCCGTGTCGCGCCGACGGGTGACGTGGTGCCACGGCGCGGCGGCCGACCCCGTCCGGCTGCACGCCTGGGTGGAGACTGACGATCGGGAACGGATCGCGGAACCGCCGTCGACCGCGCGGTTCGCAGTGCTGCGCACCATCCCGGCGCGCGACAACGGAGGGAAGAAACGATGAACGAACCGCACATCTGGCTCCGCGGTGAACGAGCCGGGATCGGCCCGTTCAGCGAAGACCTCGTCGACCTGTACTGGGACTGGGAGCAAGACCCCGGCACGCTCGTCGGCTACGGCCGCCAAACCCCCGACTCGCTCGCGAACCGGCGCGAAGGATTCCAGCACCAGGCCCGCGGCACCGACGACCAGCTCCGCTTCACCGTCTACGACATCACCACGACCCCGCCGACCCCGGCCGGCACCGCCGCGGTGCTGATCGACCACCACGTCCGCACCGGCGAATTCATCATCCAGCTCGGCCCGGACCACCGCGGCAAAGGACTGGGAACCGACGCCGCGCGGCTCACCCTGGACTATGCCTTCCACATCACCAACCTGCGCTGCGTGTACCTCTCCGTGCTCTCCCCGAACAAAGCCGCCATCACCGCCTACGAACACGCCGGATTCCGCGTCATCGGGGAGAAACGCAACTCCGGATACTGGCTCGGCCAACCCGCCAACGAAACGCTGATGGACGCAGTGCCTGAAGACTTCCCCAGCCCCTCCGCCGTGCGGCAGCTTGTCGACCCCGGATCCTTCGGCGAATAGCGGCCTCCCGAGACGACAACGGGCACATCGACCGAAGGACTCGCTGCAACGGTCGCGACACGCGACGTGGGCCCATAGCCGAACCGCTCGCCTGCGACAACCGAGCCCGGCAACCGACTGCCAAATACGCGCCACTGCGGGCGCGAAGACCCGGCGGACAATTCTCTTGTCCTCCTCGACCGCATTGCCTCGCCAACGAACTTTCCACGTGCGCGAAAACCCCGCGATCTGCCGGGGTTTTTCGATGTTGTCCCGGCCGATATCGACGCCGAGGCCGTGCATCAGGATCAGTTGGGCGTGGTCGGGACGGGTCATGCCGCTGCGCGGTGGGAGAGCACGAAAGCGCGGGCCTCGGAGACGTCGTCGGGTTCGGCGTCGTGGATGACGACGGGCACCCGGCGCGGGAGCCGGGACCACCGGCGGAAGACACGATCGAAATCGACGAGTCCGCTGCCGAGCGTGCCGGCTGGGTGGGAGTCTCTGGCGTGGACGGCCACGATGTGCGGGCCGAGGAGGTCGAAGGCTTCGTCGATGATCTCGGCTTGGCGGTCGACGTTGTCGGGGGCGATGAGGTTGCCGGGGTCGAGGATGATGCCGACTCCGTCGCCGACGTCGTGCAGGAGGCGATGGGCAGCCGCGGCGGTGCCGATGACTGTGCCGGGATCGAGCTCGATCCCGAGCACGATCCGGGCTTCGCGCGCGGCGGGGAGCAGCAGCCGCAGTTCGTCCACCAGGTCGGCGTAGGCATCGGGTTCGGAGTTGCCGGGATGCCAGGCCCATTTGTCGTCGGGGTTGCGGCTTCCCGCGCAGAGGCTGACCATCCCCGCGCCGAGCGCCGGAGCCCGGCGTATCAGGACCGTGGCCTCGGCGGCGGCGCGGCACCGGCGAGCGCGGTCGGGGTCGACCATGTTGTAGGTCGCGGACATGCTGGGGATGAGAACCCGGGCGCGGTCGAAGGCGGCGCGGAGGGCGGCCGAGCTCGGCGCGTCGAGCCGGGCGAGGCCCACGCTGGCGAGGTTGAGATGGGTCTGGACCACGCCGCGCGAGGCGATCTCCGCCGCGAGGAGGGACGGGTCGGTCGCCGGCGGCCAAGTCCGGCTGACCACCGCGAGGTCGCGCTCGGCGAGAACGTGCGGCATTGCGATGTCTCCCAACGAAAAGACCGGACGTAAGGCGTGGTCAGGCCTCGGCCGTGCCTGTGGAGGCGTGGACGGCTGGCCAGGTCGAGGGCGGCACTGGCGGCGTCGACGCGCTCCTCAAGGAGAAGCTCAGCTCCCGGCGCACGGCTTCGGGGCCGAGTACCAACGCGGGGAACAGGGCGTCGAAGTTCGTTGCTGCTCTGCGGCTGGCGGGGTGCGGCCGGTGGGCCGGGTCATCCGTCGGCTCCATCAGCAACCTCCCCGGTGTGCCAGGCCCAGCGTGGACGCTTTATTCCACTGTGGCGGATTCGGGGAGGCTGTGGGGTCCTCATGCCTCCTCAGATTTCCGCAGGGTCCTCGCTTCGTCGGGAAAACGCCTGGTCACCCTCCTCACTGTCAGGCGAGGAGGGCATGAGGACCCGGTTAGGATGCGGCGAGATCGGGTGCCAGCACGCGGACTGGTGTCGCTGGTAAAGCCGAGGCGTCCGCGTGGCGCATGCTGTAAATCCCTGGGGAGGGGCAGGCTGGCGCATGGCCAAGAACGGGGGGGATATGGGGGATGGCTTCATCCCGGGTCTGACCAAGCTGATCGGCCGGGACCAGGCGCTCGATGATCTGCGGCAGAAGCTCGCCGGGGGAGAGCGGCTGATTGAGCTGCTCGGGTGGGGCGGAATCGGCAAAACCCGGCTGGCACAAGAACTGTACCGAGATCTTCTTCGACGGAAAACGTACCAAGATACGGCTTTCGTCAGCCTGGAGAAGTATATCCGTTTTGTGAAGTCCGCTGCCTCCGCTGGCCCCCCGGCTGATCTCGCTCCGCGGATTCTTGGTGACGTCGCCGCTGCGCTGATGGATAGCCATCAGCCAGCCGCGCGGGATTTCGACTCGCTAATCTCCCTGCTTTCGGCTCGGCTTCGCCATCGTCGGGCGCTCCTGGTGATCGACAACGCCGAACCGGTTGCCGACGACGTGGCGTGTGTCCTGGAGACGCTCCTGGGGCAGGACGACGCGAGCGGGCTGCAAGTGGTGGTGACCAGCCGCGAGAACCTGGAAATCTGGGGCGAGAGCATCGTCTCTGTCCAGCCGCTGACCTGCCCCGCCGAGGACGCCGGCCCCGCCGATGGGCTGACGGATGCGATGAACCTGTTCCTCGACCGGGCTACGAAAGCCGCCGGACGGCCGGTCATTGAAATCAACGCGTGGGCCGATCTAGTCGCGTTGGTCCGCTATTCGCAGGGCTCGCCCCTGATTCTGAATCTGCTGGCCGCTCAGCTGGGCCTGGGTGCCACGGCTGTCGACCTGCTGGCGAAGATCGAGGAGCGAGGCCTCTTGTGGCTGGGCTTTTCGTCGGGGGCCCGAGGGATTCGGGAGCACCATCGGCGGCTCGACATCACCATGTCGGGGTCGTGGGACTTGTGCGGGGAAGAGGAGCAGTTGCTCTGGGCAAGGCTCAGCGTGTTCAGCGAAAGCTTCGGACTCGCAGCCGTCCAGGAAGTGTGCAGCGACGAAAAGCTGCCGCGGAACAAAGTCGAGCACCTTCTGGGCAACCTCAAATTGCGGTCGATCGTCGACCCCGATGCGTCCGGCCGCTTCACCCAGCACGCCGCGCTGCAAGAATACGGGCTGAAAATGCTGGGCGACGTGCTGGGTGAAGACCTATCCGTCTTCCGGGACCGTCACCGCGACTGGGTGGCCAAGCTGGCGTCTGACGGTGCCAGGGAGTGGTTCTCCCCGCAGGAGAAGCCCTGGCTCGACGCGCTGAATGTGGACGCGCCGAATGTGGACGCGGCGATCGACTGGTGTATTGAGCGCCGTGAGGTCGAGCAGGGCCTCACCATCGCAACGAACGCCCATCGTGTGAGGATGCCGTACCACCACGCCAAAGAGCCCCTGGTGGCACGGTGGTTCGACGGCCTTCTGGCGATCAAGAGCGAGGTGCCGACGCTGACCAGGGTCGGCGCCCTTTCCTCCATCGCGTTCATGCGCACTGTCCTCGGCGATCCGACCGCGCTGGAGCATCTGCGGGAAATCAAGCAGATCGCCGCAATGTTTCCCGAGGCTCGGGACTTCCCGCCGGCGCTGGCGGCGGAGGGCACGTACCAGGCGCTGGTGATGCTCGATCCGGCGGGGATGGACATGCTCAGGGCCGCGGCGGACGGCTTCGCGACCATGGGGCCCGACTTCGCCGGCGATGAACAAATGGCCAGGCTGATGCTGGGGATGAGCGCCGGGCTTATCGGCCCCGCGCACCTGGCAGACCTCACGGCAGATGAATGCTTGGCGCACGCCGAACGCGCCGGCGCACCGTGGGCCATCACGTGGGCGCAATGGCTTTACATGCTGCCGAAGCGCACGAAACGGTTGGATGTCGGCGGCAAGGTGATCTCCGCGCAGCTCGCTCTCGGTGATCGGTGGGCTCCGGGCTGGACCGCCGAAGTCAAATGGTGGGAGCTCGCCAAGCACGACCCGGAGGCCGCGGCCAGATTGTCTGGCGCATCGAGTGCCTGGCAGGAGGAGCACCACGTCGCGATCCCCGGCCTGCCCAGCTTCGGCCAGCACCGGGACGCCAAGATCGATTTGATCACGAGCCAGATAGGTCGGAACGGCTACGACAAGCTAGAACTGGAGGGACGCGGCCTCGGAAAAGACGGGATCATCAAGCTGATGTACATCCCGAGCCCGGCTCCGCCGGTCACGTTGAATGCACACCAGCTGCGCATCGTGTCGATGGTGGCTGCCGGCTGGCAGAACCGCGACATCGCGATCGAACTCAATGTCTCGGCAGCAACCGTGAGCCGACAGCTGACGGATGTGTACAACAAGCTCCATCTCGACGGTGACCGGACGAAGCTGGCGGCGTGGTACAAACGCCACGGCGCGGCCGGGGCGAAGCGGTAAGAACGGGTCGCTTGTCCCGCCTTGGTGGGTGATGCACCCTGCATCACCCACCAAGGCGCGTCTTACGGCGACGACCAGCACGCCGGAAGCTCGGAGACGCCGCGGATGACTCCGAATGTCCGGCGCGGGCGGGTCCCGGGTGCCAGACGAACATCGGGGATTGCTGCCAGCAGTTCTTCGATCATGACCCTGATCTCCATCCGCGCTAAGTGCTTGCCAATGCACTGGTGAGGACCGGTGCCCCAGGCAAGCTGCTGCGCTCCGGGTTCTTCCCTGCCCATCCGGAATTCCGCCCCGTCCGGAAAAACGGCTTCGTCACGGTTCGCGGAAGGCCACAGCAGCACTAGGCGGTCTCCCGGGACCAGCCGCACACCGCCGAGTTCGACTTCCTTGACCACCGCCCGGCCGGTAGCGGTGACGGCCGGTTCGTGGCGCACGGACTCGTCGATGACCTCCGTCAGGAAGGCCGGATCGGCGGCGGCGCGGGCCCGCAGACGATCGTCGTCGAACAGGTGCAGCAGGACGCCAGCGCAGGCGTCCGAGGCCGTCAGGTGCCCGGCGGCGAGCATGAGGCTGGCGAACTTCGCCTGTTGCAACGGGCTGGGCACTTCGCCGCCGACCGAGGTGCGTGCGACGGTGCCGAGCATTGACTCGTCGGAGACGTCGTCGAGGAGGGCAGCGAGGAAGGTCGTGTAGGCCGCACCGCGGCTCTCTTCCTCGTCCGGGGTGGAGGCTGTCATGAAGGCGCGGACGTGGGCGGCCAGCGCAGGCCGGTGCTGCTCGGGGATGCCGAGCACCGCAGCCGCAACGAGGGGCGGGATGACGCGCAAATACGAAGTTACGAGGTCCGTCTGGCCCTCGGTGACGAATCGCGCGATTGCCTCCCGGCAGAGCTGACGGACGTAGTCCTCGTGCTCGGCAGCCGCAGAGGCGGTGAAGTGGGGTGCCAGGAGCCGTCGCCACTGGCGGTGTTCGGCGCCGTCCTCCTCGAACATCGGTGCTGCGCATGGCAATTCCGGTGCCACTTTGGGAGCGGCGCCGATGTTCACGGCGGCGCTGAAGGCACCTGATGCATTACGGGCGGCCTCGGCTACGGCGGGGTGACGGAGGGCTATGTAAAAACCGCCTTGGGCCCGGCTGTGCGCCACCGGGCATCTCTCCCGCAGCTCCCTCAACCGTTCGTGGACGTCGTCGGCGAAGACGGGGTTGAGGTAGTCGAAATCAGTATCGGGACCTGCGCTCAGCGATCCCCGTTCCTCGCTCAAACTCACGTCGCTCCTAGGCAAGAGTGTTTCTTCGTGCCTATCGAAGGCGTGAGCCCTCGCGCAAGGAAACCAGAACGAATCACCTCGCCCGCTTGTTTGCATCAGCGAACCGGCGCGGTCGGTGGTGCGCCCGATCACTGGTGGTTCGGCCCGGGCCCGACGCCGCGCGCCGGGCCCGGGCGGTGTTCTCCCCCAGGACGCATCCGGGCCGGGGGACGCTTTTCGACGCCGGCCCGCTCTGCGCCCTCGCATAGCACGTGCCCTGGCCGCATGCCGCCTGCACCGCGACAGCCGCGGCCGCCGACGTCGCCCGGTGTGGTCGCGCGGCGGAACCGGATGATCCGCACGTCGGCTGACCTCGCCCCCGGGGGGACGCCTGCTGCCAGGTCGATGGTCCTGTCCCGTTCGTCCGCGGATCGCCTCCCGCAGCGACCCCCTTTCCGCAGCCGGAGAGCCGGGGCCGAGCGGACGCGCGGCTCGTTCTCTGCGGGATCAGCGGAGTTTGTCGAGCGCGCGCTGCAGTGCCTTGGCCGGGTAGGACTTCACTTTGCTGGTACCGCGCGTCACCGACGCAGCGGCGACGCGCGCCGACACGAGCGCTGCGGAGAGGCGTCGGAACCCTTTCGGTCCAGCCGGCCACTTGTGCTGCTCGCGCATGAGCCCCAGCAGCGCCGCCGCGCTCACATGGCTGTCGCCGTTGAGCAGATCAGACCCGGCGAGAGTGGTCAGGACCAGTGCGGTGTCGTCCAGCACCCGCTCGTCGCGCCCCTCGGCCCGCTTCGCGTTCTCGGCCGCGTCGCTGGCAGGTTCGCCGTCGCTGTGGTCCTCGGATTCGGCCGCTGCGGGGCTTTCGATGAGCAGCGGGCCCCGTGGCGGCGGCACGGTGTCGACGTGGCGGCGGACGAGTTCGGACACCCACTCCTCCGGTGTCTCCCCGGCGATGGCGGCGGAGAGACGCACCAGCCGCAGTACGTCGTGGGGGAGATCTAGATGGGGAAGCTTGGGCTGCATTCGGGACTCCTTCTGAGTCGAAAAGCGTTGCGGCTCGCCAGGATTGCGAGCGCGGGTCACCTTGGTACCAGGATCGTCGAATCTGCGCGGACCGGGACTATGCCAGGCGGGCACGAGGTGATTGTCGGCATGAACTCAGGTCGGCGCGCCAGCGCCAGCGCGGCCGGGGTCGGCCGCGGGCACCGCGATCGCGTGCTCCGGCGGTTCTGCCTTGCGGGCCACCATGATCACCGTTCCTCGGCTCCGTTGCCGAACAGCGTGGCCATCACCGCGCGGCTCAGTTCCGGGGGAACGGAGTTGCCGATCTGGGACTGGACGGAGTTGCGGCTTCCGGTGAACTGGAACTCGTCGGGAAAACCGAACAGTCTTTTGAGTTCGGGGATGCGCAGGCGCCTGTTCTCCCAGTGGAACGGGCCCGTGTACGGGCCGGGCTGCGCCTGAATGGTGGGGGAGGGCCGGTCCGGGTCCAGTTTGAGCAGGAACGACCAGTAGCGCGAGCGCCAGCGGAACAGCGGCGCCGGGTGTCCTCGTTCGGCCGTGTAGTGCAGGTAGTTCCCGCCGGGAGGGATGCCGGGCAGCAGGTGGCCGTACCGTCCTGCGACCTCGTCCGAGGGTTCCGGGCTCGCGGTCAGGCCTTCCAGCGCTTGGCCCGCCGTGACATGCGGCTTCCCGGGATCTCCTGGTACTCGGCGGTTCCGGGTGCCGCCGAACCCGGGCACGGGAAGCCCGGGCGTCGTCTTTTCGGTCTTGAGCACCCCGGTCACGAACAGCCGCTGTCGCGATTGCGCGACGCCGAAGTCGGCGGCGTTCAACACTTTCCAGGCGTGCTTGTACCCGGCGGCGTCGGCTTCAGCGAGCAGGCGCTGGAACGCGGGACGGCTGGCCCTGTTGTCGAAGGTCAGTGCGGAGACGTTCTCGAGGACGAAGCCGCGGGGCCGCGCCTCCCTCAGGACGCGGGTGAACTCCTGGAGAAGGCCGGCGGCTGGGTCGCGCCCTGCGCGTTTCCAGTCGAGCCAGAAGCCGGACTTCGAGAACGGGGTGCACGGCGGGCCGCCGATGAGCAGGTCGGGCCGCTCCCGCCGGGACAGACCCGCTGCCGCCATGATCTCTGTCGTGGGGACGTCGAGGATGTCGGCGCAGATGACCGAGCCGGCCAGATGCGGGAAGTTCTTCCTCATCGTGTCGGCGGCGTTGACGTCGCGTTCGACCGCGGCGCGCACCTCGAAACCCGCTTTCTCCGCGCCGAGGTCCAGGCCGCCGACGCCGGAGAACACCGAGATCGCGACGCCGCGGGTGGTCATGGTCGAGCCGCCGGGCCGTCATGCGGTCCGGCGGGCGGACAGCGGACTCCGCCCGTGGGCGAGCCGAGCTGCCAAGGCCATGTTCGCGGCCGCCGCGGCGAGGGTGCGCCGCCCGAGTCCGCATCCGGCAGCGATGCCCTCCACCGGTCCGCCCAGGGCGTCCGTGATCAGGACGAGCGCGTGACGGCTCTCGACGGGGTGGTCCTCGGCGACGACTCCCGCGATGACGTGGATTCCGCGTCGCAGCCGCAGCAGCGCCCGGTAGAACGCGGGGTCGGTGGAGGGCGGTGCGCTGCCGTGCGCGACGGGCAGGTGAACGGTGGGCATCGGGATGCCCCGCTCGGCCAGCGCGTCGGCCAGGGCGTTGAGGAACTGCACCGCGGCGTCGAGGTCGACCGGCGTGAAGAGAGGCTCGTGCTCGAGGTCGCCGTAACAGAGGTGCAGGATCCAGCGGGCATCCTGCGCTGCTTCGATGATTCCCGAGACCTGCTGGACAAGTTCGGCCGTCAGCAGCGGCCAGTCCTCGTGCGCGGCGCGATGGTAGGCGGCCAGGACGGCCGGGCTTTCCAGCTGCAGCTGGACCCGGTCGCCCCACCGGGCGGCGAGGGCGGCGACTTCGTCCATGACGGAGGCCTGCAGCGCGGGCATCCACTCATCGGCGGCCTCGGGCGAGCCGGAGGCGAAGACCGCGCGGTCGAACGCGTTGGGGATGCCGACTTGCAAACGGCGCGGGACGGCGCCGGTGTCGAGGGTGTCCAGGACGGCGAACACGGCCTCGGTCTGGGCGATGCGGCCCATCGCGAGGTCGGCGGGGTCGAGCTCGTGCCCGGGGCGGATCCGGTAGTAGGGGACGTCGTCGTATCCCTGGCTCGCGCCGGAGCGAACTTGTTCGAGCGCGGGAATCCGCGCCAGGTTGTCGAGCCAGTCGACCATCCACCGCGGGTCGGGCTCGTAGTACATCGCGGTCAACGGCGCGTCCCCGCAGTGGACCAGGGGCCAGGCGAGCGCGGCGCGGATGTCGCGGTGCAGCGGCGGAGGCAGCGAGCCGACCAGATGGACGGGAATCGACGCGGGGCGTCGGCGGGCGAACGCCGCGTTCGTGGTGATCGACATGACGGGAAGTCCTTCTCCGGGAACGGTTCGCGGTGCTGCGTGCCGGGCAGCGGCTCGGCGCAGAGGGTGCGCGAGCGGCACGAGGGAGCGGGGCCGTCGTCGCGACGCGGCGGCTGTTCGCGCCGCGACGACGGCCGGTTACTGCGCTGGGAGGGTGGTGTCGAGCCAGTGCGTGACGTCGCGGGCGGCGTCTGCGCCGTTGCGCGCCAGCTGCAGGTCGTGCCCTGCGCCGGGAAGCACGGAAGTGTGCAGGCGCGCGGCCGGGCCGAACGCGGTGGCCTGTGCCTGGGCCAGGGCTTGCGGGGACGCGCAGTCGACGGCGTTGCCCGGGGCGCAGAAGAGGCGGTCGTGGCTGCCGACCTGCAGCATGGTCGGCACGGTGATCTTGCGGGTGGTATTGCGCGAGAAGCCCTTCAGCACGACTCCGGTCAGCTCGACGGGCGAGGCGACGTCCTTGGTGGATTCGTCGTACCGGACGACTTCCGGGTCGACGTCGCCGGCGTCGTGGAACGCCGCGGCACGCGCGCCGGGCCGCGTCGTCAGGTACAGCGGGTCGATCAGCGGCCCGAAGGCAGGGTCCAGCGCGGCCGGCCACACTTGCGAGGTGAGCGTCTTGAGCAGCGCGCCGGTGTCGAGCTGGGAGGTGCCGCCGGTGAGCACAACGGCGTCGACGTCGTGGTAGGTGGTCGTCTCGACCGACGCGACTCCGGTGCCCATCGAGTGCCCGACCAGCGCGACGCGCGGGATCTGGGATCCGGTGACCTCGCCCGCTTTGAGCCGCCTGACGACCTGGTGCACGACGTCGGCCTGGCTGTCCACCGTCACCTGCGCGCTGAGCGGCCGGGAGCTTGTTCCCGACCCGAGCCGGTCGAGCGCCAGCGTGGTGTAGCCGCCGGAATTCGCTTGCCGGGCATAGGAATAGCGGCCTCCGGCGACGGGGTAGTCCCAATAGGACGCGTTGTAGGTGCCTCCGTGAAGCAGCAGCTGGACGGTGTCCTTGGCCGGGCCGTCCGGTGTGCACAGGACGCCGTGGACGGACACGTCGAGCACCCCGACTTTCGCCGGGATCGTGACGTCGCGGCAGGTTCGCTGCCCGGCGGCAGTGTCGGCAGACGCGGCGGGCGGGATCACGGCCGCCGCCAGCACCGTGGCCGCCGCGGCAGCCACTGCGGCGAACCTCCGCTGGAGCCGTCTGTTCCGGACAGGTGTGCGTGCAGGTTCCATTGTTCGATTCCCCCTGGAAACAGCGCCGCCCTGCCCCTGCAGCGCTGGGCGGCTGGTCGCAATGTTGTGGCGGCGCAGGAAGACTGCTGTCGTGCTCCTGCTGCGCGGGTGCCGCCGGGTGTTCCCGGGCGCGGGCGGCGCGCCCGGGAACGCCCGGCGGGGATAGTCAGAATCCGGTGATACGGGTGCCGTCCGGACGCACGACGCCCTCGCGGGTCAGCGCGTCATGGTTGCCAGCGGGCGACGCGGTGATCCGCGTCCCGTCCGGACGCACGACGCCCTCGCGGGTCAGCGCGTCATGGTTGCCAGCGGGCGACGCGGTGATCCGCGTCCCGTCCGGACGTACGACGCCCTCGCGGGTCAGCGGGTCATGGTTGCCGGCGGGGGCGGCGTACGCAGTCGCGGGAGAGACGGCAGCGCTCGCAGCGGCCGAGGTGGCCAGGCCGAGGGTGCCGGACACTGCCGCGACGAGCAGACCGGTGGCGAGCACCTTCTTTGTGTTGATCATTCGTTTCTCCTTGAGAGTTCATGGCTTTCGCCACGGGCGGGGTTGTGTGTGGACAATGGAGACAGCGGTGGTGCACGGCGGCTGCGGCGGGCCTCGCGGGCGGATGCCGCCGCCGCGGGTGGAGGGTGGCGCGGCAGCCGCGAGACGTGCCCGGGAGGGGCTCATGGCTCGCCGGCGATCCGTCCGGCTGTGTCGGTGGCCTGGGGCGCGCGGTGGTGCAGTGCGATGCCGAGCCATCCGGTGATCGCGTCCAGCGCCGCCCGGCGGGAGGCGGCCAGCGTGAGGGCGTGTCCGGCTCTCGGCTGGATGTAGGCCGAGAGGGGCCGGGAAAAGTTGCGTTGTTCGGCGGCTTTGAACGCGCCGGAGCTGCTGCAGTCGACCGCGGCGCACGACCAGGAGTCCTGCTGCCCGTTGGCTTCGAGCACCGGCGCGGTGATCGCCCTGGTTGCGGCGTCGGCGGTGCCGACTGTCGCGGCGTCGGCCAGTTCTGTGGCCGACCCGACGTCTTTGTGCGTTTCCTCGGCGCCGGTGATGACCGGGTCGGCATCAGAGGGGGAGTGGAACAGGGCGGGCCGGACTCCGGGGCGGGTGGTCAGCCAGCCCGGGTCCAGCGGCCGTCCTTCCTCGGCCGCCGGGTGCATGTTCGCGAGGGAATGCTGCACCTGGGCGGGGTCGATCGTGTGGGAGTAGGCGGTGAGCACGACGGCGTCGGCGTCGCGCGGGTACCGGCTGGCGGTCATGACGGCGACCAGGCTGCCCAGGCTGTGCCCGACGAGCGCCGCCTGCCGGTAGCGGCGCCCGTCGAGCTGCCCGGCCCGGGCCCGGGCGATGGCCTGGTGCACAGCCTCGGCTTGTGCGGCGCCGGTGACCAGGGTGCTGGCCGGGTGGCTGCTGGCGCCGCTGCCGATCGCATCGAGCGCCAGCGTCGCGTACCCGGCGGCGACGGCGCGGCTGACATAGGACTCCCCGCCGCCGGTGTCCAGATTGGACCAGTACGACGAGTTGTAGGTGCCTCCGTGCAACAGCACCTGGACGGCGCCGTTCCCGGGGCCGCGCGGCGCGCAAATAACTCCGTGGACGGACGCGTCGAGCTGCCCGGTGGACACGGGGATCGTGACGTCGCGGCAGGTGCGCTGCGCGGCGGCGTCGGCGGACGCGGCGGCCGGGATCGCGACTGCCGCGAGAACCGTTGGCGCTGCGGCGGCGACCGCGCCGAGCCGCCGGAGCCGTCTGTTCCGGACAGGTGTGCGTGCAGATGCCATTGTTCGGTTTCCCCCCTGAAACAGCGCCGCCCTGCCCCCTGCGAGGGCGGCGAATCACCGGTCGAACCGGTGCGGTGACACGTCGAAACGTTGCGACGGCAGCGGAATCACGTTGCCGGGTTGGGCTTGTTCGGGAACTCGCCGCGCTCGGCCCGGCCCCCTCCGGGCGCGGCGCAACAGCCACGCGATCGCCGGTCCGCAGCCGAGCGCCAGGACGAGCGTTCCCGGGCCGATCCCGCCGCCGTGCAGCGCGGCGTCGGGGCCGAGCAGCGCGGTGCCGACGACCAGGAACGCGATGTCGAGTCCGATGCGGACGGCCGCGATCCGGCGCGGACGGCCTTTGCCGAACGCGAGCATGAGCCCGTCGCGGGGCATCGGCCCGAGTTCGGCGGCGAGGTAGGTCGCGACCCCGGCACAGAAGCAGGCTCCTCCGGCGGCGAGCAGCCCGATCCGCGGAAGGACCGGGTCGACCGTCGGCAGCACGGCGAGCAGCAGGTCCGCGACGACCGCGGGGATCACGAACCCGACCACGGTGCCGACGCCCGGTCGGATCCGCAGCGGCAGGAACGCCATGAGCATCACCGCTTGCGCGGCGATGATCCCGCCGCCGAGGCTGAACCCGAACCGCTGCGCGATGCCCAGGTGCAGCACGTCCATCGGGGACATGCCGAACCGGGCCCGCTGCAGCAGCGCGATCCCCGCGCCGATGCCGACGGCGCCGACGACGAGCCGCGCCAGCCGGGACGCCAGCGCCGGAGCCTGCCCGGCCGGAACGGACCGGCGGTGCGCGGTCACGGGGTCCGCTCGCCGGCTCCGCTCGCCCAGGCGCGGGCGGCGGCGAGCATCAGGTCGTTGTCAGCGCGGGACCCGAGGGTGATCCGGACCCCGAGACCGGGGTAGGCCAGCACGGCGATCCCGAAATCGCGGCAGTGCCGCTCGAACCGGGCTGCGTCCTCGCCCACTGGAAGCCACACGTGGTTCGCGTGCGAGGGCGGAGGAACGAATCCCTGCTCCCGCAACGCGTCCAGCACGCGCGCGCGTTCGGCGGCCGTCAGGTCGCACCGCGCGCGCATCCGCTCGCGCGACACCAGCGACGCCAGCGCCGCGGCCTGGCCGACGCCGGAGACCTCGAACGGCAGCGCCGAGGCGGCGAGCTCCGCGGCCAGCATCGGCGGCGCGATCGCGTAGCCGACGCGCAGTCCCGCGAGCCCGTAGGCCTTGGAGAAGGTGCGCGTCACCGCCACGTTGTCGTGGCCGCCGGCCCAGCGTTCCTTCGCCAGCGCGACGCCGTCGGCCAGGCCCTCGGCCGCATATTCGACGTAGGCCTCGTCGAGCACGACCAGCACGTCCGCGGGCACTGCGGCCAGGAACCGGCGCAGCTGCTGCTGACCGGCGATCGTGCCGGTCGGGTTGTGCGGGTTGCTGATCACCACGACGCGGGTCGAGGGCCCGATCGCCGCCGCGACCGCGTCCAGGTCGACCGCCCAGTCCGTGCTCAGCGCCACGGTGCGCACCGGCGCGCCGGCGTGCGCGGCGAACAGCCTGTAGGCCTGGAACGCCGGGTCCGGCACCAGCAGCTCGTCGTCGGTCCGGGTGCACACCGCGGCCAGCAGGCGTTGCAGCAGCGCCGAGGACCCCGGCCCGACCGTCACGGTCTCCGGCGGCACCCGCAGATGCTCGGCGAGCGCGTGGACCAGGTCGGCGCTGACGGTGTCGGGGTAGCGGTGCACGTCGCGGACCGCGTCCATCATCACCCGCAGCGCGGCGGGCAGCGGCCCGGACGGCGATTCGTTGCCCGACATCCGCACCATCCCGACGGGCGTGCGCCCCGGGGCGTGCTCCGGCGCGGCGCGGACGCCGCCGGCAGTCACGCCCCCTCCCGCAGCACGGGTACCGCGGCCGGGCGCAGGCGCGCGTCGAGGCGGCCGCGCGCGTAGTCGCGGCGCAGCCGATGGACGCGTTCGTCGACGAGCGCGTCGAGATCGGGGCGCAGGACCGTGTCCTCGCCGAAGGTGCGGTCCGTGCGCGCCTCGAACCCGAGTACCCGCGCGCGGGGATGGAGGTTCACCGCAGCGTGGGCCACGCCGGGCGGGATCCAGATGACCGAGCCCGGGCGGTGCAGCACGGGAGTCATGTCCTCGCCGCACAGCGACGCGGCGATCCCCTCGACGACGATGACGACGATCTCGGACTCGGGGTGCTCGTGCGCGTAGGTGCTGTGCCCGCCCGGCATCTCCACCGCCCCGACCGCCAGGCGGCGCACGGGCGCGACGCCCGCATGCACTGCCGGGGTCAGCACCTGCTGCTGCTTTCCCCGCACGGAGGGCAGCTCGTAGACGTTGGTGTGGAAGGGTTTTTCCCGTGCCCGCCGGGGCTGCGGGATCGCCGGCACGGCCGGGTCCAGGTCGGCGCTCATCGCGCGCCCGCCGTCAGCCCGACCCGGAATTCGGTCAGCTGCTCGTCGACGTCGTACTCGGTGAGCACGGTGAGGCCGCTGGCCGTCAGGTTCGCGCGCACGTCGGCAGCGGTCGGCCCGGGCAGGCGCGCGAGGCCGACGAAGGCGGGCGGTGCCGTGTCGCCCGGCCGGTGGCGGGCCAGGTGGGCCCATCCGCTCCACCGGTCCCAGGTCATCACTACGTCGCCGTCGTCCGTCGCGGGTTCGGGCGACGTGCGCGGCGCCGGGATCGTCTCGGTAATCATCTGGTTCCCCCTTGGCTGAAACGCCCCGGGCCACGCGGTTTCGCGGTGCCCGGGGAACGTGAACCGGCCGGGGACGACGTACGGAAGGCGGGGAGGGCGACGGGGCCGATGCGACTATTCGACCCCCGCGTTCGCCGCCGGCACTGCCGTCGTCACGGCCGGTGCGGTCTCACGACCGGAGTCGATTGCTTCCTGGGCGGGATGGGGGGAGGTCGCGCCCGCAGCCCCTCAGCGGGACGGACGGCGTCCGGCTGCGACGCCTCGCCGGGCGGCGAGCGCCGCGGCGGCACACGGAAACAGCGATCACGAGGTCCCCCAACCTCCGGTGTGGCCGATTCCCCCCGAACCGGCCGACAGGCCTTCCGGCTGTGCCGCAGCACGTCCCGGAAGCCCCGCTAAGATCCACTCTTTCCCGGAAAACTACGCTGAGTCAAGTCCGACTTCACCGCGTCTACCAGCCCTGACGCTCCGCTGTCGGCCCTGAATCGAGCCCGTACGGCCTCCGGTTCGATACGCACAGCGACGATGGCAGGGGTGGTCCGGGGCGCTCGCGGGCGTTCTGCCTGCTGGAAACGATCTCGACACGCTATTGTGTAGAACACGTACCGAGGTCTTGACAGGTCGAGGAGAAGGGGGGGAGGGCATGCGCGTCAAGGAGACTGCGGGGTGGACCGCCGCGGCCGAGCTGGACCGCGATTTCGCGGCCGGGATCCGGCGCGAGGCGATCGTGCCTCCGCCCACCATGCCTCGCGACCGCGCCCCCGGCGAGCGCGTGCTCGCCGAGTTCTCCCGCGCGCGCCGGGCCGCTCCGCGCTACGAGCGCTTCCACGGCCGCGACGTTGAGTACGTTCCCGGCGGGCTGTCCGTGGTCGCCGGCAGCCCGGAGCTCGTCGGTGCCTTCGTCGTCGGCGCCGCCGCGATGCGGATGCGGGGGCGCCGCAAGGCGCGGGCGATGTCCGCAGCGCAGTGGCACGAGTACGACCTCGCCACGGTGGTGGTGACCACCCACCGGCTGTGGTGCCAGAGCGAGGGCGACTGGAAGAACTTCAACTACGACCAGGTCACCCGGCTGGGACTGGACGCCTCGGCTCCGCCTCCGGCGTTGACGCTCAAGTTCCGTGCGGCGAACCAGCTGCGGCTCAGCGGGGAATGGGCCGCGTGGATCGCCGTCGCGGTCGCCTACGGCGTCCACGGCCTCGGCGCCTGCACGCTTCCCACGCTCGCGCCCCTGCGTGCGGCGAACGCGTCGGCCGTGAAGGGCGCCGCGGGCGCCGCCGTCAATGCGCACGGCCGCGGTCGGCGGTAAGCCCGGGCGGTCCAGAACCGGCTTGCCACCGGTCCGGTCCGCCGATGCCTCGGTGACGAGACTCGGTCTGGCGTCCTCCGGGCGTACCGTGTTCCTCATGGAGGGCCAGGGGGAACAAGAGTCGCGGTTCCGCATGCTGCTGCCACAGGGGCGCCAAGCCCAGCACCTGGCGATGGGTTTCCCCGGGCCGCTGCCCGGGGAAACCGCCGACGACGACCAAGACCAGGCGCTGGTGCTTCGTCCCGATCCGCCGTGGTTCTTCACCCGCCGCGTGGCCCCGAACTGGGTACATGGCCAGAACCCCTGGGCAGGTGTGGACCGCGACGGCGGGCCGCCGCCCGGGGAACCCGCCGCCGGCAACGACGAAGACCAGGCGCTCGTGATCCGCCCCGAACCGGATGCCGCTCCCGCAGCCGGTCACGCCAACGCTCCTGCGGCTCACGACCCCGGCACCCGCAGTTCCGCTCGCAGCCGGATGCCACCGCCGGGAACCCCCGGCAGCCGTCATAGCCGACTCAACCATGCCCGGGACGCGCCGCGGACGTGGTGAGACCGCCCGCACGACATGCCGGGCAGGGATACCTCGACGCCCTCGCCGACATTCGGCGTCGGGGCCAGGGCCGGAACATCGGCCCTGGCGGGACGGCCGGGCCGACAGCTGCCGCGCGGACCGGAGACGACCAACGCGGTGAATCGTCGTCGGTCCGCTTACAGCAGCCAGAGGAACAGCGCGCCGCAGACGACGAATCCGGCGACGCCTCCTGCGGCGACCTGGCCGGGGGTGTGGTCACGCAGCACGACCCGCGACCAGCTGACCAGCGCGACCAGCAGTAGCAGCAGCAGCGCCCACGGGCCGTAGAGGAACGCGAGCATCGCAACACCGCCGGCGGACACGGCCGCGTGCATCGAGATCTTCCACTTGGCTGCCACCGTGATCGTGCCGGTGACGACGAGAACGGCGAGCATCGCCCAGGTCATGATCACCATGGCCGGGGGAGCGGACCCGACCAGCAGGATCGTCAGCCCGATCGCGGTCGACCCGAAGCACACCAGCAGCACCGGACCGCGGCCCTCGCGGTTGTTGACGTGATGGCTGTCGTACTGCCCGGCCTTTGCTCCGCGCGTGATGAACGCCATCGGCACCCCGGCGGAGAACACCGCCACAACCGCCCCCCACAACAAAGTCGGCCAGAGGCGGAATCCGGTCGCTTTGGCAGCCATCGCCAATGACAGCAACAGGATCACAGCCCAGGGGGCGAGGATTTCGGTGATCACCCGAGCGGCCCGCTGCAAGGTCGTCTTGGCGTGCGAGTCGCGGGTGGCGGGCTTTTGAGCGGTCACGGTGTCACGGGATCCTGTGCTGCGGGGGGGGCGGGCTGGGCGAGGGCGGCGGCGACCTGTTCGAGGAACGTCACCGACGCGGCGAGGTTGTTCCCGGTGCGGGGCGGGGGGATGCCGCCGGCGTCGGGCGGCGGTCTCCCGGCGCGCTTGAGGCGCAGGGCTTCGCGCAGGCACTCGGCCTCCACGAACGCGGCCAGTTCCGTGTCGGCCAGGCCGCGTTGCACGCCGGTCTCGAACATCGCGCGTTCGACGGCGGGGTCGAGGTAGTCGCGGATCCGTTTGCGCCCGTCCCAGATCTCGATCACCCGCCGGTGCAGCGCGAACGTCGTGGCCCACCACGGGGCCGGGTTGGCCAGCACGACCTCCGGGGTGACCCCTCGGTCTGGGTCGGCGAATTCCCGCCACAGCGGCTCGAGACGGCGGTACGCGCCTGCGTGCCGGAACCACGACCGCGCCGCCGACAACCGCGGCCCGAGGGCGGGCAGGACCAGACCGACCAGGGCGAACGTCACGCCCAAGGCCGAGAGGACGACCTCCACCTGCAGCTGCGACCACGGAGGCGGGCTGCCCGCCACGACCAGCAGGCTGTAGGCGATCTTGTGGGCGCTGTAGACGAGGCTGATCCAGCAGCCGATCGCCAACAGGCGCAGGCCACGACGCATCCACGGCCTGTCGGTGATCCGCGACCACCGCGACGCGAGCCGGGAGATCGCGAGCATCGCTGCGGCGAACCCGGCGGTGTAGGCCAGCAGCATGGAGGTCAGCCAGAGACCGAAATAGCGTTCGAGATGCAAGAAGTCCGGCTGCTCCGTGGCCAACGCGGCGACGAACCCGACGGTCATCGCCGCTGCGGCTGCCAGCAGAACGGCTCCGTGCGGCGCGAACGCCCTCCACGCCCGGCGCTGCTGCGGGATGACCGAGAGGAAGAAGAACAGCTCCAGCCCGGCGAACGCGATGAAGATCAGCCAGTGCTGGACGATCCAGATCACCTCGGCGCTGGCAGGCGACACCGGCACCCACCGCAGGCCGGAGATGATCGCCAAGGTCAGCGTCAGGAACGCCGACCACAGCGCCCACATCGCCGGCCTGCCGGGAGAGCGGATCAGGTCGACGAGCTTGTAGACGACGACGCAGACCCCGACGACGACGATGAACAGGTGGAAGACGGTGCCGATGCTGTCAACCACGCACGCGCCCCATCACGTCGTCCATCCGGTCCACGGCGTCGGCGGCCTCTCCATCGAGTTCGCGGGGCCCTTCCGGAACCAGGCGCATGCCGGCCCTGTGCCAGATGATGTGCGCGGCGAGTTCGGCGTCTCGTTCCTGCGGATCGGAGTAGCCCGCCCGGTACAGGCTCACCTGAACCAGGTCGTCGTCGCCGGCCCCGTCCATCCTCAGCGCGCGCAGCACGTCCGGATGGGTCAGCCGGAACAACGGCACCGACGGGTCCTCGCCCTCGACCCGCTCCATGCCCACCGTTCGCAGCAGATTGGGATTGAAAGGCTGATCTGCGGAGCCGCGATGACACAAGATCATGTGGCCCAGTTCGTGCAGAATGATGTGCTCGCGGAGAAGATCGGCGGCGGAGGCGTCGTAGATGATCAGGTCGACGGTCGGGCCCGGCAACCAGACCGCGTCCGGCGCTTTCACAGGCAGGGGAAGCGGCAGCAGCTCCATCGGGCGGCCGCGGTACGAGGCAAGACGAGCGGCGAATTCCTCCAGGTCCCACGGCTTCGGCACCCCGATTTCGTCCAGGACGCGGCCGATCGAACGGCGAAGCTCCCGAAGCTCGCGGAACCGGCCGATCGGCCCGCCCGGAGAGCGCTGTCGATCGCCGTGCGGCCCCGGCCCGCCAGTCTCGGTCATCCGGCCGAGGTCCCCTTTCCCCCGTCTGTATCCCCGGCCGCCTGCCGGTTGTGCTTCCGCTCGACGGCCAGCAGATTTGCGATGAGACCTCCGACGATGTCCTGGTTGTCGTCGCTGAGCTCGCCCGCGCGCATCAGGTGATGCCGCATTGTTCCGTCCCGCAGGGCGAGCAGGTAGCGTAGCTCGTTCATCGACGCCGCCGGGTCGTCGTCAGTGAAATAGGACGTCTCGACCCCGAAGAACTTGGCCAAGCTCGCCAGCGTGCCGATCTTCGGGTCGTCAGTCTCACCGATTCTGAGCCGCCGCACCGTCTGCGCGCTGATCGACCCGAGCCCCTGCTTCTCGATGCCCTCGGCGATCTCGACATCGCTCCACGGGCCGCCTCGCGACTCCGACCGCACATTGACCAGGTACTGGAGGCGGTCGGCGATCGTGCTGCCTTTGCCTGGTTCTTCCATCACCGACCCTTTCCCCCAGCGAACATAGATGTTGAGTTGAGCCTCAGTCTGCGACATCCATGTTGACTCGTGAATGACCTTCACTTTAGGGTGCTCACTGGTCGATCCACAACAACGGGGGTCGCCGAATCAGCGTCGTCCGTGCCAGTGGGTGGCACGTCGACGCAAATCCGGTTGCAGGTACCGCGGGGCGGGACACTCGCAAGCCTCCACGCGGACTGCATGAAGAGGGGGGAATGTGTTCCTGCCGCCGACAGCAGGGGGGAGTTAGCGCTGTCGGCGGCAGGACCATGCGGAACACGCCAGGGGGGTGACGTCCGCCTTCCCCACTCTAGTCCGCTGAGGTCTTCGACGGGCTACTTCGCAGACTGCCCGGCTCATGACTCACCCACAAAGCGGGTCGACGGCACATCAAGCGGAAATCAGGTGGAAGCTGTAGCCGACCTCACGGGACACCTCATGCGATCGATGCTGCCTTTAACCGCCGGGCAACATCAACCCTTGCACACGGGTCCGGGTGCGGCAGGCGATGCGGCGATCGAACCCGGGGCACGGGTGATCACGCTTCCCACCTGCCTCGCCCATGTCTGTCGGCCTGCGGAGAAACAAGGTACTCGGCGAGCCGCTTAGGGTGGTGCGCTCGCACTCGCTCGTCGTTTCGCGATCAGTGTGCGGCGCAAGACGGTCGCGGCGCTGGCAAGTTCCGCGAGATCTGGTTCTCCGCGCTCGTGGCAGCGAATGCACAGACGGCGGCCGGAGTCGTCGGTGGCGATCGGCTGGAGTGGCCTGTCGCATCCCTCGCACTGGGAGGCGCTGACGAGTTCCTCGACGAGTTCCAGGAAGAACGTGAACTGGCGCCGTCCCGGGGTTGCGCTGGTGAAGTCGAGAAGATCGAGCCAGTCCCTGATGCTCTCGTCGTTGGCGAAATAGTCGGCGTGCCCGGCGAACCCTGCGATGTGCTGCCGCAGGTCGTCGACGTAGTCCTTCCAGTACGGCGGAACGTCGGAGACACGATCGGACGCGCCGACCTTCCCGTGCCCGCTGAACTCGCGCGCCAGGGCGACGCGCTCCTTGAACGCCCCGCTGCGAGTCTTGCCCAGCGCGGCGCCGATCTCAGTCCAGGTCAGGCCGTGCTCACGGGCCAGGTCGAACCATGCTGCGCGCTCGCTTTTGATCCGGTGGTAGACGTCGTTCGCGAGGAGCAGGCCCGCACGCCCGTCCGCCTGGCGCCGCTCGGTCGGGGTCGGCAGCTCCGGGTCGACGTGGCGCGCGATAGGTCGGCGGGGGTCGACGATGTAGGCAAGCATCCCGTACGTGTCGTCCCGCGAGGGAATCCGCTCGATCAGATCTTCGCGGTCGGCGAGGTCGTCGACCCACCGCGCCTGCAGCTCCTCGACGGTGTCCGCGACCAGATCGCGGCGTCGTCCGCGGCCGTCGAGGACTATCTGTTCCCGCGGGTCGGGAGTCGCCCTCCGGCGCCCGCGTCGCCGCCCGGCCGAGCCGGACGCGAGGCGACGTCGGCGCATGCCCACCGCGCTCGGAGCGGTGACGCCCAGGGCCGGCGCGGTCTCGCTCTGGGTCGCATTGGTCGCGAGGTCGAGGTTGAACGCGATCAGTTCGGCTTCGAGGCGATCGCGGGTCTTGCTCAGGTCCTCCCAGACGACGAGCGCGGCCAGAAAGTCGGATTTCACCAAGGGTTCGACATCGTGCCGCCGGCGCAGTGCCATCAGGAACTCATAGGCCGGCAGATCCGCCGGAAAGTCCGTCGACCGACGCTCTCGCAGCTCCCGCAACGCAGTCTGCCAGGTCGGAACCCGGGGCGCTGCCCGCGGCGGTCGCGGCCAGCGTCGGCTGAGCGAAGCGATGACCTCCGCGACCTCGTCGGTCCTGCTCCAGGAGCCGCAGGTGAAGGGTTCCGGCGCGACGTACTGCGCCCGCAGCCGTGCAGAGGCGTCGGGGATGGGGGAGGGCAAGCGCCGCGCTTCCAACACCGACACGGTGGCCGCTGTGCTTCGTGCAAACAGCGCAGTCCATGCCGCGGCGGTCGGGGTGTACCGCAACTCGACCGCCGGATGTTGCTGCGCCCACACTTCGAGAACCGGACCGGGCGGAACACTGGCCGCGACGTGAAGGACCAGGTCAGACGGAACCTCGTCCCGAAGCCGGGACAGGAAGCCGATGGCATCTACGGCCGCCTGCTCGTCCAGGACACAGCGCTTCCGCTCGCCGAGGCGCGCTGCGATGCGTGCCACGGCCAGGCATTCGTCGAATGTCTGCTGTCGGCCGCTCAGCATCGCTGTCCGGCGTAGCTCCGACTCCTTCGACCGGTTTGTCGGATCCCGAACGCTTGCGGCGAAGACCGCGAGCATCAACCCACTCGGGATGACACGGTCCCCGGCCGGATCGGAGTCACCCGGAGCGTCGGCGGGAGCGCCGCCAATGGCGAGAAGACCGACCAGCGTCCGTGCACGACCCGCGAACCATGGATCGGCGATCAGGATGCCGGGTGGAGGGGGAGTGAACCCGGCTTTTCTCCATACCTGTGAGATCGTGCTCTGCGACAGAACCTCTCCCAGCCTCTCGGCCAGTGCGGTCGCTGTCGCGGGCTCCGCGCCTGGCGAGGTGACGGCCTGGAGGATGGTCTGCTCCCGCAGCAACATGTCCGCCGCGCAAGGAGCCGGCGTCAGCAACCCAGCGACCCGATGCCGCTCGAACCGCGAGCGCCATCGCGCCTCAGTTCGATTGAGGTTCTTGATCGACTCTGTGGTCGCGTTGCCCGAGCCGATGGCGGCAGCGGCGAGGACAATGCGTGCACGCTCGCCTAGCCGACCCGGAGCCGTTGCAAGAAGCGAAAGGATCCGGAACTCCGCTTCGGTGAGCCGCAGCGGAGTCCCGGGGGGGCTTTGTCCGGTCATGCCGAGAGACTTGCACATCAGGCTGCTAATTGCGCGCATTTAGACGTTGCCTTGACGAGGTCGACTCCCACGGCAGTTAACCTCACCGCCCTGACCTGCAGAAACTCTACCAAGAAGGGTGCGGCTTCTGCGTGGTGGCTCAGTGTCTGATTCCCCCGAAGGTTTCAGCAGGGAACCCCGAGAGTTCGACGGGGGGTTCGGCGGTGCGTGTGAATCTTTCGACCCGCAGGTCCAGCCGCGTTCGCCTCGGCAGCAGTGTCTGCGTACTGAAAATCTCTGGTGACACAGCGCGGCTCGTCCCGGCAGCGGTCGGAGATTTCAACCTGCAGACCATTGGCACGGACACTGAAATCTTCGGGCATACGACACTCGGACAGAGGCGAGGGGGATCCTTTGACAAAACGTCACCGTGACGAAGCACGTGGAGGTGAGTTCTCCAGCCCCGCCCGAATCTGATCGGGGGGCCCTGCTCGATTCAAGCTCTGCGCTCCGGGGGCCGACAACTGGCTGATTGTGGAGCCTGGCGCTGGAGACCGCGCACCGGCCGAACACGACCGGGGTGGAGTGCTCTGCCCAGCGCGCCCCCCTTTGTCCGGGCGACGGACCGAGAAGCCGATCCGTCGATTTCGACGGATCCGCACCCTGCCTAGGCCTCCGCCCCGTACCTTGTTTAACGGACTCAATCGGAGGGCGGGGCTACGGACCTTCCGTATAGAGGAGTGCCACACCTGGGCCCCGCACGACCCGAGTTCGAGCGACTGCGCCAGGGAGAATCGTATTCTGCGGCATCGACGGGGGAGCGAGAGCGAATGACACGAACACCACCCTTGTCGAGGCCGAAGATCAAAGCCGCCGAGCAGCAGCCCGCAATCGCCAGGCTCCGCCGACGGTTTCGTCGAACTGATGGTACCCATTGTTAGGGCTCCCCCGATGCAAGCGCCGACAGGCATGAGGATGGCGGTACCGTTTTTCGTGGTTCCTGATCGAGGCGCTGTGGTCTCCCCAGGTTCGGCACGACTCGAAGTGGCGACCTCGGGAAGTGACATCACCGGGGCCTGGTGGCCATCGACCTGCCGCTGACGAGGGGCACGCCGTGCGTGCACAGGTCAAGTCTCCTCGTGACGTGAGTGCCAGCGCTCGATGCTTCGATCCGAACGACCGGTGACCAAGCGCGGTATCGGTGTTCTTCTGTGGGCATGGGACGTGGGCAAGAGCAAGTATCACACCGTGGCGCTTAGCCCCCAGGACGGAAGCAGTTGGGCCCCCAACCGAACCGCCGCCCAACAGCGAACCGAACGCCCCTGCTCGACAAGCTCGCCGCCCACGGACTGCGCGCGACCGCGACCAGAACCGCCCCCGATCGTCGCGGAGCAGGTCGACAGTTACCCACAGCGCGCGTTGCCGGGGGGTGCCGTGGGGGCTTATTTGCCCGGGCGTGGGGCCCCCGTATAGGCCGATCTCTCTGTGGGGCCCCCGGCCGCGCGAAGGTCGACGACCGCGGCGCGTTCGTCATCGCCGACGCCGCAGGTGCTTCCCCTGCACTAGGTCGTCCTCGGCGACGGCGCCCTGGGCCGAACTGGATGCGCTGGTTCAGGTTCGACCGCCATCTTGCCCCCCCGAGGCTGCTATGTCGTGTCAAGCCGCGATGGTGCGGGGTCTGCGATTCGCGGACGGGGCTTTCGGGTGTGGTTCGCTCGAGGAGTTTGAAGATTGTGCGGGCGAGGGCGCGTTTGATGCATCGTTGCGCATCGCGGGACGTCTTGCCCTCGGCTGCGCGTTTGGCAATGTAGGCCTTGGTTGCGGGGTCGACGCGCATGCGGATCATCGTGATCGTGTGCAGTGCCCGGTTGAGCTGTCGGTCTCCGCCGCGATTGAGGCGGTGCCGGTGGGTCATCCCGGACGAGGCCGGGATCGGCGCAAGCACCCGCGAAGGCTGCGAACGCGGCTTCAGAGCGGAACCGGCCCGAGTGAGACCAGGGGCAGGCGGCGGGGTTGAGACTAATCACCCCTAGAGTTTCGTCACGTGACACTGAACTTCGCTACCAGCAGGTACGCCCGCACTAGGTGCCATACCAGCTACTTGTGTCACAGTGACAAAACTGGCCGCAACGCCTCTACCTGCATTTTCTAAAAGCCTGAAACCATAAAACTCTGAAAAGGCGTGGCCGTACGTTGCTGGCCTAGATGACGTCAGGTCGACACGCTGGGCGGCTGTTGCGAGCCCCGACTGCGGGATGCAGTACGGTGCTCCATGCGTCACGTGGTGCGCGCCAGCGCGCACCACTCACAGACAGACTTCAACCGCACAGGAGTCCGCAGATGACCCAGCTAGACCCACCGGAGGATGGTCCGCGAGGGGTTGCTACCACGGCTCTCTCCGGTAAGGGCGGCCCTGGAAAATCTTTTCTCACACACCACCTTGCCAGTGAGGCTTCCTCGCAAGGTAAGTCAGTCCTGATGATGGACGCAGATCCCGAAGCCAACTTGACCGCGCGCTTCGTGGAAAACAACCCAGGACTCAAAGACGCTCCTGGCTTGGCTGATGTACTCATTGCAGCTGGAATTCTAAACGGAGATGACCAATTCGACTACGAAGCAGGAGCAGAAAAACTCCGTGAGGTAATCCAGTCTATCGATTGGCCCGGGGTTAAGTTCATACCTGCAGGAAAACAACTTCTAGCTATCAGCCAGGTAACCTTGAATGGCCAGAACTGGCAGTGGCTCATTAGGGAGATTTTTGAAGAAGCTGGCTTGTACGATGAGTTCGATCTTTTAGCACTTGACACCGCCGGGCGACGAGCTGCACTCGTAACGATGGTAATGTACGCATGCGATGTGGCCTTTTCCCCCATCGGAAACACTGCTGACTCCGTTCTTAAGGCGAAGCAAGCCAAGGATCGCGTCTTAGCGATTCAGGGCGTTCATCCCTTGAAGTGGGTGGGCGTCGTGGTCACTGGACTGGACATGCGGGCTGCCGCAAACGTGGACATCCGGGCACAAGCCTTCGAAGAGTTCGGCCTGCTCGACAACGAAGGCAACATTGTAGGACAAGGCGAAGTAGTGCTCGAAATTCCATATCGACCGGCGACTGTTCATGAGGCATACAACAACGGTAAGCGCCTCGAAGAATACAAGGGTCAAGGCGCGCAAGATATGTCGAAGCTTTTTAGAGACTTTCTAAAAGAACACATCTTTGGATCTCGCTCGCAGGTCAGGGAGGTAGAAGCGTGAGCCCGGCAGAGTCTAAAGCGGAGAGGATCAGGCGCGAGCGTCGTGAGCGACGGGGGCAGCCCGCAATTGATCCCGACGCTGATTCAACAATTCTGCCTACTGCACCAAAGCCCGCACACTCCGCTGAGCCCAAGCCCGAGCCCAAGCCGGAACCCAAGCCCGAGCCCAAGCCCGAGCCCAAGCCCGAGCCCAAGCCCGAGCCCAAGCCCGAGCCCAAGCCCGAGCCCAAGCCCGAGCCCAAGCCCGAGCCCAAGCCCGAGCCCAAGCCCGAGCCCAAGCCCGAGCCCAAGCCGGAACCCAAGCCCGAGCCCGCAGAGCAGACGGGCGAACGAGCAGAGAATGTCAACAGCGTTCCCCTGAATCCGTCCTGGGCTCCCACTGCGTTGATCGAGTCTTACAGGGCTGCGCACACGTTCACTGGTACCGAATGGGTCCCAGCGTCGGTCAGTCTTGAGAAGGATGTTAAGAGGCGACTCGAGCGGCGACGAAGCCGCGACTACAAGAAGTATCGGCTCAAGATCGCCGAGACGCACTACATCAACGCTGCATTCAAATCACGGCCGAAATCGCTCGACCAGTTGATCGACCTGACTCGGGAGTACCTGGAGGGACGAGGGCTTCATCCCTACGTGGGCAGGGGCACGACGACGCGCGTTGAGCCTGCGGTGGAGGCTGACATGGAAGATCTCGAAGTAGATCTCCGAGATCATGCTGGCTTCGGAATGTTCGGCAAAGTACAAAGCGCCCTCGTCGCTAGATTGCTTGATGCGCTCGACCAGAGCGACATTACCGATGGCGCACTGGATCTGGATGCTCTTAGTGCCCGCACGTAGCTCAGCACCTAGTCAATGGAGGCGGGCCATCGTGGGCCTCACACTTGATTGATCGGGTAGACCAGACCCATTGCCGTGACGAACGGGGAGAGGAGAGGGTTCGTCACGGCAATGGGCCGCTGGGAGGGATCCCGAATCAGCAGCGCTCTCACCTCATCTGCGGACGTGGAGGGATTCCCCAGCAAGGACGCAGCGCGCGTTTGCCCGTCCCCGACGAACTAGCAGCCCCCATCGTGTCCATCTACAGCAGGGAAACTTGATTGCACTGTCATGCAGCGGGGTCGGCTCGGCCCCGCAATGACACCCGCAAGTTCGCAGACAGGACAGCGGCGAGTTGCCTCGGCCCGATCGGCGTTGGTGGACGGAATAGCCGCTACCTGGGCAAGAAGCTAGCCTCGTTTGGTCGCCGCTCGGTCAAGCTGCTTGATGCGAGTCAGCAACTCAGGCGACTCAGGATCGGCGGCCCCTTCGATCATGACCATCAGCGTGTAGGACTCCACGTCGAGCCGACACCGGGTGGATTGAACTCGTCGACGCCGATCTTGACAGCTACCGTGGCCAGAATACCGACGAACCAGTCAGGCCAGTCGAGAACTTCCCAAAAAGCACGCACGAAGATCCTAGCCAGGTTGCTCGTCAACTCGGCGTCCGCCTGCTCGCGAACGACCATGTCAACCCAGTCGGGGTGGCGAAGTCCGCAGAGCGCCAAGTCACCTCCCAACTGGGTGGACGGCGCAATTCGCTTGGGCTGATCAGCGGGAAATAGCAGTTGGTAAATGAAGTCACGCTGCCACCCGACGTCGAATTCCAGCGAGGCATCATCCGTAACCCACGTTGACAGCAGTACCTCGAACCCTCCGAGCTCTTGTGCTGCCAGCGCAACCGCTCTGGCGATCCAACCTGAAAAATCGTAGGTCGTTTCCCAACTCAAGAGGAGCAGCGAATATGTCTCAACGTCGAGCAGCGGTTCTTCTGAGGCCATTGGGACCCCCCCCGTTACCGTTTTCGTAGTTCCTGATCAAGGAGCTGTGGTCGCCAGGTCCGGCATGACTGTGTCCCCCAGTCGAAGTGATGATCCGGGGGGTGGTGTCACCGGGCCTGGTGGCATCGACCGACCGCTGATAAGGACACGGCCGCCGCTGGGCAGGTCTCCTCGTAACGTGGGTGCCGGCGCTCGATGCTCGACCGGGCGACCACCCGCACCACGGCGAAGGGCATGGTGGATGACCAGCGATATCAGGGTTTTTCTGGGCTTGGACGTGGGCAAGGGTGACCATCACGCGGTGGGGCTGGACCCGGACGGCAAGCGGCTGCACGACGCTCCGCTGCCCAACAGCGAACCGAAACTGCGGGCGTTGTTCGACAAACTCGCCGGCCACGGGCGGCTGCTGGTCGTGGTCGACCAGCCCGCCACCATCGGAGCCCTGCCGGTCGCGATCGCCCGCGCAGCCGGGCACCAGGTGGCCTACCTGCCCGGCCTGGCGATGCGCCGCATCGCCGATCTCTACCCCGGCCGGGCGAAAACCGACGCCCGCGACGCGTTCGCCCGTCGCCGACGCCGCCCGCTCGCTCCCGCACACCCTGCGCCAGGTCGACCTCGGCGACGACGCCCTGGCCGAACTCGACGTGCTGGTCGGGTTCGACGACGACCTCGCCGCCGAAGCGACCCGTCTGTCCAACCGCGTCCGCGGCCTGCTCACCGGCATCCACCCCGCACTCGAACGCGCCATCGGCCCGAAAATCGCTCACCCGGCGGTGCTGGAGATCCTCTCCCGCTGCGGCGGGCCTGCCGGAATCCGCAAAGCCGGACGCCGCAAACTCACCGCGATCGCCGTCGCGCACGCGCCCCGCATGGGCGACAAACTCGTCGCGGCGATCATGGCCGCGCTGGACGAGCAGACCGTCACCGTCCCCGGCACCACAGCCGCCGACACCGTCCTGCCCCGGCTCGCCGACAGCCTGAAAACCGTGCTCCAGCAACGCAAAGCCGTCGCCGGACAAGTCGAGGGGATACTCGATGCGCACCCTCTTGCCGGGGTCCTGACGTCGATGCCCGGCATCGGAGTCAGGACCAGCGCGCGCATCCTGCTCGAGATCGGCGACGCCTCCGGGTTCGCGTCCTCGGCGCATCTCGCGGCCTACGCCGGGATCGCCCCGGTCACCCGAGCTTCCGGCACCAGCATCAAAGGCGAGCACCCCGCCCGCACCGGCAACCGCAAACTCAAACGCGCGTTCTTCCTCGCCGCCTTCGCCGCCCTGTCCGACCCCACCAGCAGGCACTACTACGACAAAAAGAGAGCTGAGGGCAAGAAACACAACGCCGCCCTCATCTGCCTGGCCCGACGACGCTGCGACGTCCTCTACGCCATGCTCCGCAACAACACCCACTACCGACACCCCGAACCCGCGAGCGCCCCTGCAGCGGCTTGACAACCACATAAGGACACCCCCCAGCCCAGCAGGCCGCAAGCCGCGCGGGTGGCGTCGAACGCCGCTTGGTCCCGCGGCTTGGTTCGGTCCGCCGACCAGCAGTCGATCACCCGCGCGGACCCCGTCGGCGAGCCGGGACCCGCACGATCTGCACGGCGGTGCTGCGCCCGGACGAGGTGACCGCGTGACCACTGCACCGCCGCTCGAACCTCAGGCTGGCGGTTCACCGCGGCGGTTCGTGTGCGGGCCACGATCCGCGCGCCGATCTTGTCCGGGCCGTGCTCGGCGCGTGTGAGCAAAGCGTCCAGCGCGCGGGCGATCTCGGTTTTCGGTGGCGTCGCGGCCGGATTCGGTGACCATGCGGCGGGCGTGGCGCCAGGTGAAGTCGGCCGCGCAGCGGCTTCGCGCATCCGTGTGTCGATCGTGAGCAGCCGCTCGTGCGGGATGCGAGAGGCTGACATGCGTAGCGCGTCGGCCCAGCCGGGGCGCATCGGCTCGGGAACGAGCATTTTCGCCAGCAGCAGCGAGGCGTCGACCGCCTTGGTGCCGACGGGTCGCAGCACTGCGGCGCAGATCGTGCGGGTCGCGACGTCGACCGCGATCGTGAGGTCGGCGCGGACCGGGACGCCGTCGGCGGCCAGGACCATGACGTCGATCGGGGTGGAGTCGATCTGGACCTGCTCGCCTGGCCTCGCAGCGGCCGTCGCGGTGAATGCCCCGGTCGGCCGGTTCGCCGTCTGACGACGGGTGACCGCCGATCCGAAGGTGTGTCGGCCGACCGCTAGCCGGTCGATCAGTGCGTAGAACGCCGTCTTGCCCGGTAAGGGGACTGTTCCGGGCCCGTGGCGTTGCTCCAGCATTTTCTCTGCCCGGCGCATCAGTCTCGATCGTGTGCCGGTCGACGCGTCGGTCTCCGCCGCGATCAGTTCACGCAGCACATCGAGCAGGCGAGCGTCGGCCTGCCCAGCGACATCGAACGTCCGCGCAGCACGCTGATCGACCAGTCCCCACAACCCTTGCGCGTTGTAGTTGCCCCGTTTGCGTTCGATGCTGCGGAAGCCGACGCCCAGTTCCGCGGCCTTGGTCCGCTGCCGTTCGGCCAGTGTGGTGGACCGCGGGTCGTAACCGAGGCGCGGCATGGTGCCCGGCGCTGCGTCGTGCGGCAACCCGGTCTCGACTTCGACGAGGTGGTTGCGCCAACGTTCAGCGTCGGCGACGACGTCTGCGGGCAAGGACTCCATAAGTCCGAACGGCTCGACCCGCGGCAAGGCCCTGCCGTCGAGGACTGCGAAGTCCGCAGCGGCCATTAGATGCCCGGCCAGTACCACCTGCTCGCCGCCAGCGTCGGTGCGCAGCCGGACCGACGTGCCCGCCAGCCCGACCACCATGTGCTCGTCGCCGTCGAAGCCGATGCGATCACCGAGGTGAAGCACTGGCCGAGCGTCCGTCATGCGCTCACCTGCCTGGTAGCCGCGGTGGTGACCACCGCATCCGGGGTCAGCTCTCGGGTCAGGTCGGTGTGCAATTGCTGGCACCAGAGCAAGTGGAAAAGCACCGGCAGCACGGAGATCGGGTCGCCGACGGCCTGTGCTCCGTCCATAAGCCCCAGTGGCTTGCCGAACGCCGCGCGCAGCGCAGGCGCGATCTCTGGCAAGTCGTAGCGCGGATGGCGGTAGCCGGCCAGCCACCGGACGTTGGCCAGCAGCGTTCCGGGCGGCGAGCCGACCACGTCGTAGGCCCACCCCATCAACGAGCAGGCGGCGCGGGTTTCGTCGAAAGCGGCCTGGTCACGCGGTTTGATCCGGTCAGCCGGACGAACGTCCAGAACCTTGGCTGACCCGTCGGCCATGCGGGCAAAGTAATCTGGGGCGTGCGAGCGAGGTTTGCCCTGGGCGGTGGTCCAGAACAGCCAGAACGGCTGGGACGCGATCCCCACGACGTCGGCGTCAAAGTCGAGCATGACGAGCGTGTCGCGCTCGACCCAGGACTCGTAACCGACCAGCGTGCCTGTCGTCGCGGTCCACCAGCGACCGTTGTAGTGACGTTGGCCTTTGTATGAAGGGAAATCACGCACCGGCAGGCAGGACTCAAACGGGACGGACCAAGCCTTGGTCAGCGCAAGACGCTGCTCGCCCTCATCGTCGGCGAACGCGACCTCGAACCGCTCGTCGGCAACCAGGGCACCACCAGACACAAGATCCAGCTTCGGCACCGCGGCATCTTCCCGGCCAAGCACCATGCCGTTTGCACCGACCCCCGCCAACTACCCCGAACTCCGCCACCACCCCGCCAACTACCTCCGGAACCCGCCACCTTCGAGCGGACAGGACACAGATCCACATCTCGGATGCGACTGCTACTAGAAGATCTTTTTACAAGAGGACTAATAGGGGCCCGGGAGCATGCGCTCTGACCTGCGTCGATGGCGAGACCGTTCCCCCTCTTATGCGGTTGGTTCCCCCTCCTATGTCAACCGACCTGGGAGAACACCGATCGGTAAGTCCCCCTCTTATGTGTGGAGCATCGTGATCGCGGGCCGGTTGTTCACACTTCAAGGCCGCGTTCCCCCTCTTATGTCGGGATAAGACCGAACGAAGCGCCCGACGTCGGCGACTTGGCGACGGGTCCGGGCGCAAATTCCCCCTCTTATGTCGGGACAAGTCGTGGCACAAGGGTCAGCTAGTGCTCAAGATCGAGTGGTCGACACGTACCGTAGTTGAACATCACACTGCGCGAACGAGTCCTGGGCTGATCCGTCCCCCTCTTATGCCCTCCGGAAGGTGCTGCTCGCGCCGTTCCCCCTCTTATGTCGGGACGCCCGAGCAACGTCGATCTCCGCGTGCCGCCCGAGGTCACACGATTGAGATCCGATCTCCCAGGTCAGCATCGAATCTGATGCTGTTCCCCCTCTTATGTCAGGCATGCGGCGCGCCGCACGGGGGCTCTCGGTATGCGTGACCTGCGGAGTTCCTCGGCGTGCCGCAACCTTCCTCCGTCGCTCAACCCCTAGTCTGTGCGGATGCCAGCGGCCAAGGGGCGTCCCAAGAACGCATCCGTCGAGCGTGCGACCCAGATCGCCGAATTCCGGCAGAGCGGGGGTGGTAAGTCCCTCGTGTTCCAGGCCGCTCCGCTGACCTTGGCGTCGCTGCCGTACCGGCAACCGAAGGCCGGTACCGATGTATGGGTTCGACGTAACGGGGATTTCTGGCTTACCCTCCGCCCTGGGGTGAGCATGAAACCCAACGGCGAACACGGCAGCTACGGTTGGCCTTTTGGCGTGATACCGCGAGCGCTGCTGATGTGGGTTACAGCCGAAGCCCTGCGCACGCAGGACCCCAAGATCGAACTGGGTTCGTCGTTGTCCGACTTCGTGGTGAAGCTTCTGGGCCAACGGGCGACAAGCGGTCCCAACGGGACGCGTACCCGGGTGAAGGAGCAGGCGAACAGGCTCTTCAACGCCGACATCAGCTACCAGTGGATGGGCAACGGCGACCGGATTCAGGCCGGTGTCAACCTGAAAATCGCCAGGGCATGGCGGCTGGATCTCGGCGACGGCGAAATGGGGCAGGAGTCGCTGTTTCCGTCCTACGTCCAGCTCAGCGGCGACTTCTTCGAAGAGATCATCAAAAGCCCCGTGCCGCTGGATCTCGAAGCCGTCCGGCTGCTGGGGTCGGCCGCCGCGATGGACCTCTACGCCTTCATCACCTACAAGGCGTTCGTCCTCAACAAAACCGGAAAGTACTTCCTGCTCACCTGGGACGGGATGGGCGATCAGTTCGGCTACCAATTCCCGAAGACTTCCAAAGGACGGTACAAGCTGAAGGAAAAGGTTCTGCCTGCTTGGGAAAGCGTCCGCCGCGTCTACCCGGAAGCGAATGTCACCGTGACCAATGACGGCTTGCTGCTGGGACCAGGGCCGACGGCGGTACAACCGAGAAAGTCCCGCGGGCGACTGGGATCTGGCGCTACGGCCTGGACCGGGCTACCCGCGAACTGATTCCCGAGGACCACCCACCTGAGCAAATTCATCACCTTGACCGGGCCGTTCGGCGCGAGGGGGCACATCCGGCCGCCGTCGCGGACTGACGCTCGCCGCGCGTTTGTCCGCAGCGCCCCCCCTTGTCGCGCAAGGGGGGGCGCTGAACCCGCCGGGCCGGTCGCGCGGCGTCCTGGCAGCTCCGGTGCGCCGCCTTCGGTCCGGCCGACAGTCCCGTGGGGGAGACCCGCCCGTGCCCAGCTGCGCGACCGGAGCCGGCATCCGCGGCGAGCAGGCGGTCTGGTCTCGTTTCATGCGCTGAGGTGTTCCTGCCGGCCGCTCGGCTCGAGCGCGACGGCGCCCAGTTGGTCGACGAGGAGCTTCACGACGTCGTCGGTCGAGAGCCGCGACGCGGGGAGCAGGCCGTGGCGTTGCGCGGTCAGGCGGCGGGCTTCGGCGAAGTCGGCTCGTCTGCCTGTCCGGGGGAACGGTTCGCGGCGTCCGGATCCCCACAGCTGCAGGCTCCGTTCGCCCGCCGACGGCCGCCGCGCTCGTTTCGGCGCCCGCATCCACTGTTGTTCCTCCCGCCACCAGGCGTAGACGGCTCGGTCGACCGCCGTCCAGCGGGCTTGCTGCGCCCGGTGCCCGTGGGTTCCCAGGCGTTTCGCGGCCGCGGTCAGCTTCGCGACGTTCAGCACGGCCCGCCCCGCTCTGCTGCGTCGGAGGAGGCCGAGCGACGTCATCGTCGCCAGGTGTCGCCGACACGTCCCGACCGTATAACCGCATATACGGCTCAGCTCGAGAGCGTCTCGGGGTTCCAGGAGCGCGGCGGCGATGCGGGCGCAGTGGCGCCCCAAACCTCCGACGTTTCGAGGGGCGAAGGCATCCGCGGCGCGGACGCCGAGCGTCTTCGTGAGGCGGTGGCGGAGATCTTCCCGGACCCCTGACGGGGGGCGGGGTCCTTGTGTCCCACCCTGTTGCTGCTGTTCAGGGGCGGTCGCGGGGGGCAGCAGCTTCCAGGTGGCGGCGCGCGGTCCGTACGCGTCGATCGTGCGGAGGAGGAATCCGTCCTTGCTGAGGCGGTCGAAGGCGCGGGCGGCGGCGGACTTGCTGATGCCCGCCATCGCCGCGGTACGCCGGATGTCGAGGTCGACCTCGACGCTGCAGGCGTTCAGGGCGACGAGGCAGAGTGCGTCCAGGACGCCGCGGTCGGCGGGGCCGGAGGGGCGGGCCCATCGTGCGGGGTCGTCGTCGGCGGCGGACTGGACGGCGGCGACGAGGCTGGCGGTCTCCTCGCCGCGGTTGGCGTCGTCGGCGGCCGCGGCGGGGATGCGGGCGGCGTAGTCGACGCTGCGCCGCCATTGGCGCAGCAGGAGGTTCCGGGCCGCGGCGTCGCCGCGGGGGATGCGGGGTGCTCCGGAGCGCGGGTTCGCCCGGCTGCGGGCGTGTTCGAGCCCCGGTGCGTGATCGAGCAGCGCGTGCACCTCCGGCCACGACCAGCGCGCGAGCGCCAGTCCGACCAGGACGGAGGCGAGCAGCGCGTTGGCCTCGCCGTCGCGGGGGACGGTGTCGAGCGCCGCGCGGGTGCTCGGGGACGGTTCCCTGCGGAGCCCGGCCAGCGCCGGTGCGCCGCCGCGATCGACGACCTGGCGTGCGGCGGGAGAAGGGGCGGCGCGTTCGTCCGGTGTCGTAGTGGTCGCGAGCAGCTGCTCGGTGAGCCGCTCCACGACTCCCGGGTTCGCCGCAGTCAGTACCGCTGTCGCGGTGTCCGGGTCGGCGGGCTGCAGCAGCAGGGAGTGCCCGCCGCCGCGGTGCGGGGAGCCGGGCGCCCGCGCGGCACCGGTGCGCGGGTTGCACAGCATCCCGTGGTCGAGCGTCGGCAGCTCCCGGGCGAGCAGCTTCGCCAGGCGGCGCACGGCCAGCGCGGCGGCGCCGTCCGGGCCGAGCGAGAGCCACACGTGGCGGCCGCCGCCGGGGCCGGACGCGGCGACCGCGTAGCGCGCGCCGACGGTGTCGAGCAGGTCGGCCAGTCGGACGAGATCGGCTGCCACGTCTCCGCGCGCGGCGTCGAGGTCGAAGCACAGCAAGCGGAACTGGCCGCTGTCGTCGGCGAGGTAGAGAGCGTGCGGGCCGGGCGGCGGCGCGTCGGGCCAGGGCTGGTGGTCGTACTGGTGCAGCCACGTCGAGGCAGCGTCGTCCCAGGTGTCGGTGCGCAGCCCGGCGCGCGGGGTGATCGCGGCCGCGAGCCGCCAGTGCGCGGCGGCGTCGATCCGGGGCGTCCGCGCCGGCCGCGGATGACGGCCGGCGGGTTCGGCGGGGGAGGCGGTCATCGCGCGACCGCCCGGTTCGCGGCACGCCGACGGGCGCTCGGGCGGGAGCGGAATCGCTCACGACGCGCGGGCGACACCGGCGCGGGCCGACGCCGAACGGCGTCGCACAACCGCGGAGACAGTGCGGCCGGACCCGACGTCGACATGCGGGACGTGGCGGTGATCTGCCCAACACAGACCGGCTGGCCTGGGGAAACAGGCAGCGTGAAGAAGGCGCGCGGAGACACGAGAGCACGCGAGTGCTGGAAAATGCCTCCGGCACCAGGTACCGTAGGCACGACAAAGCCCTTCTTGCGAGGTCGGGCGAAAAAGTGTGGGCCCCTGGGTGGCACCAGGGGTGTGAGGTGCAACTAGCCGCATTGACTGCCAGGTCGGCGGACAGTTGCTACCAGGCTTCGAGGCGGCATCCCTATCGGGGAGGCCGCCTCGGCTCGTTTAGGACGCCATCTGTTCCTCCTCGGCCAGGCCGATCATGGATAGCAAGGCGAGTTCGAGCTTTTCCATGTCGTCTCTGGTCTTGACGGTGCCGAACGCGAACGCGTAGTCGGCGAGATCTCCCAGGCCCACGGCCTTGAGGCCTGCTTTCACGATGTGTTCGTAGGCCAGCGTGCCCGCCTCGCCGCGCTGCACGGCGGCGACCCTCATCGCCGCGTGCAGGCGGGCGTCGACGCTCGGACGCTCCATGCGGATGCTCAGCCCGAGCGGATGCTGTTTGGCCGTCCTCGGCGAAAGGCCGAGCCTGGCGAACAGGGCGCGTTCGAGCCTGGCCATGTCCTCTTTGGTCACAACGGGGCCGGACTCGAGTGCTTGCTTGGCGACGTTCCCCAGGCCCACGGCCTTGAGGCCTGCTTTCACGATGTGTTCGTAGGCCAGCGTGCCCGCCTCGCCGCGCTGCACGGCGGCGACCCTCATCGCCGCGTGCAGGCGCGCGTCGACGCTCGGACGCTCCATGCGGGTCTTCTGCCCGAATGGCCTCTGTTTGGCTCCGCCAGGCTTCGGCATGGCGGACACTTTTGTACATAAATGAGGCGCGATCAAGGACCGTGGCCTTTCACCGGCGTGTTGCGGCCTGACCACGGCGGCTCGCCCGTGTGGGGGACGTCGGCGCGGCCGTTCCGGGCAGGGGTCTGCGCCGTCGGGCCGTGCCCATGCCGGCTCGCGCCTGACCAGGCGGCCGACCCGGTAGAGCAGGTGCCAGATCTGCGCGCTGCCGGTCACGAGGAACGGGCGGATCGAGCGGGAGCACGCCACGAGTTCGCCGTAGCGGGCGAGGGCCGTCTGCGGGACGGAGCCGCCTTCCAGCCAGGCGGCGGCGAGGTCGGCGGCGGCGGCGAGCAGCTGCCGGTGCGTGCGGCACGCATGCTCCAGGAGCGCGGGGACCACTCGCGGATGGTCGCGAGGGGCCCAGCCGCGGCGGCGGAGGATGCGGGCTTCGCGCTCGACGGCGCGCAACGCGCTGCGCGTTGCCGATCGGCGGTCCCGCTCCTCGTGTGCACGGCCGCCGGGCTCACTCATCCCGGTCTCCGTCGTGCGCGGTTCGGCGTGCCCGGCGGCGGCGGTGCAGCTGCCGCGCGCCGCGGACGACGCAACCGATGCCGGCCGCGTACAGGACCCCGGCCGCGATCCACCCCCAGATCATTTCCCTCCCCCCTGTCCCGTTGGTGACGCTACGCGATCGCGGGCGGTTCGATCCAGCCCGTGCCGCCCCGTCGACGGGTCCTGCGAGGGCCGTCGGGAAAGCCTCGCGACCTGCGTCCGGGAGTTGATTGAATACCCGATTAACTATGGTTAAGCGCGCACTGTGACCGTCTTTCACTCTTTCGGCCTAACATACGGGGGTTTCTTCTCGTGATCGTGACGTTGGGTCATCATTGTGGTTAGCTGACGCCCAGCGGGGCGAGGACGGGTCGGGGGATCCGCTCCACCGCGGAGGACGCGTTCGAAGCCTGTTCCGGCTACCGGGAACCGGCGTCACGGAACGTGTTCGCCGTCGCTTCCCGGCCGGTCGCCGGGGCAGCTCCGCGGTCCCAAGGAGGGGGGATCCTTGAGCACGACCACAGGACCGGACGGGGCGCAACCGCCCGTAGGTCCCGGAGGAGGACCGCTGGTCTGGCTGCCCGAGCCGGGGGCCTGCGGGGGACGTCTCGATCCCGGCCAGGCCCTGGTTCCGGACGGTCTCGCGCAGCAGCTGGACTTCCACGTCCGCCCGTCGGTGTCGCCGTGGGCGATCTCGCCGGTGGCGCGCACCGTGTGCGAGCACGTCGACTACGAGTCCCTGCACCACGCCGAACCCGGCCTGTTCGAGCACCGCCAGCAGTACGGCGCGCCGGCGGTCCCGGAGCTGTGGGACGCCAAGCACCGGCTCGCCGCACTGGGCTACCACCTCTGTCTGGACGTCCAGATCGAGGAGTTCGACGGCGACCTGGCCCTCGTGGTCTACGGAGCCGGGGTCGTGGGCCGCCTCACCGACCGGGCGTGGGCCGCGGTCGCGGGCATCCTGACCACGAACTCCTCGTCCGTCGTCGAGCCGCCGCCCGACGCCGGGCGGCCCGTGCGTCCGGCTCGCCCGGCGACCTCGCGGGGCAAGAGGAAACTGCCGGCGCCGGTGACTCCGCTGGGCTGGCAGGTCGGCGACTGGGAGCACACGTGGTGGGAGTACCCGCTCGTCGGCCCGCCCGGCGACGCGCACCTGGTGCCCGTCGAATTCGGCCCGGGGGCCCGGTCGGCGGCATGAGCGCTCTTCCGTCAATTCGCGGGCGGAGGCTCTGCCCGCGACCGCGTTGCCTGGCAGCTCGTGCACGACAGTCCGGGACCGTCCGCATCGGACGCCCGGACGTCGGCTCGCGCGGCCGCGCGCCCGCGAATTGACGGTTCCCCGGGAAGCCCGACGTTCCCCGGGGGAATTCGGACCGGCTGCTGCCGCGACACCCTCGCGACCCGCACCTCAGGGGCCGCCCTCCCCAGTCGCGGCGACGAAGCAGCCGAACCGGTCTCGCCGTGTCCCGCCGGATGGGCATCCCGGGACGCGGCGAGACCGGCCCGCACCAGATCTTGCTGAGTTTTCTCCCGGGCTGGGGGTCCGGGAGAGAGACCGGCCGCGGGCGGCGACTGCGACCCCAGCGCAGCACGCGCCCGGCCGTGCCGGTTCCGCCGCGTCGCCCACGCGGACCCGACGCGGCGGAACCGGCTGCTTTGCCCGCAGGAGAAAGGCATTCCTTGTGAACGTGGCCCCACCTCGACTCCGCCGCGGCGCGGCGCTATGCGCGCTGGCCGCAGCCGCGGCCGCCCTCGGCGGCTGCGGTTCGTCCTCGTCCCCGGCGGGTCCGGGCGCCAGCCCCGTGTCGGTGCCGCCCCCGGACGCGCGCGGACCCGTGGTCGAAACCGTCGTCGAGGTCCGCTGGGCCGACCCTCGTCCCGGCTGCATGAGGATGGAGGCCCCGGCGCCGAGCGGGCGCACCCAGATCTTTCGTCTCACCGGTCCGCCCGCGCAGGTTCTGCGCGCGCAGGCCGAGCGCGGCGAGCGCCCTGTCCAGCAGCGGCTGCGGGTGCGCGGGTACGTCGACACCGCGCAGGACACCACCGCCTGCGGCTCCTACCGCGCATTCGTGCTCACGGAGGCTCTTCCCGTGCGCTGACCGCCATTCCGCAGACCGCCGATAAACCGGTTCGACACCCATCGGACCGGCTTTCGGCATACCCGGAAAAACGCCTTTCAGTTCAGGGAAAATGTAGTGCACAATTTCACGGGAAAGTGTTGACTGCACCTCGGCAGACTGCGAAGCTCTGCAACGAACAGCGCCATAAGGCCAGTTCAGACGGACCGGCAGGGGAGTTCGGTCCACACCGGGGGATGAGGGAAAGAGTTAGCAGGGGGATCGGCCGGCGGAAGAGAACTGTTTCCGCCGTCGTTTTTTCGCTTTCCTGAACCACTGCCGCTGTCGCTCATTCGCACCATCCGGTGCCGCCACGAATGCAACACGAGAACACGGGGGAAAACGTATGGCAGTGCGATCAGCCCGCATCGCGGGCGTGATGGCGGGGGCCGCGGTGCTCGCCGGGCTGGCGGCCGCGCCGGTCTCGGCGCAAGGGCTCGCCGGCCACCCGGGGGAGTCCGACCGCACCGCGGTCGCGGGCAGCCATCCGGCGTGGGCCGCGCCGCAGGCGAAAGTCGCCGACATCGACGGCGGCCAGCAGCGCGAAGTCCGGGTGGCACTCGGCCTGCGCGACCCGGCCGGAGCGCAGGCGCTGGCGAAGGCGGTCACCACACCGGGGTCCGCGCAGTACCGGAAGTTCATCAGCCCGCAGCAGTTCCTCGACCGGTTCGGCCCGGCCGCCGAGACCGTGCGCCAGGTCCAGGACTGGCTGCGCTCGCAGGGTCTGCAGGTCGGCGACGTGTCGGCGAACCGGCACTTCGTGACCGCGCGCGGGTCGGTCGACCAGCTGCAGAACGCCTTCGGCACCAGGCTCGCCGCCTACCGCAAGGGCGGCCTGACGCTGGCCGCTCCCGAGGGCGAGGTGACGCTGCCCCGCGCGGTGCGCCCCGCCGTGACGGCCGTGCTCGGGCTCGACGACGGCGACCGCGCCGTCACCGCGTCCCCGCACCGCAAGCCCGGCGCGGCGCCGACCGCGCCGAGCGCCGCCGCGTCCAGCCAGTACTGCTCGCGGTACTGGGGCGAGCAGAACAACGCCGACGTCCCGCAGAAATACCCCGCCGGGCGGCAGAGCAACCAGATCTGCGGCTACGGCGCCGGGCAGGTCCGCGCGATCTACGGGCTGACCGACGCCAACACCGGCGCCGGGCAGACCATCGCCGCCACCGGCGTCTATGCGTCCAAGACCCTCGTCGAGGACGTGACCCAGTGGGCGGCCGAAGCGGGCGGCACCCCGCCCGCGCCCGGCCAGTACACGACCGACGCCTCCGGCGGCCTGCCGGCCAACTGCCAGGGCGGCGACGGCGAAGAAGGCTGGAACCACGAAGAGACCATGGACGCCGAGGCGGTCAAGGCCACGGCCCCGGCCGCGAAGTTCATCTGGTACGCGTCCAAAGACTGCAGCGCATACGACGGGCTCAACCGCGCCGTCGCGGACAACAAGGCCGGGATCATCACCAACTCGTGGTCCTCGACCGCGCGGGACAACGAGATCTCCCAGGCCACCCGCGAGCAGTTCGAGGACATCGCGATCCAGGCCGCCGTGCAGGGCCAGGCGATCCTGTTCTCCTCCGGCGACGCGGGCGACGACTCGAACGGCACCCGCGAACCCGGCGTCAACTTCCCGGTCTCCTCGCCCTGGGTCACCTCGGTCGGCGGCACCACCGTCGCCCTGGGCCAGGACAACAAGGTCGCGTTCACCAGCGGCTGGGAATCGGCCGCCAACACCCTGTCCGGCGGCACGTGGGTCCCGAAGACCGGCGCGAGCGGCCGGTTCGTCGCCGGCGCGGGCGGCGGGGTCTCCGCGATCTACGACGCCCCGGACTGGCAGAAGGGCGTCGTGCCCTCCTCGGCGCAGGGCAAGCGCGCCATCCCCGACGTCTCCGCGATCTCCGACCCCTACACCGGCATGACCGTCGTCATGCGCGGCAAGAAGGGCCCGATGGGCGGGACCTCGCTCGGCTCGCCGATCATGGCCGGGATCTTCGCCGACGCCCAGCAGGCCCGCGGCGTCAGCCGCCTCGGCCACATGAACCCCGCCCTCTACAAGCTCAAGGCCGGGCTCACGGACGTGACCCCGCAGAAGGCCGGGATCTGGACCCGCGACGCCCAGGGCCGCGACGAGCTGATCGACGTCGACGACAAGCCCCAGTCGATCCAGTCCGCGCCAGGATTCGACTACGTCGCCGGTCTCGGCACCCCGAACGGCGACTTCGTGGCGAATTTCGCCAAGAAGTAGCCGCGCCGCAGGAGCGGGCGGTGCGGCGGCCCCGATCCGCCGCACCGCCCCTCCCGACCGGCCCGACCATCCGCACACTGGGGGGAGCAATCGTGGGGAAGCACCGCATGCCCGATCCGGACGAGCACGAGAACCCGGGCGGCGACAGCACCGCCGATCGCGGCGACGCCGACAGCCGGGCCGACGAGCAGCCGCCCCGCCCTGCCGGGCGGGGACGCGTCCGGATCCTGGCGCTGCTCGTCGCCGCCGCCGCAGCGGCCGCGCTGACCGCGGTCGCGGTCGCCTCCCGCGCCGACACCCCGGCCCCGAACGCCCCGGCCGCCGCTGCCGCAGCGGACGCGACCGACACCGCCGCCGAGACAGACCAGGTCGTCGCACCGGCCTCGGTCACCGGCGCCGAACTGGCCGCGCTGCCGCAGGAGACCACCTTCGCCGACCTGCCGACGGCACCGAAGGACCCGGCGCCGGACCAGCAGCCCGGCGGGCTGGTCCTGCACCCGAAGACCGCCGTGCCGCTCTACCGCGCGCCCGGCGCGGCCGCGATCGCTGCGCTGCCGCCGACGCAACTGGGCTCCGACACATGGGTCCCGGTAATCGGCGAACAGCCCGGCTGGGCAATGGTGCTGCTGCCCGGCCGCCCCAACGGCTCGGCCGCCTGGCTCTACCGCGACGACCCGCGCGTGGACGAGGCCCGCACCCCGTACGTGCTGCGCGTCGACCGCGCCGCCTACCGGCTGGAGCTGGTCAAGGACGGCGCGACCGTCCGCACCTGGACCGTCGGGGTCGGCAAACCCGTCTCGCCCACGCCCGCCGGGCGGGCGTTCGTCCTCGCGTCCATCCGCGACACCAAGCCGACGTTCAGCCCGATCGTGCTGCCGCTGTCGATGCACTCCGACACCTACACCACCTACGGCGGCGGCCCCGGAACGATCGCCGTCCACACCTGGCCCACCGACGGGGTCTACGGCAAATCCTCGAGCGACGGCTGCATCCGGGTGCCGCCCGACGCCCTGACCACCATCAGCCGCGACGTGCCGCTCGGCACTCCGGTGCTGATCCGCTGAATTCGCCAATCACCGGCCCCGCCCGTCCACGGGCGGCCGAACAGCAAGGGGGAGAAATGGTCCGCACCACCACCATCAAGCCGCGAGCGATGCTCGCGGCGCTCGCGGGAGGCTCGGTGCTCGCCGCGGGCGTCACCGGGATCGTCGTCGGCAGCGTCGGGCAGGCCTCGGCCGCCGAGGCCTCCACCGCCTACGGCGTCTCCGCCAGCGGCACCGACGGCCTCACCGCCCAGCCGTCGGTGCGCTCGGCCGGAGCGGTCGCGTCCGACTCGCTCGGGTCCGTCCGGTCCCAGACCGGCGTCGTCAAAGCCAAGGGACTGAGCGTGAAAGCCGGAGCGGGCACCGCCTCGGCCACCGTCGCGGACGTGACCGTCGGCGGCAAATCCATCGGACCGGTCTCGACGACCTGCACCGACGGCAAGGCCTCCGCCGGACGCACCGGCACGGTGAAGCTCTCCGACACCCTCACCGTCACCTACGGCTCGGTCTCCGGCGGCAAGGCGACCGGCGCGATCGTCACGCTCACCGGCGCGGACGGCGGGTCCGAAACCGCCCTCGTCGCCGTCGTGTCCTGCGGCACCAAGCCCACCAACCCGCCCACCAACTCCCCGACGAACCCGCCCACCAACCCGCCGACCCACGACCCGGGTCCGGGCAAGCCCGATCCCGGCCAGCCCGGTCCGGGCAAGCCCACCGGCGGGCAACACGCCCCGGGCAAGCCCGCCGCAGGCGGGAAACCCGGCACACGGCACGGCGGCGCCCCGACGCCCAAGCCCGCCCCGGCGCCGCAGCCGAAGCCGGGCCACCAGCCGGTCACCGGCTGACGCAGCCACCCGGCCCGCGTGGCCTGCCCGACTACCACAGGCTCGGGCAGGCCACGCCTCTTTGCAGCCGCGCGCCGCGCGGCAAACCGGCGCATCCGCGACCCGGGGGGACACGCACAGACCGGTGTCGGGATCCCGGCTCCCTCCGCAGACCTGCTCCGGCAGGGTCGCGCCGTCCCCGGGCGCGGGGGACAAGCGCCGTGCACACAGCGGGACACGGGAGGTGGAGACATGCGCACATCGCCGACCGTGATCAGCCTGGCAGCGCTCGTCATCGCGACGGCGGCGTTGATCGTCCCGCCCGGCACCCGGCTCGGCGAACGCCTCGTCGGCTGCCTGACAGCCCTCGCGCAACTGCCGTGGATCCCGGCGGCGACCTGGGCCGCGCTCGGGGTCCTCGCGCTGGCCGGGATCGTGCTGTCCGCCCTGGACCGGTCGACCCGGCCCGGCACCGTCCGGCCGCGACGGCCGCGAAAGCGACCGAAGCGCAGGACACCGCCGCGGTGACTGGCCCGCGGATGCCCGGCGCCGACCTCCGGCGGGCGATGCCGCGCGGCGACGACGCCCAACCGTGCGGAGCCTGGCACTGGGGGGCCGGACGAGATGCCGGAGTTCGTCGATCCGGTGGCCGCATGGCCGGTCGAAGCCGGACGGCCGATGAAGGTTCCCGCCCGTGCCGGTCTGGCGGGGCCGCGCGGGCAGCGAACTGGCGTCCCGCGCGTCGGTGCGGCTGGAGCTGGCCTGCGGTCCCCGAGTGGAAACCCACTGCTGTTCCGGCACCTGCCCAGCGGACTCCCGCTGGCGTGGGTCAACGCCAAGCCGTCGCGGTTCAAGACCGACCCGGACGCGGCCGGTTCGTCCTCGGGCACGAGATCGCCCCCGCCGTGCTCGGCGACTAATCGCACCTGCGGCGATCGCCGCTGGCGTCGCGCGCGGACGGCCTGCGCCGCGCTCGCGCGGGCATTGGCCTGGCCCGGTGCGCTGCTCGCGTTTTCTTTGCCAGGCCCTGCAACGACGCCCCTGCCCGGTGTTCCCGCGGCCGCGCCCGCCGCTGCGGCGATCGCCGCAGCGCTGTGCCACCTGCGCACGTACCCATCGCCCGCGACACCGAGCTCCAGGCCGATGCCTGGGCCATGGCAGCACTCGACGCGCCGATGCCCGCCAGCGTCGACAGCATGAGCCGCCTGATCGAACGGATGAACGAGCCTGGGACCGGGAAAAGCTCACGTTCCTGCGGTTCCTGCTGAACTGGACGGTGGCTGCGCACCCACCCCCGGACGCGCCGGCAACGTCGCAGGGCGGACGCGGCGCGGCCCGGCGGCGGGTCCAGGCGGCCGCGACCGGCGGGAGTGCGGCGTCAGCTCAACGGGATCCGAGACATCGACGACGACGCGCAGCCGGACGAGAGCGGTTTCGTGGCGCCGTCCGGCGACGCGGGTTAGCCTCACCGGTACAGCGCACCCGAACGGGCTAACCGGCACCCGCATCGCGACCGGCCCCATCGAGGGTCCGCGTGACCAGGGGAGGAAGCCCATGCGCGACACGGCATCCGTCGACGCGCTGTGGGACGACTACGACCACTGGGTGAAAGCCCTCGCCTACGAAGCCGTCCGCTCCTACGACAGCACCTCCCGGGCCGTCGGGAAACTCGCCGCCGAGACCAGACAGCTCCTGGCCGCCCACGGCGAGCACCCCAGCTGCGTGAGCGACACCGCCGTGATCCTCGCCGCCGAACTCCCCGCCGCATTCCGGCCGGCCAGTCTCCGCGCCTGCCGCCGCGAGCGCGTCGGCGTCGACGGACTCGCGGCCACCGTCGCCGAACTCCGCGGACACCACCGGAAGCTCCGGCCGCGAGCGGGCACCGACCGCGTGATCGACCGCCAGCTCGACGACCTGCTCACCGTGATGACCGCCCTGGGGCAGCAAGTCACCGAACCGCACCCGGCCTGGCCTGGCGGATGGGTGCTGCGGCTCAGCCGCCCCGGAACGCCGGACCTCCTGCTGCGCGAGGCCCAACGAGCGGAAAGCCGCGCGTTCCGGACCCAGGACGACGCCCTCGCGGCCGGCGCGCTCGTGGAGCGCGACCACGCCGGCCTGGTCTGCACGCCGCGATGGTCTCCCATCAGCGGCGGCCGCCGACCGGTGCCGGCCGACGCCGGCGCCTGGTCCGACGGCGACACCGTCCTCGGGTAAAAGCCGGGCAGGGGCAGGGCGACGCGTCGGTCGCACGAGGGCGAACCCCGACCCGGCGCGTGGGGGATGATCGTGATGGTCGCGCTGCGCGGCCCCGCACTCCCAGCCGTGCCCCGCATGCCGCAGGACCAGGCAGACGGGGCGAGGCTTTCTCACCCACGGCAACGGCGCACCGCCGCGATCTCCGGTCGTGACCTCGACGCGGGGAGATCTGGCGGAGATTGCTCGCGGCAAAAGGACCGGTCAGGTTGCGCAAGTCGGGAAGGGCACGCTCCGCGTGCAAGAGCCCGGTTACGCCGACAACACGCGAGCCGGGGCCCCTGGACAGGTGTGCCCGGCACCGCGAGGGGCAGGGTCGGTCGCCGCGCCGCCGCCGCCGTCGCCGTCCGGGCGACGGCGGCGCGCGAATGCGCTCAGTTCGGGCGCGGACCGTCGTCGGCGTCGCGCGATTCCAGCCGGAGCACGCACTCTTGCAGCACTTCCCCCAGCACTCCCCGCTCCCGCAGGCGATCGAGCACGGGCAGATGTTCCCGCAGGCCCTCGAGCATGGCCAACTGGCGATCGACCTTCCCCTCGAGCACCGGGTCTGCCTGCGGGTCGAGATAGCCGCGTTCGACGCCGAAGCACTTCTCGAGGTTGCGGAGCAGGCGGTCCGACGGGTTGACGCGCTTTCCGCGCCGCAGGTAGTGGATGTAGGAGTCGGTGACGCCGACGCGGTCGGCGATCTCTTTGTTGGTGTACGCCTGCGACCCTCCGCCGGGGCGGATCGTGGCGAACAGTTTGTTGATCTTTTGCGTCAGGACCGGGTCGGCAGCGTCCGCCTCGCGCAGCTCGCCTGTCGGCGGGGACATCCCCCCAGAATCAGACATTGACATCATCCCTTTTGGTGTGGCTACCGGCCTTTGCAGCGCAGAGACCCGATAGGTGGGTGCCACAAGCAAGCCCAACGGTAGTCGAAACCCGCCGATCATCCCCAGTTTCGTCACCCTACGTTACACGGCTAGTCCATACGGGTGGTCTGCGTGGGGGAGTCGCCGCACGCGCCCTGCCTGTCCTACAGTGACGGACGAAGTTAACTGCAGTTAATTCCGCTGGCCCGGGGGGACCAAAGTGGGGGACCGCATCGTGCTGCCCGGAAACGGCAGCGAGTTCACGCGGCGCGTGCTGGGCGAGGGCCCGGGGCGGTCGCGCCGGTTCGCCGCCCTGCCCGGCGCCTCGCGGGCTTGTTCGGTCTCGGTCGCATCCCTGCCGCCGTGCCCGGTCCGCGACGTCGGACGTCACGGACCGGGCCGAGGGCAAAAGACCCGGGGTGCTGGCGTCCTGATCGCCGAGCACCTCTTCTCCTATCCCGGCACAGGTTGGCTGTCGCGTGCCGCGGACGCGGCTGCGGCAACCTCTGCAGCGCGGACCTTTCCACGGGGGCGATCGTCGTCCGATCGACGCCGGGACTCGGCGAGGGGAAGGGGGATCACATGTCACGGTCGCGCATGATGTGCCTCCTCTGAGTTAACGAGCGCACCAGAAAAACGACTCGGATGGACCTGTTGTCAAGGGGAGTGACAGTTGCAGGCTGTATTTGATCGTTCACATGTCGCGGTCGCGGCGCATAGCGGGGCCTCCTTTCGGATGCGATCTCGCATCCGAGGCTCGACGGGCCCGGAGAAGAAGGCGGTTCGGTGCCGGGCAGGCGCGTTCACCCCAGAAGGCGGCCCGGTTTCGGCTCGCGAAGCAGCACAAAGTTCACCTCCGCTGCTCGTCGGCCCCGAAGCGCGAGGTGAGAGCGGCAGGTCGTGGGTGGCTGCGCCTGTCGCACATCAGGGGGGATCGGAATGGCGGTAACTAGCCTGTCACGAGCCTGGAAACCGACGGAAGCGCGGTCGGATGACAAATACCGGTCAAAAGACGCACTGCGGTCGCTGAGCAGACCGACCATCGCCTCGGTCCTGCTGATCGACCTGGCCGGACTGGCCGCCGTGGCCTGGGCAGTGTTGAGATCCGGCACGCCACAGTTGCACCACTGGCTGCTGTTCGCCCTGATCACCGCCGCCGCGCTCGCGCACATGGCGCTGACCCGGCCGTCTGAGGAACGACGGCGCGCCGTCCGCCAGGAACGCCGTCTGGTCGAATTCGTCGACCAGAACGGAATCTGGTCCTCCGCCGCGGCGCTGGTGCTTCCGGCGCCGATGGCGATCGCGCTGGTCCTGATCGTGCGCAGCCGCCGGTTCTTCGTCGCCCGCAAACCGCTCGGGCTGTGGACCAGCACCACCGCCACAGTGGTGCTCGCGGTCGTCGGCGCGAGCACGGTCCGGGACCTCATCGACGCTCCCACCTGGCTCAGCGGCGCGGCAGTAACCTTCGACGCCGGCACCGGGCTACGAGCGCTGGCGCTGATGTCCGCCGCGGTCGCGGTCTACTTCCTGGCCGAGGCGGTGCCGATCGGCATCTACCGCGGCATCCGCTGGGGCAAATGGCGACTTGCCGACACGATCGGCAGCCGGGACGACAACAAGCTGATCCTGCACACCCTGCTGCTGGGCATGGCCGTCGCGCTGGTGGCCGTCGCGCTCCCGGCCCCGGCCTTGGCAGGCATGCTCGCCGTCGCCGTCTACGACACCCGCAGCATCGGACGCATCGCGGCGCTGGAAACCGAAAGCAAGAAACACCGGACCGACGCCCTGACCGACGCCCGGACCGGGCTCTTGAACCGGCGCGGATTCGACGCGCTCGCCGCCGCGGCGGTGGACCTCGACCATGCCAACGGCCAGCCCACCACCATGCTGATGCTCGACATCGACCGCTTCAAGTGGTGGAACAGCCGCATCGGCCACCCCGGCGGCGACAAAGTGCTCGAGGCCGTGGCGACGGTGCTGCGCACCGAGACACGCGCCGGGGACATCCTCGCGAGGACGGGCGGCGAGGAAATGGCCGTCGTCCTCCCGGGAACCGAGTGGACCAAAGCCGTCGACATCGCCGAGCGGATCCGCCGGTCGGTCGAGAAACTCGAGACCAAGGTCGTCAACCCGGCCGGCGGCGACACGATCCGGCTCGGACACGACGGGCTTCCCCGGTGCACCATCTCGATCGGCGTCGCAACCTCGCCCGAACAGGGCACCGACATCGCCGCGCTGGAACGCTACTCCGACCAAGCGCTCGAAGTCGCCAAGCAGAACGGACGCAACCAGGTCGTCGCGCTGGCCATGCTCGTTCCCCGCGCGGGCGAGGGGCCGCACCGCATCCCGACGGCGCACAGCGAACGCCCGGCGCTCGCGAGGAACAGCTAGCACGCCGGGCGGACGAACGGCCGGACTCCCAGAACGCGGACCGGTCCCGGCGCGGCGTTTCTCCGGGCGCCGGGACCGGTGCGCGAGAGCCGGTCGGGTCGCTGCCCGGCATGGTCAAATAGAGCGTCCAGGTCATGGAGACGGGAGAAGGGGGAAACACCCGGGTGAACGCCAACCCGGCACAGCGGGTCGGGCATCGCGAAGCCCTTCGCTTGACGCTGCGCGATGTCTGGTACCTGGTGCCCGCCGCTGTCGCCTTCTGGGCAGTCACCGGCGCCACCGCATCCTCGGCGATGTGGGCCGCAGGCTGGTTCGCGCTCGTCACGGCCGTCTGTTTCGGGTTCAACTCGCAGTACGTCCGCCTGATGAACCGTCTGCGGTCAACGACGGCACCGAAACGGCAACCTCGGCTGCGAGCACGGAAGATCGCCGGAATGGCGGCACGGACCGGTCACCAATCAACCGCGTGCGCGGCGGAGACGACGCCGCGGTCGGAACCTTCCTGACCGGGAGCCCAGCACCAGCGCGAAACCCTTCGGCTGGCCCGGGCTCCGACCGTTCGGCAGCGCAGTCGGCGCCGAACGCTTTGCGCCCACAGCCGTCCCCGCTGCGGAGCTAGCAGGAAAACCTCGTCACGTCGGCGGCGAATCGGCAGCGGCAGCAAGCGGATCGCCGGAGCCGCCGGCGCTCCTCGCCGCGCGGCGCCCGCGCCACGGGCCGCCGAGCGGCCGTCCCCGCCCCGGACGTCGTCCGATCCCTGACCGCTCGTGCCCGCCCAGGGCAAGAGCTTCGGACCGATCCCACTCGCCGACGGCAGCCCGTTCCCCGAGGAAGTAGCCGAATCCGATCGCGCCGAGCAGCGCAAGGCCGGAGACAACGGCGATGCCCGCGAACACCACGCCCGTGCGCGGCAAGCCGTGGGCGACGACAACAACGACCACGGCGAGCTGTGCCAGGACGTAACCCGCGACGGCCCACCGGCGTCGACGGTCGCTGCGGGCGCGCGCGTCCATCAGCCGCTCGTAACGGCCGCTCGGCCCTGTCATTCCCGGCACCGGCCCGTCCGGTCCGTCCGGTCCGTCCGGTCCGATCTGCGACATGTCTGATCCCCCTTTGTCCAGACCGTGCCCCGGTGCGCCCTACGTTAACGCCAAGGCGGCGCGTTCTCCCCCCTTCGCGGCGTGCGCCCCCGGGCCTCGCCGGCGCGGCGGCGTGGATCCGGGCGCGGGTCATCTGGCGAAGTTCTTCAGCGGCGGCAATTTCTGGGGCCTCGTACGTCGCCGCGAGGGCGGCCTTCTGCTGCCAGAACTTCCAGCGGGGCATCGACTACAGGCGCTCGGCCTTGCTTCGCTCGCGGTCAGCGGATTCCAGGCGGTCCTTGATCGTCGCGAAGCGGGCGGCGTAGTCGTCGGCGCCCGGGTGGCTGGCCACCAGTTCGCAGTAGTGCCGGATGTTGCGGAGCGCGTTCCGCGCGGGATCGCGTTCTCCGCGCTCGCCGCCTGCCGATGGGCCTCCTGCGCCAACGAGGCGATCCGGTGTGAGGTCTCGCGATCGGGCAGCAGGCGCGTGCCGACGGTCATCCGCGCCTGCATCAACTGGTGGCCCAGCTCAGCGAGGTTTGCGCGCACCGCGCGAACCTCCCGATGCGCGGACACGATTCGGGGTCCTTGCGCGCTTCCAGCCGCGGCTTCGCGGCGAACTCGATGGCCAGGGTCACGACCGTCGCCGTCACGACGCTGATCAGGGCGCTGACAAAAGCCGGGTTCACCCAGTAGCTAGCACCACAGCCTCTTCCGCGAGAGGGTCCGAAGCGGTGCGGCGTCACTGGAATGCCTCCGGCGGCGCCGAGGTTCCCGAGCACGCGCGGGAACCTCGACTAGCCTTCCCTCACGCGTCGAACGAGGGGATTGCCGGTGGCGGATGTCGAGAGCCTGATCGCGCGGGTCTGGAGCCCGGACACCAGGCCGCTTGCCGAGGAAGCTTGGCGCTGCTACACCTCCGGCGCCATCCGCGCGAGCATCGCGGCGACCTGGACCGCGGTAACCGCCGACATCATCGCCAAGCTCATCCAGCTCGCGGACTCCGGCGATGGCGCAGCGGTTGCCTTCCGCGCCAGCGTGACCGGCGCTCAGGAGAAGGGCGTCAGCCCGGACGGCGTCAAGGCCATGCAGAACATCGAAGCCGGCCTGCTGAGCAAGGCGGCGCAGTTCGAATTGATCGACCCGATCGGCCAGCGCGAGCTCGAACGGATCCGGGAGGACCGCAACCTCTGCGTGCACCCGTCCCTGCGGAGTTTCGGCGAAGCGTACGAGCCGCAGCCCGAAGTCGCACGCGCGCACCTGGCTGTCGCGCTGACAACGCTGCTGACCCATCCCCCCACGCAAGGCGGGAAAATCCTCGAGCAGTACATCAACTACACCTGCGACCCTTCGTTCGTGCCGGTGGTCTCCCTCGTCCAGGCCAACTTCTTCGACCGCGTTCGCACGGCCGCCCGGACCAACATCGCCAAGTTCGCCGCGAAACACGCTCTCCGCGAACTCGATCCCGAGAACCGGTTGCCGGCCGTCGAGTACGCCTACAGGTCCGCTTTCGTGCTGCTGGCGTTCGCGCAACGCGACAGGGAGCTTGTCCGTTCAGCCGTAGCGACGCAGCGCGGCGAATTCGAGACGCTGGAGGGCGACAAGCAGCTTCGCGCACTCATGCGTCTCTGCGACGAGGACTTCTTCTGGGACATTGTGGACGAACCGCTCCGCAAGAAGTTCCAGATCCTGCTGAGCCCGACCATCGCTGCCGGGCATTGGGACCCGCTTCCCGCCGACACCGCGTCAGTCCTCGCCGTCGTCACCAGCACCTACGCGAGGGAACGGTTCCCCGATCTCGAACAGCGTTTTTCCTCCCTGCCCCAGCTGCACCGGATGAACGTCGTCGCGGCACGCCCCCATCGCTACTTCCTCCCCGAAGTGCTCGGGTTCCTCAAGGAAGCCGGAAGCTTCCGCATCGGGGAGCAAGCCGGCCAGTTGCTCGTCCAGCACAGTCCCTTCCTCTCCCTCGACGATCTCCACGCCGCCCTGACGGCGTGGGCGGACAACCACGAGTGCCGCAGGGCCGCACAGATGCCCGAGTTGGCGGTAGCGCTGTTCCGCACCACCGCCCGCCTCGGGACGATCCGGGCGACGGCGTTCGTCGACTTCCTCACGAAGATCAAGGACTTGTCCGAGGAAAACGACAGCTACTACCTGTACCCCGCGCTGGAGGTCGTCCTGCGGGACGGCGGCCACATCGGTTAGCGCCCGCGTTCCGCCGCGCACGACAGCCGTCGAGGACAGGCCGCTGGAAATCTCCGGCACGACGGTTTGCCGCCCGCGCGGGGCCCCGGTCCCGGGCAGTGCCGAGTACCGACGGTCTGCGGCCACGCAGGCGTCGCACCGTAGAACAACGGGTACGGTGCCAGCAATGCCAGCGCGGCCTGGGGATCGGCGAGTACCCCGATCCCCGCCCAGTCCTTCCGCGCCGCCGCGACGACGCGCGAACCGCCTCGTGCTCCTCCTCCGACACCGCCGACCTGGTCCGTGGTCGTCCGCACGTCGCCCCATCGCGCGAACCCGCGCTCTCGCTCCTCGAAGGCGAGCATTACGCAAAGTCATTAAGGCGTGTGGCAGGATCGGCCAAACGGGTGATAGATTAACTGTAGTTAGCCGGAGAGCTGGTGTCACACTCTGCGACCGGGTACATGTGGATCATCTCCTCAAAGGAGAAGGCGGTAACTCGGAGTAACTGACTGGTCGACCTTGTGGGGGGACCGCAAAAGCAGGTCGAACAGAAGAACGCGGATCACGGTTAGCCGCCTGAGCGCCGCTCAGGCACGGAGAGTGATCAACGGGGCGAGAGAGTCTCCTGCGACGCACACGCGGCGACGCGCAGGACCGGCTCCCGCCCCGGCCGCGGGCGCGACGCGCCTTCCGTGGGATCGCAAGGCAAGAAAGCCGTTGCCCGGGGCGGCTCGGCCGTTGATCGGGGGCGTTCAGCCCGTCGAGGGCCGGGTCGCCCGGGTACCGGTGGGCGGTGATCGGGGGAGATCGCCGCCCGCAACCGCAGCGGCCGTCCGGCGGCGCGAGGGTGACCGGTTCGCCGGACCCCTCGAACGCCGCCGGGCGACCTGACCAAGTGAACGACTTCTGCCGTCGTGGCCCATCCGGGCGGCAGCAACAGTCCAGCGCGCAGCGCGGGCACACGGTGTTCGGGGGGACGCGTGACGGATGGGCAGCGGCCGCTCGTGGTTGGCGGCACCGCGGGAGGCGTGGGAACGTCCGCGTTCGCCCGCGCGGTGCACGCGGAGCTGTCGATTCCCGTGCGCGACCTCGGCGTCTATCGCGGCGGCCTGCTCGATGTGCTGGTCACCAGCAACACCGCCGCCGGGACGGCCCGGCTGGGCCGCGCGCTCGCCGCGTGCCCGCGCCCGCCGGTCCTGATCGTGATGCACACGGTGCCCGGCGGCATCAGCCGCGCGTCGAAATCGCACCTGCGCAGCGCCGAGCCGCACCTGACCGCCACGCTCCAGGTCTTCCACCAACGCCAGTGGACGGAGCTGGAAGCCGCGCCGGGCAAGACGATCCCCAAGCCGGTCGCCGAATTGGTCCGCCGGCTGCAGGACGCGTTGCGGCGCATGTACTCCGTGCCCGCGCACCCGGCACATCCTCAGTCCGCTGTCGTGCCGCGCGGCCGAGCCGTCGCGCCGCCCCGGCCCCGCGAGTTCCCGCCGCGCGCCGGTCCGCCGTTGCCCGCCGGCGGCCTGCCAGCCAGGCCGCCTCAGTATTCCGCGCCGCAGCCAGGGGGGCTGGGGCGCGTCACCGGGGGATAGACGGGGGAAAGATCGTGTTCAGCAAGGCAATCGCCGCGGTCAACGTCTGGCTCATGCAGGAACCCGGCATTCCGGGCTTCGACGACCCGAAGCCGCATGCGCCGCCGGGCAAGCTTTCCGAGGCGGCGTCCACCATGGTCGCCTGGATGAAATGGGGCGGCCTGGTCGGCGCGGTCGCCGCCCTGGTCGCGGCCGGGATCATGATGGCCGTCGGCCGCCGCAACAGGAACAACATGGCCGTCGAGGGCGCGATGGCTCTGCCGTGGGTCGTGGGCGGCCTCGCGCTGATCCTCGGCGCGACCTCCATCGTGGGGTGGCTCATCTGATGGCCGCCCGCCAGCGGACGCGACGTCGCTGGTGGATCGTCGCGCTCGTCGCCGCGATCGTCGCCACCGGCCTCGTCGGATGGCTGATCAGCAGCAGTTCCGGCGCCGTGACCGCGCACCCGCAGCAGACCGCCGCGCCGCCGTCCCGCTCCGCCGAGGGCCCCCCGCCGAGCGGGCAGCAGCCGCATTGCCTCACGCGGTGGGAAGCCGCGCCCAGCGGAGACCCGGCGCCGGTCAGCGACTGCGCCGGACCCCGCGACACGACCGGCGGCCGCGCGCGCGGCTTCGCCCACGACCGCGACGGCGCGGTGTTCGCCGCGATCAACCTCACGGTGCGGCTGTCGGCGGCGTCGGGCGCCGCGGTCTACCGGGCGACGTACGCCGAGCAGACGGTCGGCGACGCGCAGTCGGCGCTCTCGCAGCTGGCGCAGGAGCAGAGCGACGCGCACGCCGCCGATACCCGGCCGACCCAGTGGTGGTGGCGGATCAGCGCCGGCGACCCGGCAGGCGAACTGGTCGTGGTCGAGCTCGCGGCGGCGACCCCGCAGACGTCGGCCAGCAAGTCCTTCGCACACCTTTCCGTGACGCTGCAATGGGTCTCCGGCGACTGGCGGGTCCAGCTCCCGCGTCCGCGCGCCACCGCGAAGTCCTCAGTGGACGGCTACGCCTCGCTCGGAGCCGTTCCGGCGGGAGGCCGCTGATGCCCGCGACCATCGTGCTGGCCGACGACTGCGGCACGCTCGACGTCGGCTGCCAGATCGGGTCGGGAGTCCACAACTGGTTCACCGACCTCGCCAACTCCATCGCCAAGGGCGCGGTCGAGTTGCTCGCCGAGGCCATGACGTACTGGACCAAAAGCGACCGCTCGTCGATGCTGCAAGGCCCCTCGATCACCGAGATCCAGGGCCTGCTGCTCTACGTCGGGCTCGTGTTGCTGGTCGGGTCCGTTGTCTGGCAAGGCATCCTCATGATCTGGAAGCGCAAGGCCGAGCCGCTGGTCAACACCGGCATGGGGCTGCTGTCGTTCGCGGGCTGGTCGACGATGGGCACCGCGGCCGCGGTCCTGCTGTACCAGGGCGGGCTCGCGCTGTCGGACCAGGTGCTCAGCGCCTCGATCCAGAAGTTCACCACCACCATGACCAACGCCATGCAGGCCAACGTCGCCGCGTCGACGGCCGCGATCTTCTTCCTGGCGCTCGTCATGTTCTTCCTCTCCGGGATCCAGTGGATCCTGGGGTTCTTCCGGATGGGCGCGCTGGTGATCATCCTGGCGCTGATCCCGACCGCGGCCGCCGGGCAGATCAACGAGGCCACCAAACCGTGGCTGCGCAAACTGCTGAGCTGGGCGCTGAGCCTGATCCTCTACCAGCCGATCGCGGCGATCGTCTACGCGATCGGGTTCCTGCTGCTGGGCGAGGGCACCGACATCGGCACGATCCTCACCGGCATGGCCGTGCTCGCCATGGCGGTGATCGCGATGCCCACGATGCTGAGGTTCTTCGACTGGGGAGGGCAGCGGTTCGTCTCCTCCGGCGGCGGAGGCGGCGGCGCGATGGCGGCCGGAGCCGCGGCCAGCATGATCGGCGGCGCGGGCGCCAGCGGCTTCAGCAAGTTCATGGACCGCTCCGGTCCCGCCGGAGACGGCGGCGGCAACCAAGGCGCCGGAGCGCCGCCGGTGACCCCGGCCAACAACGGCGACGGGCCGGGCGGGGGCGGGCCGGGCGGGGGCGGCGGAGCCGGGGACCGGCCCGGAGGCGCTCCGGACACCGGCCACGGCGGCGGACCGCCCGGCGGCGGAAGCGGCGGCGACGCCGAGCACGGACCCGAAGCCGCGGCAGGCACGGGAACGAAAGCGGGGACGGCAGGCACCGGAGCGGAAACGGGGACAGCCGGCGCCGGTGCCGGAGCCGCCGGTGCCGGTGCCGGAGCTGCCGGTGCCGGTGTCGGGGCGGTGGCCGGTGCGGCTCTGGAACGCGGAAACGCGACCAAGGGAGCAGTCAGCGACACGATGACCGAGGGGTCCGGCGATGAGTGACACGCGCACGTACGGGGGATGGCGGGCCAGGCGGGGCTTCGGCGTCGGGAAGCTGTCCGAATCGCAGACCGCGGTCATGGCGGGCTGCGTCATGTTCCCGCTGGGGACCTGGGTTCTGGTCGCCAGCACCGGGCTTCCGCTGCTGGTGATGGGCATCGCGCTGCTGGTGTCGCTGGTCACCGGCGTGCTGGCGCTGGTGCCGCACCGCTCGCGCGGCGTGTCGCTGGGCGGGTCGCTGATCATCGCCGCCCGCAGCGCCACCGCGAACCGCAAAGGCTGGTCCGAGTGGGAATCCGGGGTCTTCACCCGGCACCCGCGAGGAAAAGAACTGCCCGGCGTCCTCGCGCCGCTGATGCCGCTGTCCACAAAGGACGGACTGGGCAACCCGTTCGGCCTGTTGTGGGACCGGCGCACCGGGCGGCTGACCGCGTCGCTGCGGGTCGCTCCGGTGGGCACCGTCCTGGCCGATCAGGACCGGCAGGACCTGTGGATCGGGTCCTTCGCCGCGTGGCAGGCGTCGCTCGGGTACGAGCCGACCGTGGAATGGGCCTCGATCACGGTGGAATCGGCCCCCAGCACCGGAACCGAACTCGCCGACTACGTCAGCGACCGGCTCGACCCTGCCGCGCCGGCGGTCGCGCGCGAGACGATGCGCGAGGTCGCCGAGGCGCACCGCGGGTCCACAGCGGACATTTCCGTCCGGGTGTCGCTGACGTTCCAGCCGCAGCGGGCGCGGCCGCAGCCGCGCGACGACGCCGAACGCGTCGCCGAGGTCTCCCGCGCGCTGTCCGGGCTGGAAGGCGACCTCCCGCTGTGCGGGGTCGCGATGCTCGGCCGGGCCACCGCCGCCGACATGACCCACTGGCTGCGCTCGGCCTACGACCCGCACGCCCGCGGCGAACTCGCCCGCCTGGCCGAGCAGAAGCACCTGCTGGCATGGGCCGACGCCGGGCCGGTCAAGGCGCACGCGCTGGCCGACCACTACTGGCACGACTCCGGGTGGAGCTGCACCTGGGCCCTGGCGGGCCTGCCCAACCAGCTGGTGACCAGCAACGTCCTGGCGCCGCTGGTGACGCCGGGCCGCTACCACCGCCGGGTCACCATCACCTATCAGCCGTATCCGGCCGACCAGGCCGGGGACGTAGTGGCGCGCGAGGCCACCGGCTCGGCGTTCCGCCGCGAAGTGCGCCGCCGGCGCGGCATCGACGACACCGCCCGCGACCGCACCGACGAGGTCCGGGCCCGCCAGGCCGCCGAGGAAGAAGCCCGGGGCGCGGGCGTCGGGCTGTGGGGCATGTACGTCACGACCACCGTCGAGGATCCCCGGCGGCTGCCGGACGCGATCGCCGACGTCGAGAGCCGGGCCCGCAACGCGAAACTGCGGCTGCGCCGGTGCTGGGGCTGGCAGGGCGCCGGGTTCGCCGCCTCCCTTGGCGTCGGGATCTACCCGCCGGAGCTGGCGCGGCGCGGGCGGATGGCCCGATGAACACCGCCGAATTCCTGCGGCGCAACCGATTCCGGGGCGCGCCGCCGACGAAACCGGCGGCGCTGCCCGCGACGGCGCGCCGCCGCGTCCACCCCTACCGCGGGCGGTGCGTCGGCCGCACCCGCCGCGCCGGGCGCCTGCCGCCGGGCAGTCCCGGACAGCAGTAGCGCGATGCGCGGAAAAACCAAGCACGCCAACGCGAACACCATGGGGGAAACATGGCCGCGACACAGCCCCGGCGCGGGAATCCCGACCCGCCGCAGGCGCCGTCCGCTCGCCCGATCGCGCACTGACGCGCGGCAGTTCCGCAGCAGCGCCGCTGCGCGCGGAACCACACGCCGTGCTGCGAGTTCCGCCCGCGCCCGGTGGCAGGCGGGGACTCGCATGCACACCGGCGGCATCCGGCCCGGCTGGGGGTCGGACCGGATGCCGCCATCTCACATTTCGTTGCTGGACCAGCAGTTCACGCGATCAGGGGGAACGCGATGAATCTGTTCGGCCGGCGCACTGCACGCGCCGACACCGATCCCGACCACGCCGACGGCGGTCTCGTCATTCCGCAGACCGTCGCCGACGCCACGCTGCGCCATCAGCCCGAGCGCAGCGACCCGCTGGCCGAGCTGCGCGCACTGCCCGTTCCGCCCGCGCGCGGCTGGGCGGTGCCCCAGGGCGGACGCGACCACCACGTCGGCTCGGCCGCGCTGTGGCAGGGCACCACCACGCAGCTGGCCGGATTGTTCCCGTTCGTCGGCGGGTCCGGCGCGCGGGTGCGCGGCGTCCCGATCGGACACGACCTGCACACCCACGAGCCCATCGGGCTCCACCCCGGAGACTGGTTGAAAACAGGCCTCATTTCCAACACGGGGCTGTGGGTTCAAGCGCAGCCGGGAGTCGGAAAGAGCGCGTTCGCGAAACGGCTCGGGACCGGGCTGTGCGCGTTCGGCTGGATGATCTTCTGCCCGGCGGACGTGAAAGGGGAATACACGGCCCTGATCCGCCGCCTCGGCGGCACCGTGATCAAGATCGGCCGCGGGCACGACGCGATCAACCCGCTTGACCCCGGCCCGCTGGCCGCGCTGCTCGCGACCACCAGCGGCCGCGAACGCGACGCCCTGCGCGAATCCATCCGCGCCCGCCAGGCCAGCCTGCTGGAAGGCCTGCTGCTGCTGGAACTGGACCGCCACCCCACGCCGACCGAACGCAACCTGGTCTCCCGGGCGATCGACCTGGCCACCGACGCCGCCCCCGACAACCAGCCCACTATCCCGGAAGTCCGCGCGGTGCTGGACCAGGCGCCGCAGCAGCTGCTGGCCGCCGCGCGGATCGGCGAGAGTCGGGAACGCTACTTCGACCTGGTCCGCGAGGTCCTCTCCAGCTTCGACCTGCTCGTGGAAGGACCGCTGCGCGGCCTGTTCGACCGGCGCTCGACCGCGCGCCTGGACCCCGGGTCCCCGGCGACGTCGCTGGACATCTCCGTGCTGGACGAGGAAACCGACGAGGTCGTGGCGGCGGCGATGCTCTGCTCCTGGGCCTGGGGCGCGAGCATGATCGAGGCCCGCCAGACCGGGCACGGCCGCAACATCCTCTGGATCCAGGACGAGGCGTGGCGGGCGCTGCGCACCGGGTCCGGGCTGGTGGAGAAATCCGACCGGCTGACCCGGCTCAACAGGCACAAAGGCGTCGCCAGCGTCTATTTGACGCACTCCATGGACGACCTGGAAGCGCTGCCGTCCGAAGAGGACCGCGCCAAGGCCCGCGGCATCGCCGCCCGGTGCGCGATCCACGTCTACGGCGGGCTCCCGGCCTCGGAACTGCGCAGCCTGACGGTGTCGCTGTCCTCGCGCGAAGCCGACATGCTCTCCTCCTGGCAGTCGGCCGGCACCTGGGTTCCCGGGCAGCGCCACCCCGGACGCGGGCTCTACCTCGTCAAAGCGGGCGAACGCGCCGGGCTGCCGGTGCGGATGAACCTCACCCCGCGCGAACTCGAGCTCTACAACACGGATTCGGCGTTCGACGCCGCGCCCCGATCGGCGGCGGCGTGATGACCTCGCCCACCTCCCGCCGCCACGCCTCCGGCGCGACCCCGGTGCTGCCGTGGGTGATCGTCGGCCTGATCGGCTTCGTGTTCCTGCTCGGCGGCACGCTCTGGGTCGCCGCGCAGGCCGCCAGCGTCGCCGGGTTTCCCGTTCCCTCGCCCGGAACCTTCCCCAACGCGCTGCGCCGGGCGGGGCTGGCCGGTCTCATCGGCCCCGGTGGTTCCCCGTTCTGGTTCTGGACCGTCTTCGGCGCGCAGATGGCGCTGCTGCTCGCTGCCGCGATCACGGTCGCGGTCCTGGTCGCGAAACGGGGACGGCCGCGCGACGGGCACCGGGCGATGAACTCCGCCAAGGAATTCCGGGAACTGCAGCAGCCGGCCATGGCCAAACGCGCCCAGGGCCTGCGGCCCTCGCTCGCCGACGCCCGCCCGCGCGACCTCGCCCCCCGCCAGATCGGCGCGGCACTGGGCGATATCGGCGGCCGGACCGTCTACAAGAGCCACGAGGACGTCGAGCTGGTGATCTGCGGGCCCCGCAGCAACAAAACGAGCGCGAAAGTCGTCCCCGAGATCCTCAGCGCCCCCGGCACGGTGGTGGCCACCTCCAACAAGGGCGACGTGTGGGCGCTGACCCAGGGCTTGCGCGCCCTCGTCGGCGAGATCTACCTCTTCGACTGCAACCACATCACCTACCAGCCGCAGACGTTCTGGTGGAACCCGCTCGCCGGAGTGTCCGATGTGGAGTCCGCCTCGCGGATGGCGGCGTACTTCATGCGCGAGGTCGGCGGCGGCGCGGGCGGCGGCACCGACCGCGCCGACCCCTTCTTCACGCCCGCCGCCGAGAAAACCTTGCGGCAGATCCTGCTCGCCGCGGCGGTGTCGGGGCATTCGCTGCGCGACGTCGTGCACTGGGTCGCGACCCGTTCCGACGAACCCGCAGTGCAATTGGACCGGCACGGCTTCGGCGGGCAGGGCGATTCGCTGCGCGCCACGCTGGAATTGCCGCCGGAAACCCGGGGCGGCGTCTACGAAGGCGTCGCCACCGCCATTTCCTGTCTGGACTCCGAAGCGCTTCTGCGCTGGGTCACGCCGCCGCTGTCGTGGCAGGAAATACCCAAAGACCCTGGCCTGATCAGGGAATTGAACCTCTGGGACCTGATCACCCGGCCCGGGGACGCGCACCCGACGCTGTACCTGCTCACCCGCGAAGGACAAGGGTCGGGGCGCCCGATCGTCGCGGCCATGGTCGGCGAATTGTGCAACGTCGCATTCCGGGCCGCGGCCGCCAACGGCGGCCGCCTGGACCCTCCGATGACCCTGCAATTGGACGAGGCGGCCAACATCGTCAGAATCCCGGAATTGCCCGGCTGGTATTCGTGGTTCGGGTCGCAATCGATCATGGTCACCACCGTCCTGCAGTCCCGCGAGCAAGGACGCAGCGTGTGGGGCAAAGAGGGTTTCGACGCGCTGTGGAGCGCGGCCACGATCAAGACGATCGGGGCCGGAATCGCGGACCCGGATTTCGCCGAGGACCTGAGCCGCCTGGTCGGCGACCACAAGGTCGAGGAAACCTCCAACAGCTACTCCAGCGGCGGCCCCTCGACCTCGCGCCAGCTGCACACCGAACGCATCCTCACCGCCGCCGACATCGCCGCGATGCCGCGCACCAACGCCCTGCTCATCACCTCCGGGCGCCGCCCCGGCATGCTGCGGCTGCGGCCCTGGTACGCCGAACCCGACGGCGAGGAGAAACGCCAGCTCGTCGAACTGTCCAAAGAGGCCACCGCGCAGATCCAGCAGTCGGCCATCGAGTACCTCGGGCCCGACAACCCGGTCGCGAAATCGCTGCGGCCCCCGGACGCCGCCGCACCGACAGGGACACGGCCGTGACCGCCCCGCCCGCAGGGCCGGGGCCGGACTCCCCGGACGAACCCGCCTGGCCCGCCGACGACACCGAACCGGCGACCCTCGCGCACCTGGCCGCGCTGGAACAGCGCGTCCGGCGGTGGCTGCGCTCGCTGGAGACCGAGCAGTTCCAGGTCAGCGGCGAGGTCGTCCTGATGCGCAATGCCGTCGAGATGGCCAACAACGGCCTGGACAACCTCGAAGACGGCCTGGCCGACATGAGCTACCAGTTCAGCAACCTCTACGCGCAGATGCAGGCGGTGGCGTCAGCGCCTCCCGTCGGCCCCGCCGCCGCGGCCGACGACGGACCCGCCGCGCCCGCACCGGAAACCAGCGGCGGAGGGAAGGACGGCGCGGGCGCCGCAGCCCCCGTCGCGCGGCCGTCGCCGGGCGCGCTGCACGCCTGGGTGACCGTCCACATCGCATCGATGGTCCGCAAGACCACCACGACCGGCGAGGGCGGCGGCATCCGCTGGTGCCGCCAGTGGTGGCTGCACCACGACGCCGTCGAACGGTTCACCGCCCTGTACCTGGCCTTCGGCGAGTTGTCCGACTCGGACGAACCGTCCTGGCTCTCGGTCTACCTGCGCGACCACCTCGACCCGCACCTGGCCACGCTCACCAGCCCCTACGGGCCCTTCCACGCCTGCACCCCCAACCGGCACTCCGCCACCGTCGCCGAACTCGGCCACGACCCGGCGCCGCAGCCGGGCGCCGACCCCGCCACCGGGAGGACAGCATGACCGAACCCGAACAGCCGCCCGCGTTCCTGGGATTCGCCGGACGGCCCGTCCCCCCGCCACCGGAAACCTACGCCCACGACTACGACCCGGCGCCTGGCAAGCCCGACGGAGTCAAGACGCACTTCCGCGACATCGGGAACACCGACGGCGACTTCCTCGCCGACCAGATGACCCGGATGCACGGCGACCTGAAGTACCGGCCGTTCGACCTGGACGCCGAGATCGACCGCTACGACCCCCAGCAAACCTGGTCCGCCGGCATCGAGCCCGAAGACCACACCTGGCTCTACACCTCCGCGCTGATCGGCCGCCTCGCGCACCGCGCGGACCTGCTGCGCGAACTGCACCGGAACGACAGCGAACCGTCCCCGTTCCTCGACCCCGCGCAGCACGCGCCGGAACTGGCCCGGCTGCGCGAGCAGACCCGCGGCCTCTCCGCCCCGATGGACCTCGCCGACCGCTTCGACGACGTCGTCCGAAAACTCGCGGAGAAGACCGGTCGTCCGCTGCCGTGGCGGCTGGCAGAAGACGACCGGCGCCGGGAGTGGGCGGTGCGCGACCACGCGGCGCTGGAAGAGCTGACCGCCGCGATCGACCACTACCAACTCCACCTCGCCCTGCCCTGGCTGCATTCGGACAATCCCGCCGAGCAGAGCGCCGAACGCGACCGTCGCACCGCCCGCGTCGCCGCTCTCGACACCCAGAACCACATCCTCGCGGAATACCTCACCGCCGAGCGCGTACAGGTCGTGCTAGCGCTGCTGCCGGACTCCTCGACCCGCTGGAACCTCTACGCCGTAACGTCGCTCCCGGACCCGCCTGCTCCCGACAACCTCGTGTTCCGCCAACTGAGGGCTGCCGCCGACGAACTGCTCACCGCGCTCCTGCACCCCGCCGCGCGCGCCGACCGCGCGACCGTCGCGCCGCTGGCCGACCGGATCGCCGAACTCGTCCGGTACGACCCCGCTCTCGTGCGCGAACTGCCTCCGCTGCAGGCGGGCCTGGTCCGCAACGTCCACCTCGTCCAAGCCCGCGCGCGGGGCGAGTACGACCAGCCCGCCGCTCCCGCACCCGCGCCCGGACGCGACCAGGCCGCGCGGCCGGACGAGCAGCCGCGGCGCGGCGCTGCGCAGCAGGGCGCCGATCCGGTGCGCCGCGACGATGCCGCCCTCGATGCCTTCTTCGGAACCTTCCCGGAGATGCTGCCGGACGGGACGGTCCGGCATGTGTCCAGGCCATTGCCTCCCGACCGGCGCGAGGCAATGGTGGAAAGCCGACTGGCACAGGAATTCCTGCGCGGCGACGGCGCCGGCCCCGTCAGCTTCGTCGGGCCGCACGGCGGTTCGCGCGACGCCGCCGACCCGACGCACGCCCCGCGAGAACCGGTCAAGCCCGCGCGCGTCGCGCGGCCGGGCATCGCCGCGAGCCGCCACGGCGGACCCGCGCAACCGCCGGGCACGGGGCGGGCGCGATGACGACCGCACCGACGGGCCTGAAGGGGAGGACCGCATGACCCAGCCCGCCTACGAGGTGGCGTTCGAGGGATTCGCTGGCTGGCCTGTCTTTGAATACGCGGTCTGGCTGCGCAACCACGCGGAGTTTGCCGACGCCGGCATCGACGACTACTACTTCCGTCTCAACGGGACCTGGCACGCCGACTTCGCGACCGAGCAATTGCTGAGGATGCGAGACATCCCGGACTGGCGGCCATTCGACCCGCAGGCCGAAGTCCAGCGGTACAACCCTGAACCCAGACACGCGCAGGGCACAGAAGCCGAGTACGACCTCGCCCACTACACCTCGGCCTTCATCGACCGCCTTGCCCAGAAGGCCAAGCTGCTCCGCGACGTGCAACAGGGCCGCCCCAGCCCCGCACTCGACGTCGCCGAGGAACTGGACGCTCCCGACCGCGGCGAGCGGATCCGCGAGCACGCCGCCGTCCTCCCGGCCGCGGACGTGCAGGCCGTCGCCGACGAACTCGACGACCTCGCCCGCGCCCTCTCGCACAAGACCGGCGTGCGGCTGCCGCGGGCCCTGTCCGAGAACGACCGCGGCCGGGAGCAGGAGACACAGGACCGCGCGCACGGCGAGAACGACCGGCCCGCCCCGGTGACGCCCGGTGCCGACCTGGAACGCCGGCTCGATGCCGCCCTCGACGCCGTTTCCGGCCGCGCCGCGGAGACGCGCCCGAACGGAACGCTGCGATGGACGAGGCAGCCCCTTGCCGAGCACGCCCGCGCTGCTCTGCGCGGCGACGCGCTCGGCAACGACCGCGTCCGCAAAGCGCTCCTGCGCAGCCTCCCTTCCGACCGAGCCGACGCCCAGGACGCCGCCGCCCCGGATGCCGCCGGACCGGCCCAGGCCACGCAAGAACCGGCCAAGCCCGCGCGCGTCGCGCGGCCCGGCACCGCCGCCAGCCGCCACACCGGACCCGCGCACCCGCCAAGCACGGGCCGGGCGCGATGACGACCACGCCGACCGCTCCGGGGAGGACCGCATGACCCAGCCCGTCGACGAACCCGCCTTCATCGGATTCGCCCGCCAGCCCGTTCCCGTGCCCCCGCGAGAGGTGCTCGTGCACGACTCGCTGGCGGGCCAGTACGGCGAGACCGACCACTTCTTCCGCGACGTCGGCGCCGCCCACGCCGACGCGGTTCTCGCCGAACTGGCCGGCAGCAAGGAATCGCAACAAGCCTTCTGGCGGGACGAGCAACCGGCACCAGTCCAGCCCGGCGAGCAGGACACAGCACCCCGCGACGACGCCGAACCGCCGCGAGTCCGGGAAGAACGGGCCGCGCGGTCGCGCCTTGCCCGTCCCGGCACCGCCGGGACACGGCACCGCAACGCCCCGAGCCCTCCGGGCTCCGGGCGGATCCGATGACCACCGCGCCGGCGCGCTGCTGACCACGCGCGCGCCGCACAGCCAGAACGAACTCCGGGGGGACGACGTGAAGGAAACCGAAAAACAAGGCCACAATGGAGACCGTGACGATGAATCACTACGGGGCACAGACCCAGGAACACTGGAGGAAGCACCGGGCGGCGGAGTACGCCCAGATCGAGAACCCGACGAAGTTCTTCACGGATCTGGGCGATCGGATCGCCGCGGAGATCGAACGCCGGACGAACGAAGCGGAACAACAGCAGCAGGCGGGCCAGAGCACGGACTTCATGGCGAATCTGGCGAGCCTGAACAACGTCTCGACGACGGTGAGGGACGACGTGCTGCGCGAGATGGCGTTCACCGAGCCGGGCAGTCTGATTTAGAGCGGTTCCGGCCCCGGGGGCAGCAGGACTTCGCGCCCTCGGGGCAGAAAGCGCGGATCGCGGCGAACCTCGCCGCGATCCGCGTTCTCGCCCGCGTGCGCCACGAGGACCCGGACTTCGTCGCCGACGACGGGTCCGCAGGCCTGTCGCCCGACGACCGCGCGACTCTGGCGCGCTGGTCCGGGTGGGGCGCGGTCCCGCAGCTGTTCGACAGCGACGACTTCGCCGAGCAGCGCGCCGAACTGCGGCAGCTGCTCACCGACGAGGAATACGCGGCCGCGAGGCGCAGCACCCAGAACGCCCACTACACCGACGCGGCGCTGGTCTCGGCGATCTGGGACGGCATGGCGCGCCTGGGCTTTGCCGGGGGAGAGGTCCTCGAACCCGGCTGCGGCGCCGGGCATTTCATCGGCCTGGCACCGGATTCCGCCCGCATGCACGGCGTGGAACGCGAACCGGTCAGCGCCGCCATCGCGAACCTGCTTTACCCGCAGGCCGACATCACCGAAGGCTCGTTCGCCGACATCGACGCCGCCGAGGGCGCGTTCGACGTGGCGGTCGGGAATGTGCCCTTCGCCAAGGTGAAGCTGCGCGACGACAAGCACAATCCCGGCCGCCAGCACTCCATCCACAACCACTTCATCCTCAAATCCCTGCGCCTGACCCGGCCCGGCGGCATCGTCGCGGTGCTGACCTCCCGCTACACCATGGACGCGCGCAACCCCGCCGCCCGCGCGGAAATGGCGCTGCTGGCCGACCTGGTCGGCGCGGTCCGGCTGCCCACCGGCGCGCACCGCCGCGCCGCCGGGACCGAAGCCGTCACCGACCTGCTGATCCTGCGCCGCCGCGACGACGACGCCAAGCCCGACCCGGTCGTGCCGTTCTCGGCCTGGGAAAAAGCCCTGCCCGCCGCGGTCGGCGACAACGGCGAACACGTCGAGATCAACCAGTACTTCCTGGACAACCCGCAGAATGTCCTCGGCGAGTTCGCCCTGACCCATGGCATGTACAACGCCGAAGACCTGAAAGTCCGCGGCGACCTCGACGCGCTGCCGCAGCAGTTCGCGGCCGCCCTCGCCCGCATCGCCGACAACGCCGCCGACCGCGGCCTGGCGATGACGCCCCGCCGCGCAACCGTCCCGCGCCCGGCGACCGCGCTCCACATCGTCGACCCCCGGGCCGCCGAGTTCCAGGGATTCCTCACCGCGCTCCCGGACGGCGGCTTCACCCGGCGCATCGGATCCCAGGACACCCCGTTCGAGCCACCGAAGGGCCAGGCCGCCGAGCTGCGCTCCCTGCTCGGGGTGCGCGACGCGGCGATGGCGCTGCTGCGCGCGGAACGGGACTCGATCGACGACACCCCGCAGATCACGCACCTGCGCGAGCAGCTCAACACCGTCTACGACGCCTACGTCGCCGAATTCGGTCCGGTCAACCGGTTCACGGAGCGCCCGCAGCTGCGCCAGGGCTGGCACGTGTTCGGGGACTGGTGCGACCGCAACCACCACGACAAAGTCCCGGCCTCGCGCGACGCCGTGCTCGCGTACCTCACCGAACTGCGCGGCCACGGCCTCGGCCAGGACATCCTGCAACGCCACCTCGACGCGATCGTCAAGGGCCACGAAACCGCGTTCGGCAAAGCGGTGAAGAAGGCGGCGAAGCAGGAAGCCGTCAACCGCCGCCGCAACGATCCGGGGCTCGACAAAGCAGCGGTCGAACAGGCGCTGCTGGAGACGATGGAACCGGAAAGCCTGCTGGCTCTGGCCGGCATCGACGACCCGCGGCTGAGCGCACGCGTCGCGGCCGCAGGCCAGCAGATCGTCGACGGGGCACCGAAAACCACGCCCAAAGGCCTCGATCTCGACGCGCTCGGCCTGCGCACCACGATGATCATCCGCCCGCCGCAAGGCGAATTCCGCACCGACCCGTTCAGCAACGTCGCCCGGGCCCTGGAGAAGTTCGACCCGACCACGCAAACCGCCCGCAAGGCCAACATCTTCACCCGGCGGGTGGTCAACCCGCCGCGCCAGCGGCTCGGGGCCGACACCCCCGAAGAAGCGCTGTCGATCTGCCTGGACACCCACTCCCGGATCGACCTGCCCGAGATCGCCCGGCTGCTGGGACTGCCAGGGGAGGACGAGGCCCGCGCCGCCCTCGAAGGGCTGGTCTTCACCGACCCCGACACCGGCGAACCCGTGTGGAAACCGTTCTACCTCTCCGGCAACGTCCGCCAGAAGCTCACCCGGGCCCGCCTCGCCGCCGAGGACGACCCGGCCTTCGAGGCGAATGTCGCCGCGCTCGAACCGGTCATCCCCGAAGACCTCGGCCCCGAGGACATCGAAGTTCGGCTCGGCTCCTGGATCGGCCCCGAGTACGTGCGGGAGTTCCTCCAAGAACTGCTCGAAGACGAGAACGTCGAGGTCGAAAGCGTCGCCGGGCTGTGGCGGGTCGCCACCAACCGCTCCAAGCTGAGCAAACCGTCCCGCCTGGCGGCCGAGGAGATCTGGGCCGGCGGCGGACTGGACGCCTACGACCTCACCGAGCGGCTGCTCTACGGCGCCCCGATCCGCGTCATGAAGACGATCGAGGTCACCAACCCGGACGGGGAGGTCGTCGAAAAGGAGGTCCTCGACCCCGAGGCCACCGAAGAGGCCACCGACAAAGCCGTCGAGATCAACGACCGGTTCGCGGACTGGATCTGGGAGAAGAGCGAACGCGCCGAGCGCGTCATGCGGCTCTACAACGACGAGTTCAACGCCGAGATCCCCACCGATTTCTCCGGCATCGAACTGTCCCTTCCGGGCCTGTCCCAGGCTTTCACCCTGCGCGAGCACCAGAAGATCGCGGTCGCCCGGGTCGTCTACCAAGGCGGCACCGGACTGGTGCACGAGGTCGGCGCGGGCAAGACGCTCGAAATGATCGTCGGGGTCATGGAGCGCAAGCGCCGCGGGCTCGCGGACAAGCCCGTGATCGTCGTGCCCAACGACAGCATCGCCGAGCAGTTCACGCGCGAGTGGCTGCAGGCCTATCCGGAAGCCCGGCTGCTGACCGGATTGAGCGCCGATCTGGCCAATGACAAGAAAAAAGGCAAGGACGGGCGCGCCGATTTCGTCGCCCGGGTCGCCGCCGACGACTGGGACGCGGTGATCATGACGAAGGAGTCCTTCCAGCGGATCCCGCTGCCGCCCGAGATCCAGGAAAAGTTCCTCAGCGCCGAACTCGAGGACCTGCGCCAGGAAAAAGAAGCGCACGCCGACCTCATGAGCGACTCGATGACCAAACGCATCGAGTCCGCCATGGAAAACGCCGAACAGCGCTTGGAAAAGCGCCTTGCCGAGATCGACCGCGACACCGCCGGGATGACGTTCGTCGACGCCGGATTCGACTTCGTGGTCGTCGACGAAGCGCAGAACTACAAGAACGGCCTGGTCCTGTCCGCGATCCCGGACCTGGTGATCGAGGGAAGCAACCGCGCCATCGACCTGGACATGAAGCTGGGGCACTTGCAGGACCGGTTCGGCACCGCCCGGGTCGTCCTGGCCACCGCGACGCCCTGGACCGGGAAATACAGCGAGGTCTACCTGTGGCTGCGCCGCCTCGGCCACCGGCTGCCCCGGTTCGACGTGTGGGCCAGGACCTACGTCACCGTCGAGTCCTACATGGAGATGACCCCCGGCGGGACGCTCCGCTCGAAGAGCCGCACCCGCCGGCCCATCAACGAACCGGAACTGTGGCGGTCGCTGCGCCTGACCTCCGACATCAAGATGAAGCGGGACCTCAACCTCAAGGTGCCCCGCCTGCGCGACGGCCGCATCGAGGTCATCGAGGTCATCGCCTCGCCCCAGGCGCGCATCTTCACCCTCGACCTGGCCAGGCGGGAACGCATCCTGCACGGGCCGCCGACGAAGGGCACCGACAACCACCTGGTGATCGCCCACGACGGGCAGCTGGGCGCGCTCGACCTGCGCACGGTGGGCATCACCACCCCCGAACCGCAGAAGGTCGACGTCATCGCCGCCGACATCCACGCCGAATGGCACGCGGCCAAGGACAACGTGTACCTGCGCGAGGACGGCACCGAACATCCCGTGCGCGGCGGCCTCATCCTCGTGTTCTGCGACGAAAGCACCCCGAGCAAGCACTGGAACTTCTACGACGAACTGCGAACCCAGCTCCACGCACGCGGCCTTCCCGAAGGCAGCGTCCGCTACATTCACGAAGCCACCTCCCCGCAACGCAAAGCGGACATGCTCGCCGCCGGACGCGAGGGCGCGATCTCGGTCCTGGTCGGGTCCACGATGAAGATGGGCGCCGGGATCAACGTGCAGACGCGCGTGATCGGCGGCTACGAGATCACCGGCCACTGGCGGCCCGACATCACCGCGCAGGCCATCGGCCGCGCCGAACGCCAGGGAAACCTTAACGAGGAATACTTCTGGAAACGCGTGGTCCTCGCGCCCAGCATGGACGCCAAGAAATGGGAGATCACCGCCCAGAAGCAGGCGATGTTCGCGCCGCTGTACGCGAGTGTCCCGCCCGAGCGCACCCGCGAGATCCAGAACGACGAAGGCCAGAGCCTGGCCGACGTCATGGCCGCCGCGACCGGCGACCCCCGGTACAAGGAAAAGGCCGATCTCGACGTCGAGCGCAAGACCCTCAACCGGCAGCGCTCCAGCCACGGACGGACCCAGCAGGCGCTGAAACTGTCCATCACCCGCGGCACCGAACGCATCCCCCGGCTGCAGGCCCTCGCCGAACGCCAGGACGCGGTCGCCGAGCACCTCGTCAGCACCGACGGCGACAAGTTCGCGATGACGGTCGGCAAACGCACCTTCAGCAAACGCCCCGAAGCCGCCCAAGCCCTGCGCGACCTGCTGGCCGCGCGAATGGCCGCGGCCCCGCAGACCCGCGTCGCCACGGAAGCGCCGATCGGGTCGATCGGCGGATTCGAGATCACCGCCCGCTTCCGGCCGCTCGAACGCCGCGAACTCCGCATCCACGTCACCTTCCCCGCCGCGGACGAGAACACCCCGGGGTTCTACCTCGACCCCGCCGACCTGCCCGGCGGGATCGGCCTGGTCACCCGCCTGGAAAACCAGCTGAAAAACATCGCCGCCGCAGGCGAGAAGACCCGTCGCGACATCGCCGACGAACAAGCCGGCATCGAAAAAGCCCGCACCGCGGTGGGAAAGCCGTTCCCCGGAGAACAGCGGCTCGCCGAGGTGACGCGCCGCCGCGCGGAACTGATCACCCAGCTCAGCGAAGACGACGACGACGTCCGCGAACTCGACGAAGACCCGGACTCACCGGAAGCCCAAGCCCGCCGGGAACGCTCCGAAGCGCGCATGCGGGAATTCGCCAAGCTGTTCGACGACGCCGTCGACACCGCCCGGCTCCTCGGCCTCGCCAAAACCAAGGCCACGACATTCGGCTCCTGGTACCGCGAGATCGCCGGCCCGGTCGCGGCCGAACAGCGCCCGTCGATCGAGCAGTCCCTCGACGTGTGGCTCAGCATCGGCCAGCCCGGCTCACACGACCGGACCGTCCTCGCGCCCCAGGGCGCCGCCCCGCGCCCCGCCGCCGATCCCGTCGCGACCGGCGCCGACGGAACAGCGCAGGATCCGGCCGCGTCCGCCAGCGACGAGCAGCCGAGTCCGGCGGCGCAGCTGCAAGACCCGCACGCAGACCTCGACCTGCCCGCAGCGTCGCCCGCCGCCGCAGGACTGGCCGGAACGGCCGCCGCTTTCGGCCAGGACCGCCCCGATCGCTCGGTCGCCGAGTACGGGCCGAGCGACGACGAGGCCGGCCGGACCACGGCGCCAATCACGGCGGCGGCCGCGCTCGACGCGGCCGCGACAACAGAGGCGAGCGCGCCGGACGCGCCCTCCGGCCTGCCGGGCTTCGCGCGCGGCACCGCCGTGCTCGAATCGCTGCGCACCAACGACCTCGTTCGCCGGTGGACGCTGCTGGAGGCCGAGATCGCCGCCGCCGGCTACACCCACATCCGCCGTGCCCAGGCCGGGTCCGGGCGCGTCGACCACGACGCCCGGCAGGTCCTCACCGACGAGGAGACGCCCTTCGAACACGAACTGCGGTCGCTGGCCGCCCACGTCGAGACCCTGCGCGAAGACCTCAACCAGCCCGCGGCCTCCGACGCCGTCGCCGCGCTGATCGCCTCGGACGCCGCCCTCGACCCCGACCGCAGCGCCCTCCTGCGCCTGGTCGTCGAGAACGGCCCGCAAGGAACAGCGGCGCAGTTCATCGCGGAGCAGATCCAGCAAGCCGCCCTGCTCTACGCGATCGCCAGCGCCGCGGCAGGCGAGCCGGTCGCGCCGCTGCTGGCCCCGAACGGCGACCCGATCACCGGCGACGCCGGTCTCGCACCGTGGATCGGCTACAACCGTGCACCGCTGACCTGCGGCGACCTCGACATCGAACTGGTGCGATCCGAGACCGGCATCCACGGCGTCTTCACGCCCGGCGGCGGAAACCACGGGTCCTACCGGCTCCGGCTGCCTTCCAGCCCTCGCGGCGAGGGCCCGGTTTCCCTCGATGCCGTCATCGCGTCCCTCGCCGGCGCGGGGGAGAAGGCGGACGAGCACCGAGCCAGAGCGATCGGCGAGATGGCCCGGGCCCGGCCGCTCGCTCCCGCAGCGGCCGAGGACTCTGCGGGACGGGAAGCGCCCGTCAGCAGCGCGGAACCGGTTTCCCGCGAACCGGCCGAGCACGAGGAACATGCCGCGCAGGACACCCCCGCAACCGACCAGGCCGCCGCATCCGCCACGCCGGAGCAGGGCAGCACCGGCGCAGCCGGCGATTCCGGCCGGACCGCGCCGACGGAGCAGGCGGCGCCGCACGACGCGGAACCGCGGCACGAGGCCCCGACGGTCTCCGCCGCGCCGGTCGACGACAGCCGCGCCCCGGACACGGCGCCGGGGGCCGGGCTCCCGGCCGATCACGAGCCCGCCGCGGGCGCGCAACCGCACGCCCCCGACACGGAGCCGGAGAAGGAGGCAGACCAGGATCCTGCTGTTCCCGACGACGACGCCGCGGCCGACGCGGCGCCACCGCCGCCGACGCTCGCCGGGATCCGGGCGATGGCCGCCGAGCACGGCCTGGACGTGACCGTGGCGCGGGTCGGCACCGAAACATTCGTCACCGTGCACGAACCGGGCGTGCCGGTGCCGCCGGTCCTCTCGCTGCCCGCCGACCGCGCGTCCGTTGTGGACGGCGCGGGGCGGCCGCTGGCCCCGGACGCGATGCCGGAGTACCTCGCGCGCTACCGGGAAGCGATGGACCCGGCGTTGTTCACGATCGCCACGACGGTCCGGGACTGGCCGCGCCGGGTCGCGCAGCTCGCGCCGCACCTGCTTCCGGGCGAATTCCACCGCGACCAAGTCGCCGTGGAATTCGCCACCGCCGCGGTCCTGGTCGACCGGGGCCGGCCGAACGAGGCGGAGGACGCGCTGCGCCGCGCCGAAGCAGCGGCGGGCCCGCATGTGCTGACCCCGGAACGGGAACTGCGGGTCGTCCGGGCGATCACCGACCACGCGGCGGGCTACGCCTCGACCGGGACGCCGGGCCGCTACATCGCCGAGTCGCACGTCGAGGGCGGCACGACGTGGCGGGAATGGGACTGGATCGAGGCCTACATCGCCGCGCATCCCGAGGTCCTCGCCACCGGCCTTCCCGACCACAAGAAGATCCGGGCGCGCGAGGCCGAGGAACTCGCCGTCGCCCAGGACGCCGGGAAACGCTTCGACCTCGAAGCCAAGCACGCGTTCAAGCGCGGCGACTACGCGAAGGCTCTCGACCTGATCGACACGGGCGAAATCGTCTACCCCGACCCGCAGCGCGGGTGGCGGCTGCGCCGGCAGCGGGCCGAGGACGCCCTCGCCCGCCGCGAGGGTCGCGAACCCGCCGAAGACGCCCTCGCCGAGCCCGGCGAGCACGCCGACGATCGCGAGACCGCGGCCCCGGCGCCGCAGATCCCCCCCACCGACGGGCCCGCCCTGCACGCCGCGGTCAACGCCGCCGCCGCGGCCTGGTTCGACCGGCAGCTCGACGAGCACGCTGCGGCGCAGGAGTTCCTGCGCAGCCGTCTCGGCGGCCGGGAGCCGGTCGACCGCGTCCGGGCCCGCGACGGCGACGACCGCGGGAAGCTGACCATCGGATACGCCCCGGACCGCTGGGACGGCCTCTGCTCGCACCTGCTCGGCGAAGGATTCGCCGAGCAGGACCTGATCGACGCCGGGGTCGCGATCCGCGCGAAGACCGGGAACCTGGTCGACCTGTTCCGGCACCGGATCGTGTTCGCCGTCCGCGACGAGCAAGGCCGGATCGCGGGATTCACCGGCCGCACGCTGCACTCCGACGACATCCTCGAACGCGACGAGCGGACCCCCAAATACCTCAACACCCGCAACACCGACCTGTTCGTCAAGAGCCGGCTGCTGCTGGGGCTGCACGAGCAGCGCGATCTCGCCGGGCACGCCAGCCCGGTGTTCGTGGAGGGCCCGTTCGACGTGGCCGCGCTGATGGCCCTCGCCCCGCCGGAGCGGCCGATGATGTTCCTCGCGACCTGCGGGACCGCGCTGACCGACAGCCACCTCGCCGCGGTCGACGCGCTGGTGCCGGTCGAGCGGCCCCGCGTGTACGGCGGCGACAACGACGCCGCCGGGCGCACGGCGCTCGCCGGGCAGATCGAGACGGCGCTCGTGCGCTACCCGCATGCGGACGCGCTGGTCCTGCCCGAGGGCCGCGACCCCGCCGAGTGGGCCGTGCAAGCCGTGCACGACGCCCCGGACGGGGGGTTCCGGGGTTCCCCGCCGACCCGCTGGGCCATGGAGGCGCTGGTCGACCTGCGCATCGCGCCGTACGCCGACCGGCTGGGCGAGGACTACGAAGTCGAAGCCAGCATCAAGGCCGCACGCGACGCCGCCGCGGCGCTGGCCCTGGTCGAGCCCGAGCGGACCGCCGAGCTCGAAGCGGCCCTGGTCGCCCGCCTGCACATCGATCCCGTCCACCTGGCCGAGTTCGTCGGCGACGCCCGCCAGGCTCGCGACCGCACACGCCCGCGCCAGCCCGCGGCGGCCGCCGCGCCTGCTTCCGCCGCGTCCGGTCCGGCGGCCCCCGACGGGGCCGAGGACCGCGCCGACCCCGTCGTCCAGGACGAGAGCACCGCTGCCGACCGGCCGGGCAGTCCGGCCGACCCCGGCCCGGACATCCCGGATCCGCACCAGCACGACGAGGACACCGCCATGGACGACCGCCCGGAGCCCGTCGGCGACGGGCCGTGGCTGCTCGACCCGGTCGCCCGGCGACTCGACGAGCAGACGCCGCTGTCCCGGCTGGACCGCACCGAGAACGCCGCGGACGTCTACGACGCGCTCGCCGCCTCGGTCACCGGGGACGCGCTGGACCGCCTGACCGAGTCCGGCGGCCACGAAGCCCTGGACCTGCTGCTGCAAGCCGACCGCCTCGAAGCGATCGCGCAGGCCGCCGAACGCGCCCAGCACGCCCCCGTGATCCTCGTCAAGGGCGACACCGAACAGCGGCTCGACCCCGACCGGATCGACGGCGCGTTCGCGCTGCTCGCGCAGCGGCCCGGCGAGCGGCTGGCGCTGCGCTGCGGGGACCTGACGTTCCGCTGCGGCACCGACCGCGCCGGGACCTACATCGCGATCGAACCCGCGGTGTGGAGGTCGGACGACGAGCAGCCCTGGGCCGACCGCGCCCGTCTGTCTGCGGCCGCGACCCGGCCCGACGCCGCCGGCCAGGCCCGCGAGCAGGTGCAGGACCGGATCGGCACGGCACGGGCCCGCGCGACGCTGGCGCGAGGACGGCTGACCGCCGTCCTCGCCGGGCGCGGGCTCAGCGACGGCGCGCTGGCCCGGGCCGGTCTCGCCGACAACGCCGACCGGCTCGGAACCCAACAGGTACAGCGGATCGGGGCCCAGCTGGCGCGCGTCGACCTGCTGCGCCAGTTCGCCGTCGCCGGCGCGCTGCCCGCCTCCGGCGACGAGTTCACCTTCGGCGGAGAACCGCTGGCCGACCCCGGCCCCGCGCTGGCGGAGGTCTCGCCGTTCCCGCAGGACCCGCACCACTCCGAGGTGCTGCGGTGGCGGGGGCTGGAGGTCAGCACCCGGTGGACGGACGAGCAGGAGAAGCCGTTCCTGTGCCTGGCCGTCGCCCCGGCCGGGCACTCGGGAAGCGACCGGCGCCCGCCGCTGATGTTCGAGATGACACCCGAGTGGTTCACCGACACCGGCTACGCCCCCGACCGGATCGTCGAGTTCGTGCGCCGCACCGTCGCCAACGCCGAACGCATCGCCCTGCGCGAACTGCAGGCCGCGCAGGAGGCGATCGGCGCGCCGGAGCGGGAGGACCGGGAACGGGCCGAAGCCGCCGCCGAGCGGACCGCCGCCGCCGAGGAGCAGACCGCGGCCGCGCGCGAACACGCCGCCGCACACCACACGCTGGTGATCGAGCACAACGCGTCCGGGACCCTGGTGCACGGCAGCAGCAAGGACGACACCGCGCTGCACAAACTGTTGCACACCCACAAGTTCAAGTTCTCCAAGCGCCAGGAATTCTGGTTCCTGCCCAGGCCGTGGCATTTCGACACGCGTAGCGTGCACGCCCGGCTGCTGGCCCGTGACCTGAGAGCGGCCGGGCGCGCGCATGAGATGTGGGACAACGAAATCGCCGCCCCCGAAACGCCCCCGCCGCCCCTGCCGGAAGCGGAACCGTTCACCACGCGCAAACAGTTCACCGACGCCGAACGAGCCGCCACGTCCGCCTACTGGGCTGTGCACGAGACCGCGTCCGGCCGTCGACTGCTGGGCTTCGGCAACGGTCGGCCGGACGCCGAGGCGCTGCGAACGGCCCGGGACGAGATCTCCCAGCATCGGTTCCAGGGCGACCCGGCGCAGAGCCTGGACCGCTACGTCGCCCTCTACCGCGCGGCGAAGATCCTGTATGACAACCTCGTCGCCGAGCGCAAGAACGCGCCGAAGATGATGGACCGGCTCAAGCTCCTGGTCGAGCGTTCCGGACGCTTCGCCGCCGGGCTGCGCGCGCTGATCGAGCAGAACCCCGGCTCCGGCCTGATCGCCGACGTCACCACCGGCCACGAAGCCGCCGCCGAGGAAACCGTCGCCGTCGCGCCGTCGCCCGAGCCCGAACAAGCCCAGCTCGACATGTTCGCAACCGCCGGCGCGGAGACCGCCGACGACGAACGCCGCGGCGAGGACATCGCCGCGCCAGCCGAAACCCCAGCCGACACCGACACGCCTGCCGAGCCGGAGGCCTCGGCCGGCGACCCGCGCGGGGAGGACGACGCACCGGAGCGGGAAGCACGCGACGCCCTGCCCGAGCTCACCGCCCGGCAGAAAGCAGATCTGCGCGGGACCTACAGCGGCCTGCACGACCTGCTGACCGCCGCCAGCTTCACCCACGTCCAGGAACCCGGCATCGGCGTGCCCGGCGCCATCGACGTCGAGGCCCGCACGGCCACCACCGACCCGGATCTCCCGCCTGAGGAGAAGATCCGGTGCCTGGTCATGCAGACCGACAAGATGAGGCTCCACCGTGCCCGACTGGCCGAGCAGGCGCGCACCGCGCTGGCCGCCGCGGAACCGGACGAGGCGACCGCCGCACGTGCCGGGGAACTGGCCTCGCTGGCCAGCCAGCTCGACACCCTCGCCGAAACCGCCGCAGGCGCGAAGCGCGCCGAGCGGCGCTGGGTCGTCCCCACGCACTCGTTCGTTTCCCACCAGCTCAACGACGGGGAGGTCGAAACCGCGCTGCACGGGTTCGCCCGCGCCGCGCAGCAAGGCATCAGCCCGGCGGAAGCGTTGAAGGGCAAGCAGATCGTGGTCGGACCGCGCTCCACCGGGCTGACCTGGCACACCCTCAACCTGGAATTCTCCCGCAACGACGACAACGGCGTCGTGCTGTCGATCGCCACCGCCGACCGCCGGAACCGTGACGAAGTCGCCGTCGACCCGCGCTGGCTGGACATCGAATCCGGCGGCGCGCAGATCCGCTCGGCCTTCGAGCAGCGCGTCGCCGGCCTCGGCGCCCGCGCCGACGCCGCCCGCCTCGAAATGCTTGCCCTGCTCGCCGCGGACACCGCTGCCGCGCACGAGGGACCGGTCGACACTGCAGCGCGCCTCGCCGACACCGCGCCTGCCGACGCGACGACTGCGACCGAACCAACGCCAGAGCCAGAACCCAGCCCCGAACCCGCGGCTGAGTCCGCGGCGGAACCGGAGCATGAGGCCGGGGACGCGCCGGCAGCCGCTGCCTCCGCGCAGCCGCCCGAAGCCGGGCCGTCGACTGCCGTGCACGACGATCAGGACAGCCGCCTCACGCTGGCCGAGGAGGCGCTCGGCGGCGGCAAGCCCGACCTGGACGCGGTGCTCGGCCACTGGCAAGGCATGCCGAACCCGCATCCCGACGACCCGGCCAGCGCCGAGACCTGGGACTACGACCGCGACAGGCTGATCAACGAAGTCCGGGGAGCGCGCAAGACCCAGTTGTCGCCGGGCGGCGTCCTGCTGGCCTACAAGCGGAACCAGCGCACACCGCTGTGGACGGTGGTCCAGACCTCTACCGGGCATCCGGTGATCGACACTGCCGCGGTCGCAATCCCGCCGCACAGTGCGCCCCGGCCTTCGACCCGCTACACCGTGCTGGGACTTCCCGACGTGGCCGTGCCGCGGGTCCTGGCCGCACTGGAGCGCGGCCAGGACCCCGACGGACACCGGATCGACTGGACCGACCACGCCTCGATGACCCGCACCGCCGCCCAGTGGCGGATGCCCGGCCTGAACGGCACGGTGGTGTCCGGCGACGACGCCGCCGGCGTCGGACTCCGGCACCTGCTCGCCGCCGCGCTCCTGGACGCCGCCGCCCTGCATCCGCAGGCGGTCTGCGGATCCCCGGCGTTCAACCGCGCGCTCTACGCGGCCCTTCCGGACGAGAACGCGCTGTGGGGCACCAGGATCCCCGGTGATCTCGCAGAAGACTTCCGCGACGTCGCGACCCAATTCAGCGCCGAGGGCCCCGCGCTGCAGAACCCGCGCCAGCAGCACCGGAAACTGCGCAAGCGCAAGCAGGACGACCGCACCTACGCCGTCGTCCGCCTGGCGGCGACGCTCGCGTTCACCGGCCGGCCGCACGCAGCCGTGCAGCTGCTGCAGAACCGCGCCGACGAACTGGAGCCCAGCGACGAGACCCGCCACTTCCTCTACGGCTCCTACCGGCTGCGCCACCTCGTCCGCGGCATAGAGGAACTGTTCAGCCCCGTCGACACCGAACTCGAGCGGCTGCTGTCCGCGACGCCGGGCGACCGCGTAGTCGCCACAGCATCGAAAGGCGGCCCCGGCATCGGTTCGGTCTGGATCGTCACCGGACCCTCGCGGAGGACGACGATCCCGTCGACCGGCAACTGGCAGGTGGAGATGCGCGTCGACCTGATGCACGACTCCGGCCCGGTGCACGCCGCGCTGCACATCGCACCGGGCGAGCGGTCACGGCGCGTCTGGTTCGACTACGACCACAGCCAGCCCGACAACAGCGCCGATCGAGTGTGGAGCGACGACCAGCTGTACCACGCCTCCGCCGACAACTGGGCGTTCGTTCCCGCCGGTGAACAGCTTCCGGATACCGCGGCCGATCTCGAAGCGCTGACCCGCCGGGCAGCAACCGCGTTCGCCGACGGGACGTCGCGACCGGACCACGCCGTCGCCGACCCGTCCGAAGCCGACGCGGAGCAGAACGGGACGGAAGCGGGCGAGAAGGTTCCCGCATCCGCCGCAGTCGCTGACGAAGAACCTGCGCCGGTTCTGTCCTCGGTGGACAGTTCCGGGGCTCGCGGCGACGCTCCCGAGAGCACCGCGGAACCGGAGGCGCCCCGCGCCGAACAGCCCCGCGAGCACACCGACAACGCCCCTCCTGCCGACATCGAGAGCATCTCCGCGCCTGGGAAGGAACCCGCGCGGCCGCAGGACGAACTCGACTCGCTGACCCGTCGCGCGGCAACCCCGTTCGCCGACGGGACACCCGGGCCGGACCCGGCAGCCGCCGAGCAACCCGGGGACCACGCGGAGCAGACCCGGTCGGACGCTGACGGGAACAACTCCGCACCCGCCGCGACAGATGACGAAGAACCCGCGCCGCCACTGCCCTCGGCGGACAGCGCCGGGGCTCCCGCCGACGCGGCCGGCGACGGCGCGGAACCGGCCAGGGCAAAGGCGCGGGCGCTGATCGAAGGCATCGACGCTGAGTTCCTGGCGGCCGCCGAGCAGGAACTGGACGAGTCGCAGACAGGCGAGAGCGCGCTCGAACTGCTCGTGACCGGACTGGACCTCCACAACCCCCGGCTCGTGCCGCCGCCGGTCGCCGAAGAGATCGAGCTCGCTGTGCACAACGTCACCCGCGGCACGGGATTCGATCCCGATTTCCGCGCCCAGCTGGCGATCAGACGCGGACGCGGCGCCGAGGACGCGGCGTGGCTGGCCGCGCTCGCCGACGGATTCTCCGCCCGCCGCGGCCCCGACGATCCGCTCGGCCGGGTGCTGGCCCGCACCGGGATCGACAAAGCCGCGTCCGACCTGCACGACATGGTCGAGCTGATGGGCATCTACGGCAATTTCGCCGTCCCCGGCCGCCCCGCTCCCGACGGGGGGCCGGCGCAACCAGACACCGGACCGGGCAACTCCGCATCCGCCGAGGCCGCTGCGGAGGAGCTGGAGTCCGCCCGTGCGCACGCCCGCGCCCTGCTCGAAGGAATCGACGACAAGACCCTGGCCACCGCCGCGAGGCTGGCTGGGGACAAGCTCGATCTGCTCTTGCGCGCGCTCGGCGACGGTCCCGCCGCGGTGATGGACAAGCCCGTGGCGAGCGTCGTCGTCGATGTCGTGGGCAGCGTGGCCGACGACATCGGGTTCGACCCCGACCGGCGTGCCCGGCAGGCGGTGGAGTCCGGTCTGGGCGTCGCCGCCGCGACGGCGATCACCGCCTTCGCCGACGCCCTCGCCGACCGCAGCGGCCGCGACGACCCGCTCGGGCGAGTGCTGCCGCGCATCCGGGCCGACGACCTCGTGTCCGGCCTGCACGCGGTAGCCGACCGGATGGGCGTCCACGGCGGATTCGCCGTCCCCGGCCGCCCTGTTTCCGCGCCCGAGGACACGGCCGAACAGGACCGCGGCGACCGCGGGCTCGACCAGGACGCCGAACCGGGCTTCGACACGGAGTACGACGAAGCCGGGTTCGCATTCGTCCCCGGCGTGACGAACATCGGCGAGCTGTTTCTGGCCCACGGCTGGGTCTTGCAGGAGGAACTGCCGAGCGAGATCGGCGGGATGCGAAACGAGCACTGGTACCGGCACGACGTCTCGGTCGCCGTGGGCATCACGCCCGACGAGCGCGTGCTGACCACCGTGGCCCGCAGGCACGGCCCCTGGGACTCGCCCGATTGGCAGGAAGCGGAATTCACTTCGGGGCAGAAGCTGCGCGACCTGGTCGAGCAGGCCGGTTTGCACGGCGTCGCGCGCCCGGCGCGGCTTCCCGGGCTGTGGCGGGTCGAGAACGCCGACTACGCCGACGAGGCCCGCGCGGCGGTCGAGGCCGACGCCGAGGCGCGTCTGGTGACCCGCGCCGCCGACGCGGCACAGCCGGCGTGGTCGTTCGCCGACGACGGCCAGGGGGTGCCGCTGGCGCCGCCGCTGCCGGAAGTGCCGGTGACGGATCGCAACAGTCTGCTGCGCTACATCCTGGGCGAGCGCTACGACGAGAAGGAGACCCGGAACCTGGCGTCGATCGTGATCTCCGGTCGTGCCCGCAACGGCACGCAGCCCGTGGCCGCGCTGCAGCAGCTGCGCGAGATCGATGCCGAGGTCTATCGACGGGCCTTCGCCGCGACTGCCGGGTTCCGCACCGGGAAGAAGCTCGACGTCGCGCGAGCGCGGGAAGCACTGGTGCGCTTGGCCGAAGGCGACCCCGCGCTGCCGCTCAACGCCGCGGGCCAGTACGCCGAGATCACCCACGACAACGAGCCGCAGGCGCCCGACAGCGACGGATGGATTCCGGTGGACCGGCCGCGACCGGTGCGCGGGCTCGTGGCCGACCTGCGACCGGACACGAGCCTCGGACGCGTGTCGGTGTTGATCGACCGGGACGTGGTCAGCGCGGACGGAGCGCCGCGCGCATTGCAGGTGCTCGACGTCGACGGACGGGTGTCGCTGCTGGATCCGGCGACCCGGCCGTCGCCGGAGGAACGGGCAACCGCCAGCGCCGCGATGCAGGAGTCGATCGAGGCCCGCAAGCGCGCGCTGGGGATCGGCGATCACACCGCGCCGCCGACTGCCGCCGAACCCGCCGCAGCCGCCGAGACGCCCGTCGCGGAGGAGCCGGCCGCCGAAGACGCGGGCGCGGCACGCGACGCCGGTCCCGTCCAGGAACAGGAGACCGCCGCAGCGGATCCGGACGTCCCGGTCCTGCGGCTGCCCGACGGGCGCGAACTCACGCACCTGCCCGACCCGGGACGCGCGGAACTGCCGCTGTACGCCGCCATCGCCCGCGAGGCCTATCAGCGCACCGAGCCCGGACGGTTCAGGCTCATCGTCGCCCGCGAGGCCGACGGCGGCCGTTCGTGGTGGTGGGCGCTGCACCGGATCGACGCCGACGGCGCGATCGCCGGCATCGGCATCCGGCCCCGAACAAGCATGCACGCCACCGCCGAACGCGCGCTGGCCGCCGCGCAGCGGCGCCTCGCCCCGCTGGAACAGGCCCTGGAGACACCGGTCGAACCCGTGCCGGGGCTGTCCGGCCCCTTCGCGTCGGTCACGTTCGTCCCGGAGTGGGGGGACGTCGCCGGGCAGCTGGAGCACATGGAATGGCCCGATGCCGTCCGGTCGCACCGGCCCGCGAGCGTGGCGACGACCATCGTCCGGCGCATGTTCCTCTCCGTCTCGCCCGAGGAGAACGCCCGCTGGCTGCTCGGCGACGGCTACAGCCCCGAATCGGCGGCAGAGGTTTCCCGGCAGCTGCGCGAGCTCGCGGCGGTGATCAGGGCCAGCGGGCTCCCCGACGCCGTTCCGGGCACCCACCGCCGGATCAGCGGCGAACTCGCAGCGACCGGGGCTGCCATCACGGCGCGCCTCGAACAGACCGCCCCGCCGCCGGCTGCAGCGGAGGCGATCGGCGAGGACATCCCGCTGCCACCCGAACCGGAGGACCGCGAGGACGCGAACCTGCCCCCGGACCTGGCGGAACTCGATGTCGAACCGGTGTTCCTGGACCTGGACCGGTGGCGGCATCACGACCGTCCCGACAGCGAGGGCTCCGGGGTGCCCGAGCCTGCGGCCCGGGCGCACAACCATCTGATCGACCTGCTGACCCCCGCCACGGTCGCCGCGCTGGAGGACCGTTCCCGCCGCTTGATCGCGCACCAGGTGCAGGACTCCTACCGGTACGACCTGCTCGCCGCGGCCGTCCGCCGGGCGGGCAGGTCGCAGCAGCTCTACAGGACCGGGTCCGACGACCGCGGCTTTCTGCGGAGGTCCTCGGACGACCTCGAGGCGTGGGATTCCGTCATGGAGGCCTTGGGCGCGGACCCGGACTCCTACGGACAGGTGAGCTGGGGGCAGATCCGGTTCACCGTCGAGCGAGGCCGCGGCCGGACCGTCGCGGTGATCGCGGTCGCCGACCTCGACTCCGGCTACGTCGACGTGATCGACCGTATTCCCTACGTCGCGGGCGAATCCGGCTCCGACCGGCTGGACCGGATCGGGCACGTGCTGCGCGTCGCCACCGAGGGAGCCTCTTCCCGCGCCGTGCTCGCCCGGGGCTTCGCGACCGAGTCGCTGGACGCCTACCGCCGGTCTGCCCGGGAGGCCGCGTCGGCGCGGCTGGAGGCCCTGCCGGGCGTCTTGCCGTCGTCGGCAGGAGAACGCCGCAACGAGATCTACTACGAACTGCAGGACATCAAGCGTGCCCGGGAAGCCGTGCTGACGCTCGCGCGCGGCCGGCTGGACGCCCTGGAGTTCGGCGGCCCGGCCGACGACGCGGACGCCTTCGAGGAGTACCCCGGCGAACGCCCCGTCTCCGATCCCGGTGCCGTCCTGGCGACCCCGGAGGTGCGGGACACCCCGGGCGCGGAGAGCACGAACATCTTCTGGCGCGGCTTCCTGGTCTACACCTCCCACTCCCATGACGGCCGGCTCGAACTCGTCCTGTGCGAGAGCCACGGACTGCCGTCGTCGCTGCTGTCCATCCCGCTGACCGCCGAGCAGTTCACTCCCGAAGGAGTGCTCGCAGCCCTGCACGACACCATGGCCACTCTGGAACAGACGGTGCTGGACCGCACCGTCGCGGCGACCGCCGCCGTCGCCGACCTCGAGGCAGAGACCCGGGCCGCGCCCGGGAACGACGCCGGGCCGCACGCGGAAGCCGCCGCGGCCCCGGACCCGGCTCCCGCCGAACCGGCGGCCGCCCCCGGCGATCAACCACCGCCGACCCGGAGCGGGGCGCCGTCTGCCCCGGCCGACGTCGAGGACGCGGAACAGCCCGGGCTCTTCGACCTCGCGCCGCCGCCCGCGCCCGAGGCCGCCGCGCGTCCGCCGGCGGCGCCCCCGGGCGAGGGGGAGACCCGGCCCGGACCTCCGGACTCCGCCGAAAGGGCAACGCCCGCGCCGACTTCGCCCGGCGAGGTCGCTCCCGAGGCCGCCGACGATGCGGAGCCCGCCGGCCTGCCGCGCGCGCCGTTGACCGCCGACGACATCGCGCTTGCGCTGGGCCGTCTGCACGGCACACGCCTGGCCGAGTTCCTGCGCGCCATGAGCAACGGCGCGAAGCTGCCGCTCGCCGACGCCCAGGAACGCCAGGTCACCCGCGCACAGGACGAACCGGACCCCGGCGCCGCCGAGCACGTCGCCGCGCAACGGCAGGGGCTGGAGGTCCGCGTCGACACCGCGACGGAACAACGCACCGGCCGACCGAGTTGGAAGGCGGTCCACGAGTGGCTCCGCGCGGGACTGCACCGCACGGACCTGCGGATGCTGAGCGAAGCCTCCGACGCCCGCGGGCAGTTCGCCGCCCGCGCCCGGAATTTCGCCGCAGCGGGGGAGGGCGTTCTCTACCGCACGGCGCTGGGCGAACTCGACGCCGTCGTCGAGCAGGCGACGGCGAGCATCGTCGCGCGCGCGCTGCGCGCCCACAAGTCCGGACAGGCCCCGAAACCCTGGAACGGCCGGGGCCGGGACCCCTTGCTGCGCAACGCGTCGGACAACGAGCTGAGCGAAGCCCAGCGAACCGGCCTCGCCAGGATCCGCGAACTCGCAGCCGTGATCCCCGCCGACCCGCACGGCCGCCCTGCGCCCCTCGCCGACACCGCCGAGGACGCCGCGGCGGCGGCTCAGGTTCCGGCCGCCGAATCCGCCGCACCGGCGACGAAGCCGCCCGCGTCGGCCGGACCGGCCGCTGCCGCTGCGACGCCTGCGCCTGCCGCGGTCGACCGCGCAGAGCCGACACCGCCCGCGGCGCCGACCGGCCCGGCCGAGGGCAACCCGCTCGACCTGCTCCGGTTCGACCCTGCCGGGCCGGGCGCAGCCAGGCAGCTCTCCGACCTCGCGATGCCCGAGCCCGTCAGGCTGCACGAACCCTCGCGGCTGGCCTACGTCGTCGCCGGCCGGCTCATCCAGAACCGCGGCGTCAACGTGCAGGCCCACGCGACCTGGCTGTCGAACGTCGCGGCCAGCCCGGCCGAAGCGGCCGAGGCGGCAGGGCAGATCCGGCATCTGGCGGCGCTGATCACCGCGACCGGCCTGCCCGACGACCTGCCGGGAGACAGCGGCCAGCATCTCGTCGACGCCCTCGTTCGCACCCGCGAGGCCCTGCTCGCACGGCTCGGGCTGCCGCTCGACCGGCAACCGCCGCCCGCGCACGGCCCGGACCCGGCGGCCGTCGCCAAGGAGACCGCCCCGCCGGAGAACCCGGAACCCACGGAAACCTCGGCGAGAGAAACGGCGGCGGTCCTGCCCGAACTGGATCTGGGCTGGGGCGAACTCGAGGGAATGGCCGAGGAAGCCGGATACACCGTCGTGCGGCAACGCCACCTCGCCGAACCGTCCACCGATCACGACCTGCGCGTCATCGCCATCCCGCACGAGTCCGACAAGGAACGCCAGCGAGAACAGCTCGGCGCCGAAATCGCGGCCCTGCTGCGCGAACCGCGACCCGTGCCGCCCGGGGCGACCGCGGCCCCGGCGGCGAAGTTCTATCCCTCGTCACCGGCTCCCGCTGCGCCGTCGACGACGGACGAGACCGCCGCACCGGCGGCGGACCACGTCGACACGGCGCTCCCCGCCGAGCGCGACGGAACTGCCCTCCACGATCAGGACACCGCCCCGGCGGCGAGCGAGGCGCAGGCTCCGCCCGCCGACGGCCGGGAAGCCGAACCGGCCGCGGCAGAAGCCGGGCCGGCTGCACCGCCGGAACCGGCCCCGCCCGGCGCGCCGCAGGACGCGCCCGGCGAACCCCCGGCCGACAGGGCGGCGGAAACCGCCGGGGACGCTGCCGACAGCACGCGCCCCGTCGCCGGGGACGCCTCGCCGACCGGCCCCGCCACGACGCGAGAGCCCGTCGCCGCAGCCGAGGAAGACCTCGCCGACTACGAGGAATACCTGGCCGAGAAGAATGGTGAGCACGACGCGGCGGCAGTGCTCGCCGCGAGCCCCGCGCCCGCAGAGCCCGCGCCGCCAGTCGCCGAACCCGGCCCCGCACCAGAGATCGCGGCTGCAGCGTCCGAACCCGGCGACGCCGCACCGGAACCGGCCGAGGAGGCAACCGGAGCTGCTCCCGTGGCGCCGTCGCGACAGGCCGCCGCGCCGCAGTCGGCTCCGGCGCCGCGGCGACCGCGCGAGCGGCGTGGCCGTAGTGCTGCGGCGAACTCCGGAGCCGGGCGCCCGCCGCAGGATCCCGTGCCGCACCAGCGCGCAGCCGATCCGGTCGGGCGGCAGTGGGCGGCGCTGGTGGACCAGGCCACCACGCTCGGATTCGCCGTGCGCAACGCCTACGACGGCGTCACCGCCGTGAACTGGGACGACAAGGTCGTCCACGTCGCGGTCGGCCAGCAGCCGGTCGAGCGGATCGTGGCCCTGGCGCTGAAAATCGGCGAGATCAGCGGCGCGGCGGCCGCGGTCCCCCGTGCCCGCCGGCCCGAGCAGAACGCCCCTGACGTCGCCGAGGACGCCCCGCTCCGGGTCGAGCCGCAGACGCACAGCGCCGACGACAGCGCACCGGTGCCGAGCAACGGCGCGGTGCAGTCGGCCCCCGCCGGGTCGGACAGCGATCCGCTCGACACGGAGCACCCGATGTTCAATCGGACGATGGCCGAACTCGGCTGGAGCGAGCCACCTCTGACGATTCCCGACACCTGGCCCAGCGGCCCGGTCCACCGCGAGCCCGCGGCCGCGGACCGCCGTCCGCTGTCCACAGCGGACTCGCGAGGCCCCGAAGACGAGGCGCAGCACGGACGTGTGGCTGTGCAGCAGCGGATCGCTGAAGCAGAGGCCGACCCGGTGCCGTCCGATCACCCGCTGTTCGACCGGCTGCTGGCCGAACTCGGCTGGAACGTCGAAATCCCCCCGCCGCCCGAACCGCAGGCGCCCGCTCCCGACCTCGCCGCAGAACACGGCCGCGCCGAGGGCGGCGCCGAGCCCGAACGACCGGAGCAGCAGCCCGCTGCGCCGCCCCCGCCGACCGCCGAGCCGCCGGAGCCGGACCGGCAGTGCGAAGCGGGCCACCAGAAACAGCGCCCGACGAGGCTCGGCGACAGCGCCGCGGCAGCCTCCGGAGCCCGCATGCCCGCCGCACGCGCCCGGGGCGGGGCGATGAGCCGCGCGTTCAGCGCCTTGGGCTTCGGCCGCCGGAACGGAAGGCGGTGAGCGCCGGGCCCGCAGTCTGATCCAGCCCGCGCGACACCGTCTGGGGAGGCGGTCCGCGCGGTGCAGCGACACCGAGGTCTCGATGGGGGTCGAGATCGCCATGGGGGAAACATGGGGGAACCACGCCCTGCTCAGGGCACATCACGACGACGCCTGCCGGTTCGCGCGCGAGCACTGCTGCTCCTGACCACGCCGGCGCTCGCGGCCGGCGCCTGCTCCGGCGCCGCGCCCGCACCGGAGCACGCCGCACTGCCCGCCACGACCGCGCCGGCCGCCGCGCAGCCGGCCGCGGCGGCGGAGGCCCGCCAGATCTGCGGACAGTTCGTCGCCGCGGCGCTCTCGGTCGACGCCGCAGCCGATTCCGGCCCCGGGGACGCGCGCAGACGCGCCGCCGACCGGTTCGGCATTCCCGGCCTGGCAGAACAGATCGGCGGCGAAGGCCGCGACAACGGATGGGGCCTGCTCGCCGCGCACCGGGCACGCGTGCGGGTCACTACCGAACCGGTCGACGACGACCCGCCGCCGGTCCGCGACGACGAAACGGGAGCCGGGGTCACCGCGTCCCGGGTCGCGGCCGGTGACGGCTGGACGCAAAACCTCGACCCCCTGGCCGCGTACTGCTCGCTGCGACGGGTCGCCGGCGCGTGGAAGGTCTCCGGGATCACGTTCTCCGACACCGGCGGACCCGGAGCCGGGGGATGAGCAAGAACACCACCGTCGCCGCCGTGGCGGCAGGCTCGCCGCTGATCGCGATCGTGCTGGTCATCGTGCTGCTCTTCGGCGGAGCCGGAGCCAACAACAGCGAGATCAAGAAAACCGGCGGCATCAGCCTGGACTTCAACCCCGACGCCGTCCCGCCCTGGGCCAGAGACCTCCTCGCCTCGGCGGCCACGACCTGCCCCGACATCACCGCACCGATCCTCGCGGCGCAGATCGAAACGGAAAGCAACTGGAACCCCAACGCGCACAACGCATCCGGCGCCGACGGACTGACCCAGTTCACCCCCGCCACGTGGGCCGCGTGGGGCGTCGACGGCGACGGCGACGGCCGCGCCGACCCGCGCAACCCGGCCGACGCGATCAAATCGCAAGCCGGATACATGTGCTACCTGGCCAATTTCCTCAAAAGCAACAACGGACTGAACGGCGGCGTGGTCGACCTGGCGCTGGCCGCCTACAACGCCGGACCCGGCAACGTCCTGAAATACAACGGGATCCCGCCGTTCGCCGAAACGCAGAACTACGTATCCAAGATCAACCGACTGGCCGCGTCGAAATACGGACGCCCCCGCGCCGACGGCGGAGGAGACGGCTCCGGCGGCGGCACCGCCGGAGCGGCCGGACCGGTCATCGACGCCGCCCGCTCCCAGATCGGCCTGCCCTACGCCTGGGGCGGCGGAAGCCTCAACGGGCCCAGCGGCGGCTCGTCGCCGGACGTCGGCGTCGTCGGGTTCGACTGCTCGGCTCTCGCGAGGTTCGCCTACTACCAAGGAACCAACGGCAAGATCACGCTGCCGCGCAGCTCGAAGGAGCAGTACCGGGCGACAAAGGGGCACACCGTGCCCGTCGACCAGCTGCAGCCCGGCGACCTGCTCTTCTGGGGCGGAACAGCCGAATCCATCCACCACGTCGCGCTCTACATCGGCGGCGGCAAGATGATCGAGGCGCCCGAATCCGGAAAAAAATTGCGCGAGACCCAGGCGCGCACCTCCGAACGCGACTACTTCGGCGCCACCCGCGTCCTGAACCCCTGAGGCTTCGGGACCGGCCAGCCGCGCCGTGCCCGCGCGACGTCAGCCGGGCCGGGCGACGAAGGGAAAGCGAGACTCGTCGATGCTCGATCCTTATCTGTACTTGAACATCGACGTGGGAGCGCCCGTCGACACGCGCGCCCTGCTGCGCGAGTGCAGGCGGCTGCTCGGCACCCCGGACGACGTGCCCCCGCTGATCTCACCGTCCGACGACCCTTCGACGCCCGGCAACGTCGTCGTCAGCAATCCCGCCTCCTGGAGCTTCCCCGCACGCCTGGAGATCGTGTACGGCATCGACGGACCCCTGCAAGAGGACACGGAAGCCGGGGGCGTCGGGCGCCTCGCGAGCAGCGGACCGCTTGCGGCACAAGTGTTCTTCGTTCCCGCTCCCGGCTGGCCCCACATCTCGCGGACAGCCGCGACCGAGCACGACCTGGGAGCGTGGCTGATCCGCGAGACGGGCCGGTGGCTGGACCGCCGCCAGCTGCCCTGGCAGTGGGGAGCCTGGGAATCCGGCGGCGACGGCGTGCGCGTCGACGCCGCCGGACCGGCGGACCTGGGGGCGTTGGGAAACGCCTCGGAAGGCGCGCTGTCCACTGAGGACATCGACGAGGTCAACCGGTGGCTCCCCGGATGGCGGCGCGTTTGGCCGGGCCCGCAGAAACCGGGGGAATCCCTGCTGCAGGGGTGGAAGGCGCCTCCGAGTGCCTCGGGCAAGGCGGGGACGTCTTCGCTCGCGCCTCCCGGCACCGCCGGAGCGCGGCACGGCCCCGCGAACCCTCCGAGCCCGGGACGCCGCCGATGACCTCCGCCGCCCGGGCCCTGCGACATCAGAACACCGTCCCGTTCCGACGCGAGGACGCGCCACAGGCACGGCAAAACACCATGCAGCGCAGGCGGCCGCGCGGAACAGAAGGCACGGGGCCGCTCCACTCGACAGCGTCGTCGATCGATCCGACGGCCCCGGCCCGACATCAGCTGCGCAGAACCGAACGACCCCGCACGCGCATCCCCGGCCTGACCGCTCCGCCTATTCAAGGAGGCCATGATGGAGCAACATCCTGCAGATTCGCCCGGCATGCAGATCGGCGGGCGCACCGAGACAATCCTCTGGCCGGAAGGCTGGTCTCCGGCAAAGGAGGGCGAATGGCTGTTCTACAACGGAGCGGAACACCCCGACGGCGAGATCGCGGTCGAGGTCTACAGGCGCTTCGATCACCCGCGCCGTCCGTCCGTTCCCGAATGGACCGCGTGGTTCACCTACGACACGGGAGAAAACACCGTTCAGCACAACCCCGTCACGATCACGGGCCCGGACGACGCGGACCACGAATTCTGGCCGGCCTCCATCGCTGACCTTCAAGAACTTCTCCGGCACGTCGGACGCTACGGCCACGCCCAACCGGCGCACGGCGGCTGGGCAGTCACGCCCGCGGTCACCGAGGCCGCGGCGCGCGCCGCCGCTTCCGAGGACAGCTTCCGGCACGTCGTGCTCCGAAACGGCGAGGACGACGCCTGGACGTTCGTCGCCACCGGCACGCCAGTGCCGCTCGCCGGGCAGCCGGGCCTTCGCCAGGCCGACCAGACACAGGAATTGGCAACGGCGGGGACGGAAAAGATGTGGCTGCTGTACGTGGCGAAGTACGACGTCGGGCCACAGCACTCCGAACTCGTGCCCGACACCATCCGGCTTCTGGAATCCTCCCGTGACGAGATCAGTTTCGAGCACCTCCAGGAAACACGTCAGCGGAGCGGACTCGGGCACGACGTGCACACCGTGGCGCTCGACGTTCCGGCCGGGGCGAGCCACAGCGACTTGGCCGAACATCTCACCCGCTATCTCACGGAGCAGCCGAAGTTCGATTTCTGGGACGAAGTCATCGGCGACGACATCGTCGTGGGCGGCGTCGTCTACGACGGCGATGTCTACGAGCTGGACGGGGAGGGCGGCGTGCGCGAACGAACCTCCGACGCAGACCCGGAATATCCCGATCCAATGGACGACCCGGAAAACGTCGAGCGGCTCGGAGCTTTGTTGAGCGCGCTCGACGCCCCGAACCGCGAGGGCCAGCCCGAAGCCTCGCGCGATTCCGGCGAGAATCCGAATGGCGACAGACCCGCAGCGGCCCCGGACCGGCAAGAATCGAACGCGCCGTCGCGCAAGGACGACGGGCCGGCCGCGTCCCGTTCGCGGCCGGCGGGGACCGCCGGGGCACGCCACGGATCCGCCGTCGCCCCGGGCCGCCGCACGCGTCACCGGTGAGAAGGGCGCAAGGGCAAGGCATTCGCGGCGCGCACCGCGATGCCGCGAGCCAGCCCCTCTGGCGGACGTCGACCACGGCGCCGGCGGCCTGCGCAGTGTCTATCATCGTCGCGTGGCTACCCCCTCTCCGTCCGCCGATCGCGCCAGGCGGGTGGAGCGCGCGCGTGCTCTGCGCAGCATGGCGGAATACCGAACGGGCTCGGCGGACCAGGCGCCGAGCCCGTTCGAGACCGAAATGGCGCGGAAAAGACTCGCCGCCTTTCTGGCGAAAAACGGGCTGGTCCACGCCGACCTCGATCAGAACGTCCGCGCGGCGGCGTGGCCCGGCCCGGATGGCGATCGGGACTGGACTGTGCCGAAGCCGCACGAACGGCGCGTCGTGCACCGCATGGAAGGGTTCACCTCGCCGGGCGGCCGGGCACGGGCCTGGTGCCGGTGCGGGTACGGAGCCAAACCCCGCGCCGACCGGGAGCAGGCGCTGAGCGCACTGCGCGCCGAGCACCCGAGCGACCCGCCAGTGTGCTGCCTGTGCGGGAGGGACTACACCGACAGCGGGTGGATGTCCATCCGCGACGGCTTGCAGGTGCTGGTCGACAATCGCGACGGCGAGTTCATGTGCTGCGACGACTTCACGAGCTGCACGGCTCGATTCTGAGCCGCCGGACAGTTCTCGGCCCGGACCGCGGGGCGATCGCCGGGGCAAGGCGGCGGCGCCCTTGCGCGGTCGCCTGCGGCGACGTGTGCTCCGGAGACGGTTCACAGGGCTGCCGAGGCGGGAGTTCAGCACCGGCGGCGGGCGAGCCGTGCGCTGCGCGCGGGCGTTACCGCCGGGCGCGTCCGCGCGAGGAGACGTCGGCTCCGGGAGCGGGATGGTTTCGGACTGCGGGCGGCCCGTCGAGAGTGCGCCTGATCACGGACTGTCCTTCCGGGACGGCGCCGGCGAGTCGCTCGGCGGTGGTGCGCAGAGCCGCCGAGACGGCGTCCACGGTCTGGCGGACCTCGTGCAGCGGTCGTTTGCGGTCCCGTGCCGCGGATTGCAAGGCATCGCTGGCCTGTTGTGCATGGTGGTGGAGCGCGGCCTGGACCACAATGGACACGGCGTTTTCGCTGGCCGGCGCGGACTTGCGGGCCAGGTCCATGAGCTCGTCGGGCGGAAGGCCCTGCCCGTGATCGTCGGCATGGACCTCGCCTTCCCAGGCCACGGTGACCGGGTCGACCGGTTCCGGCGGGGACGCTGCGGCGAGAGCGCGGATCGACCGCCAGGTGGCGGCGTGCGCGGGCGATCCGGTGAAGTCCTCCGGCGTGAACCGCGTGATCAGATCCGGCCGCTTGCCCGCCAGCACGTCGCCGATCAGCCGTTTCTCGGCTCGGTCGACCAGCAAAGCCGGCGGCGGGACGGTCGGGGCGAGCGAGGCAGGGTCCTCGGCGAGCGGGATGCCGGAACCGGGTCCGCGAATGCCGTTGCTCAAAGCTCGGTCGAGGTCCTGGATCGCGCGCAGGTCGCCGGAGATCCGGCCGCTGCCCGCGACCGACCGGGTCCGCACGGCCCACCGTTCGATTTGGCGGCGTGCGGAACTCTCCAGCACTCGCTCGGCGTAATGCGCGTGGTGCGGAGTCGTGCTCGGCGGCGCGGCCAGGTACAGCTCGGTCATCAAGCGGGACTGCCGTGCCGTGCCGGTGCCGGTCCTGTCGGCGAGGACGTCCCGCACCGCGAGGATGTTGCGGGTGACGGCGTTGCGTGTCGCCGGCGAGAAGTCGTTGCCGACCAAGGCTTTCTCGGACACCGACTGCAGCAGCCCCCGGCCGTGCAGATCCTGCATCGCCGAGTAGACCGCCCCCAGTTCGGGGTCCGCGAAATCGTGCGGCCGCAGCCATCCCTGCACGTCGGCCAGCCGCGCCGGACGGTGCAGCAGGGCTCCGAGCAGTGCCCGTTCGGCGAGCCGGGTCGCGCCGCCGGGTGGGGAGGCGACGGCGTCGCGACGGGCGCCGGTGGTGACGGGTGCCGGCGGCGGCGCGTGGCCGACGTCGGCCGGCGGGCCGGCGCGTCCGGCCACCCGAGGGGCCGGGACGGTCACCGGCCCTCGCGGGCGTCCGCGTCGGCGACGGCCTGGTCGGCCATCGCGAACCTGCCGCGGGGGTCTTCGACGTCGTCGAATATCGCGGCAAGGGAGTCCACGGCGGGGGTGTAGTCAGCTTTGCCGACTTCGCGCACGTACCAGCGATCTCGGAACTTGACCGCGTCGGGCACCACGCCTCCCAGCGACCGGGAGAATCGGCGCGCCTCCCCGGCGTCGACGTACGCCTGCATCTGCGCGGGCGCGATGTCGCTGAGCGGTTCCCCCATGACGAACTCCTTGGCTTTTTTCCCTGTGGTGGAAACGATCCCTGGCCGGGCGAAGCCGGAAGTGATCATCGCGCGACGCCCCGCTGGCCGAGCTGCTCAACCGCCTTCTGTCGGTGATGGCTCACGGTGTCGGCCCGTTTCGCCAGCTTGGACGTCTCTTTCTGCGCATAGTTGAGCAGGGACTGCGGGTCGATCGCCTGGTTCCGGGCCAGGGCCTGGACTGTGTTGCGCACTGTCTGCGACTGGCGTTTCAGGCTGGCGTCGAAGACCGTCCGCAACGACCTCTCGATCTTGGATTCGCTCTTGTTCGGGGCGGTGTTGAATATCCGGGTCAGCTCCGTGTCCGACAGCACCGGCAAGGACGGCTGGCCGGGGACGGGGCGCAGCTCCTCGAAGACCGACACGTAGTTGACCGAGTGCCCCTTCTCCTGGACCCGCTGGATCGCCGCCCAGGTGTTGGCGTGCTCGGAGGAGGAGAAGTCCTCCGGCGTGAGGCCGAGGTCCAGACCGGTGCCCGAGTGCAGGGCGAGGTGGATCAAGTGGCGTTCGGCCCGGCGGACCAGCGGCGCGCCCAGCGCCCGCAACCCCGACGGCTGATACGGCTGCGCCGCGAACTCCACGGCCCTGTCCAGGTCCTGGTAGGACTCGCCGGACGGTCCGGTGCGCTCGACCGCGCGGGCGAGTCGTTCGGCGAGCTTCTCCAACGAGGCTGTCACCGTGGTCAGATTGGACAGCATGTCCTCGGCCGTGCCCGTGCGGCGGCGGAAGAACGACGGCCGGATCAGCGGCGAGGGGCGGACCATCTGGACGCCTAGGCTCTCGACGTGCCGGCGGACCGAGTCCTCGAGGACCATGCGACCCAGGCGCATCTGCGCGCCTGGGTCGTAGACGCCGCGGTAGGACACGGTGTCCGCGGGCGCGGCGGCATTGACCTGCCCGACGACCGTGGCGAGGTTCGGGATCACGGCGTCGGTGAATCGCTGGTCGTGCAGAGCTTCGAGCAGCGCGACGTAGTTGTCCTTGGCCGCCTGCATGCGCTCCTCGTCGCCCTCGATAGCGTTCACCTCCTGAAGACCGTTGGTGTGGGCCAGGCCCCGGATCGTGGTGTATAGCGCCCGCAGGGACGATTCGGAGAAATCTCTGGGGCCGAGGAACTTCTCGATGTCGTCGATCGCGTTCGGCGTGTGGATCAGGCTGCCGAGCAGCGCATGCTGGGGCAGCAGGTTCGGGTTGTACGTGTAGCGCGTCGGCTTGTCCTCCTCCGCCTTCGCCTCGCCGGCGGCCTCGGGAGGCTTCGCTGCCGCGGCCGGTTCCGAAGCAGCTTCCGGCCGCGGGCCCTCACCGCCCGCCGCGGCGGCCTCGCGACGATCGAGCGCAGCCCTCAACGGCCCCACCGGCCGTTCCTCTGCCTTGGCGGGCTTTGCATCCCTCAAGCGCTCCCGCCGCGGCGGGCCCTCTGCCTTCGCCTCGCCGGCGGCCTCGGGAGGCTTCGCTGCCGCGGCCGGTTCCGAAGCAGCTTCCGGCCGCGGGCCCTCACCGCCCGCCGCGGCGGCCTCGCGACGATCGAGCGCAGCCCTCAGCCCCAACCGCTGCGGCGGCTCCTCCGCTGGTACGGGTTCCGACGGGGCGGCGTCAGCGCGATCGCGCCCGAGCAAGCGGTCGCTGATGCGACGGCCCGCGCCGTTGATCCGCTGTCTTTCGTCGACGTTTACGGTCGTGTTCTCAGCCACGGTCGACCCCCTGTCTTTGTGGCGTGGGACTGGCGGCGTGCTGCGCCCCGCGCAGCACGCTTGCTCGCTCAGCGCGTTCGCGGACGCGCGGGCGTGGTCGTGGCGGTGCGGTGCACGGTCGCCGGGCGTGCCGCCGCGGCCTTTCCGGCGGCGTTCTCGGCGTTGGCGGCGTTCTGCTCGTTGGCGGCGTTCGCCTGCCCGTCCGCGCGCTCGTCGATCGTCGGCGTGTCGGGGTCGTCGGGCGTCGCCCGGTCGGCTGCGGCGCGGCCCTCGTCCTTGTCCGCACGGCCGTGCCACGCCGCGGCCTCGGGGATGCCGTCGGGATACAGCTCGGCCGCCCGCTGCTGGATCCGTTCGTCGTCGGGGAACTTCTCCACGATCATCGCGTCGACCTCGGGATAGCTGTGCCCGAACATCGTCAGGGCGGAACGGCGGTCGATCGCCTTGTCCGGATCCCATTTCCTGACGGTTTCGGCGAGTTCGGCTGTCGTGTCCGCGTCGAGTTCTCGCGCGGCCATGACTTCGGCCGCCGTTTCCCCGGTCACCGCGGCGGCGACAGGGGATTCCCCGCGCCTGCGGGCTTCCGCGCGGGCGGCGGCTTTGCTGCGCGGGACCACCGACGGGAACTTCCGTTCGAGTTCGCGGTCTACGGTCTGGCCCCAGCGCGTGTACTCGGCTTTCGCCATGAACCGGTGCTCGGTGTTGTCCGGATCCAGGCCGCGCGCCCAGCGCAGCGCGTCCGCGGGGGAGCTGCCCGGCCCCGGCCGCGGCGGCGACGTGGCCACCACCTCGCCGTCGACGACCATGCCGCCGCCGGGCGGCGGTGCCCCCCGCCCTGGCTCCCGGTCCGTGCCGGGCGCGCGGACGGTGTCCTCGTAGCGCGGCAGCTCCCGGGCCTGGTTCAGCACGGAGTAGGCCGCCCGGGAGGGCCATTTGACCTCGCGCCAGCTGCTCAGCGCCCGCCCGATGATCATGGCCAGCCGGTCGGGGTCGGCGCCGACGCGGGAGACTTCCTCGTTGGCCAGGGCGTGCAGCTCCTGCCAGGCGGCGAAATCCGGGTGCATCGGGTCGCGCTCGTCGGTCAGCCGGGTCGCGAGCGTCCCGGGCACGTTGCGGTGCAGCGCCTCGGCCCAGGCGTCCTCGCCGAGCGCGAGCGGGCGGGCCCTGCCCCCCATCCTCGGCCCGGCGTTGGCGTTTGGTTCGGACCACTCGTATTCGTCGGAGAATTCGCCGGGGCGGTGCCCGGCGAGCTCGTGGATCCGCGTGAGGTCGGCCGGGGTCGGGTGATCCCGCAGCCACTTGGCCAGATCGGCGGCGTCCTCGGCGTCGCGGCACACGACGAACAGCGACGCGCTGGGCGCCCCGGAATTGGTGTAGGTGTGGGCCTCGACGCCCCAGCCGGTGCCCTCGTCGTCCATCTTCGCCCACCACACGGCAGACGGCTCGCCCTCGAACTGGGTGGCCAGGTCGGCGGGAACCCGGCGCGTCCAGGCTTCCTGCTCGTCGTCCCTCATCAGCCGCAACGGCGGCACCTGCCGGGCCAGGTGTTCCAGGTCGGACTGCTCGGCGTCGCTGCGAGCCATGCGGCCCGCGCGTTCGCGGCTGGCCGCCAGCCGCTGGCTGAGCAGCTGGCTGAACTGGTTGATCGCGAACGCCCACTGCTGAAAATCGTGGCCCGACGGCAACGGAATCGGCGTCAACAGCGGCTCGCTCATCCGGTGTTCCCCCTGTGGTGTCCGGCAGCCGAACCCGCCTCGTGTCTCCCCTCACGAGATGCGCGCGTTCCGCGACCGCGGTCTCTCCCATCCCCGGCCCACCGGCCGGCACCTCAGGTGTGCGACGAACACCGGGCGAACAGAATCCTCTTCCTGCCACGCCGGTTAGGACACAGAGTAACCATATTCCCTTGCACTCGGGAACCCTTACGCGAAACTGCAGGCAGAACGAGCCTTCAAGATCGACAGACAGCCCGCGAATCGTGGCTTACAGTAATCGGTTCCGGTAGCAGGGGGGACAGGATGGCCGACGACGAGTACTGGAGCCAGTGGTCTCCGGCGGCGCACGCCCGGCACGAACGGATCATGGACCGCATGAAGCGGGCGACCCACTGGCCGCCGCGGTACCGGCTCGCCGACGACGCTCCGGTGCCGAAGTGGCTGCGGGAGGCCACCGACGGCCTGCTGTGCCCGCCGGAGGCTCCGACCTTGCAGTTCGCCCGTGTCTGGGACCGAGTGGACTGGCCGACGCTGGTGGCCGAGCACGGCGACGACCTGGTCGTGGCCGGCACGGTGGGCGCGGGCGGCCCGCACTGGGCGGGCGTGCTGCGAGCCTGGCAGGTCCTCGAGGACGCCGGTCACGCGCCGGAACTCGACGTCGACCTCTCAGTCGATTTCGCCGGCACCGGCCTGGAATTGACCCACGGCGGGATCAGCACCGGCTCCAACACGTTGCCCGGCGACGAGGTCCTCAGCGCGATGACCGATGCGCTGCAGGTGGACTGCGAGATGGCCTGGCCGTCGAGCGGACTGCGCACCGAACGCCGCCGGGCGGACGGGATGCCGGTCCCGGCGGTGCCGATCCAGGCACGCCACAGCGACTGCATCACGACCTGGATCTGGGCGGGTCTGGGGCCGAACGACGTGCCGCCCCGCTGAACTGCGTTGACACCGGGCCGTGCGCGCGCTGGCGGCGCGTTCCCGCCAGGGTCGCGAGGCGATGTCCGGCCGCTTCCCGCTCCCCGCCCGGGGCGGCGCCGAACGCGCCGAACAGGGAGCCGAAACCACGGACGCGAGGGGGAACCGATGTAGAGCTACAACCGGTTCGGGGCGTACCAGCCCGGCGCGGACCTCGCGGCCGCGTTCGCGGCGGCCCGAGCCCAAACGCTGCGGCGGCTGCAGCACGAATACGGCACCGACGACACGGACTTCCACTACACCAACACGATCCTCGAAAAACACTGGGATCCGGACGACCGGCCCGCGCTCGTGACGACGCCGGATCAGCTGCCCCCGTACGACTACGACGATTGCGAGCTGGACTTCGGCGTCATGGTCGTGTTCAGCGAGAACCGGTTTCGCCGGAGGAATCGCGACGGATCGAACGCGAGGTGCTTGACGAGGGCGACAACCAGCTGCAGTCCAAATGGGGGCCGTGCGGGGCAGTCCCGGTCACCACGACCGGGCGCGACAGCGGCGCCCCGGACGGCTGGCGGTTCTTCGGCAACGCTCCCTGACATTCGTGCCAGGCAAGGCAGCGTGCCGATGTGCCCTCCGGACATGCGCGGTACTCCCGACCCGGTACCCGGTGCCGCCAGCGCAGATCCGCGCCCGTCGAATATGCGCGGCGGCCCGCCCGCCGCGGACAGGCGGTCAGTAGCCGAGCCCGGCACGTGCCGCTGTGCGCGCCGATCGGCAGCGCGAACTGCGGACTGGGCTAGCGCGGCGGCCGGGCGCCAGGGTGATGCCGACGGGCCGGCCGGGCAGGGCGGGCGGTTGTGCGGTCCAGGCGGTCGGCCAGGCGCGGCGACCTGGTCGCGGAGCGGGCCGCCGCGTTGTTCGCGGCGACGCGGTCCACCGGCAGCACGGCCGCGGTCCGCCGCGCGGCGGCGGCCTGGTGCGGCCGTCCCGCGTGCTGCTGCCATGCACGGATCTCCGCGACCAGCCCGGCCAGCGCCAGCACCAGCGCCGCGAGCGCGAACTTCTCCTGACCGCGGCCGCTGATGCTTCCTGCCGCCGCGATCCGGCGGGAGGCGCGGCGCAGCGCGCGGCCGGAGAGGCCGTGGTCGCGGGGGAGCACCCGTCCGGGGATTCTGGCGGCGCGGTCGAACCGGTCGAACGCCGCAGTGATCGGCCCGCGATCGCGGTACTCGGTCCCCAACGCCAACGCGCCGAGGACGTCGGCTGTCGCGTGCGTGATTCCGGCCGGGTCCTCGTCGCCGGAGCGGATCCGTTCCGCGGCTTCGTTCACGACCTCGGCGGCTTCTTCGAGCACGTCCAGGCGCGCGTCTGCGGTGGACCTGCCGTCTTCGGTGCGCTCGACCGGTTCCGCGGCCGGAGTACTCGCCCACCGTTGCATCAGTTTGGGCCAGGTCAGGTCCCTGCCCAGCTTCCCGCCCGAGAACGGTACCTGCTCGCCCTCGGCGGTGCGGTCGTCCGCGAGGACGTAGGAACATCCCCGGATCTCGCCGTCCGCCGCGTAGGAGGGACGCCAGACGACCTGGAATTCGCGCAGCCGCGCGAAAAAGTCCTCCGGGCCGCCGGCTGCAGCCGCGGCCTGTGCGACCAGCCGGCGCAGTTCGGTGCGCGCCGGTTCGGCGCGGCCGTGCCGGGCGGCCTTGCCGATCTCCTGACGCGTCGGCCGTCGCGTCGCCGTCCAGTCGGCTTCCGGGGTCGGGACAAGGCCGAGCTCGCGCTCGAGTTCGCGGCAGGCTTTGCGCAGGCGGTACCAGTCGTTTCGCGGATAGAACCGGCGCAGCGACCCGCCCTTGTCCGTCACCAAGGTCGCCATGAGGTGAATGTGGTCGTCGGCGTGCCGGACGGCGACCCAGCGGCAACCGGACTGGTGGATCCCGGTGGCCTCCATCAGGCGCTGCGCGATGCGTTGCCACTGCGCGTCAGTTAGCGTCGGATCGTCGGGGTGCAAGCGCACCGGGCAGTGCCACACGTACCCGGGCTTGAGCACGACGGCCTCGGCCTTCGGATCCCAGCGGTAGTACTTCACCCACTCCGGCGCGTGCGCCGGCGGCCGCTTCTTCCCTGACGTGCGCAGCCACTGCGTCCATTCCTCGGCGCCGGGAAGGTCGTCCGGCGAGGCCGCCGGGTTGTCGAGCGGCAGCCCGAACTCCTTCGGCAGCTCCGACATCGACCCGATCAGCGCCCGCAGATCGAAATCGAACTCGCCGGGACCCGCTTTCGGCGGCTGGTGCAGGCCGGGGGAGCCGTCCCAGGACGCGACGATGTGCGGGTTCCGGTGCTCTTCGTGCGCGCCCGGGCCCATCAAGTACGCGATCAGGCCCGCCGGTCGCCACCCGGACAGGGCTTTCCCGATCATCGGCCCCTACCTCAACGCGTGACGCAGCCCGGCGAGCAGGCCGCGGGCCTCGACCACCCGGAGCCGGACCCGCTCCAGGATCGCCAGGGCCTGTTCGCGCACGGTCTCGACCTCGTGGGTGGAGTTGGCGTGCTTGGCGACGTCATTGAGATTGCCGCCGATTTTGGCGAGCTGGTTGCTCAGGTCCGTGACCGCAAGGTAAAGCTTGCTCAGCACGCCGCGGTCCAGGACCACGCCGCTGACCCGCATTCGGGCCGCGTCCAGCGCGGCGAGCGACGCCCACGAGCCCGGCTTTCTCCCGTCCAGCGCGGCGGCCTGCTCGATGATCGACCACTCGACGTCGTTGTAGGCGAGCGAGGTGCGCGGCCGTCGCGGGCCGTCCTGCGAGTGTCCGCGCGTCCTCGCCGGTTCCGTCGCGACCTCTCCTGCGGCGGAGACGCCTGTTTCGTTGTGCTGCATGCGTTCGTTCCCCCATGCGGCCCGCCGGCCTGAGGCACCCCCTGCGCCTTTCCGCTGGTCCGCAAGGACCAGCGTGCCAGGTCGCGGCAGCGACCTGGGGAAAACCGTATAGGTTTTCCATATCTTGCTCTGCGGAACCGGCTGTGTCGTGACCATGCCCGCGAGACGGGTGTCCGGCTCTAAAAACCGCAACGACCAGAGTGCCGCCCCGACCTCGGCCCGACCGCCCTGGTTGCGGCCCCGCAACCGGCACAAGACGCGGGAATGCCCCCGCTGCGCTGTGGGGGCATTCTGTCGAACCGGCTCGTCGCGGGTGAGGGTGGGCGGCGCTGCTGGCCGACGCGCACCTCGAACGCGAAAAGACCCCGCGGTCAGGCGACCGCGGGGTCTGGCGCCGTGCGCGGCGTCGGGGCCGCTAGACGTGGAGCCACATCCGAATCGCCTCCTCGTCGATCGCGGCATCCTGGGTGTCGTTCTCGATGCTTCTCGTCATGCTCAGGCTGGGCAGGGCCCGGATGGCCCGAGAGCTGGTTCCAGCCGTCCGGCACTCTCCCGCGCACGGGCTCTCCGCACTTCTTCCTGCGCATGCGCCAGGACGGCGTCGATGTCGTCGAGCGTGCCGTGCAACCCGATGTAGGCGTCGGACCCGGCCCCGATCGTAAGGACGTACGGGTCGTCTACTGGCTCCCAGTTGGCCAGTTCCTCGTCTGCCTCCGCCGCTGTGAACAGTGTCGGCGGTTCGCTGGACAACAGGCCCTTCGCAGCCTCGGAAAATACACTCATGCCCATTCAGGTTCCTCCTCTTGGCGTTCGATCCCCGCCCGTTTTCCCGGGCGTCGCACATGCTTCCTGCATGATCAACTTTTATCACTCAATGCGTGCACGGAATACGAAAGTGCTGGCGTGATTGACATCGGATACAGATGGGAAACGCGGCCTGCCGCCGCGTCGCCCCTGAGGTCAGCTCCGATCGCTCGACGTCGCGGATGCCGGGGTTCCGCCCGGGGACGTCCCGGTCCGTGGCCCGTGCGAACAGAACGCAAAGGGCGCTGGCGGGCCCGCCCGCCCGGCGGGGAGGTGGCGGCCCGGGCGTTCTGCGACGTGGTGGTAGCCCGCTGCGTGGCTCGATCACCCGTGACGCTTGCGGACCCTGCTCGATGCGATGCGTCCTCGCCGCACTCCGCTGCCGGTGCCCCGCTTGGCGTCCTTGAGGAACTCGCGCACTGGCGGAAGCGCCGGGGCGATGGACGCCGACCCCCGCCACTTGATCACCGTGCTCAGGGCTCCGGAACGCCGATCGACGTGTCCTCGGTGGCACTCTTGACCCCGAACGGCGCGCGCACCTGACCCCGCGTCAGTCGCGTCAGGCCGCCGCGCGTCCAGGCTTCGGCGACGACGGCGTGGGCGACCGCAAGCGGGACTTTGCGGTACATCCCCAGGTGGCCGGGACCGGCGATGGGCGTGTGGAACACGCGGGGGTTCTTGAATCCCCAGTGGTAGGAGCCGGGCTCGCCCCAGGGTCGGCAGCAGCCTTCGTCGCGGTGGACGCCGACCAGGTCCATGACGCCGAGGTAGCCGGTCGGCGCGTTCCGGGGGACTGCCGGAACCCGCATCTCGGCGGCGATGTCGCGGTCGCGGTCGTCCCACTTCCGACCGGCGTGGATCACGACGGGACCGCGCCACGAGATCGCCCGGGTGCGGTTCTCGACTGGCTTTCCCCGCTCCAGCAGCGACGTCGCCCACGGTTGCCTCGTGGACATCACCCGCAGGCCGAACAGCTCCACAGTGGTGAACTGATATTCCTTCGGATCCTCGCCCTGGTAGCAGCAGGGGCAGCTTGCGGTGAGCCGGTAGCCGTGCGGGCACTCGGCCGCGTGTGCCGCGTCATGGCCGGCGCCGGAGATCCAGTACTGCGGGTGCGCGAATACGTCGCCGACGCTCGGCGGCGGCAGCTGATTGTGCGGACGGGACGCGGTCACGGCGTTCATCGGAGGGTCGATTCCTTTCTCTGGAGCCATCGTCAGCCCGGTCTCGATCCCGGGGACACCGCGCGAGGGCGGCGTTTCGGCTCAGGCGTCCGGTCGTCGCGGCGCACCGGAGGGACGGGGCGCTAGAACGCCAGCTGGTAACTGGTCGCCGACGCTTCTTCCAGCCCCCACGGGAGATTGGCGTCGCGGTACTTGTCGAAGGCCGTGCCGTCGATGCTGTCGACGACACCGAGGGAGAGCATGTAGCGGATCCGCTTGCGGGTGTTCACGCGTCCGCCGTGGATCAGCAGGCCCCGACGCTTGCCCTCGCGGCAGATCTCCGCCATCTCGGAAGAGAGCTTGTACTCGGTGCTGCCCGCCATGAACAGTCCGGCCAAATTAGGAAACTCAAAGGGAATTCCGGCGGCCTCGGCTCCATCCTGGACGCAGAAGGCGAGCGGCAGATGAGGGATCAACGGGGCCCAGTCGGCGAACTTGCGCAGCGTGGCGTGCGCGTCGAACGGGACATCCGGGACCGTCACCCACAACAGATTCGGATGCCAGTCCGGCAACGCCGTCGGACGCGTCTTCCCGATCGCGGCCCATGCTTGCGGCGGCATCGCGGCGAGCGGAGCGACCCTTTCCCACTGCCGCAGGACCCGCCCGTACAGGGCGAGTTCGATCCGGCCGATCATCCGGACGTACGCGGCATCATCCCATTTGCTGAAGGCTTCGTTGTCGACGGCGACTTTGAAACCGGCGTCGAGCGTCTCGCGCAACTGTCCGATGTGGCGGGGGCGGGCGAGCCTGCCCAGGTGCGTCGCGCCGGCGCGGTACTGCGCGCGGCACCGTTTCAGGGTGGGCAGCCCGCCGCCGTTGAGAATCAGCATTCGGCTCACCAAACCGTCGGCTTGTCTGAGGGAACGGGAAAGATGCCGAGGAGGAGCGCGCAGTGAGCCAGCAACAGGAGGAGCGCGTCCTTGGCCTCGTCTTCGGTGTCGAACGCCTTGTTGCTCAGCAGCTGTGTCAGGTCGTAGTCGAGATAGTCGAAGTCCTGCACGCAGATCGTGGTTGGACGGCCGTCGGGGCCGCGATAGAGGCGGTAGTGCACGTCGTCGCGGTACCGGTGTCGTTCGGAATCGGGGTCGTAGCCCAGCATCGGACGGTGTTCTTTCTCAGAAAACGGGTTCGGAGGTACGCGGGCGCCGGTGCCACCTCGGTGCCGCGGCGGCGAGCCGGGACACCGCAAGCGGGGAGCCGCCGGGGCGGAGACGAGCGCGCGATTAGTGCAGGGGCTGGCTCGCGCGGCGAGGCGCTGTCTGCACGGGTTGCGCGGAGGCTGGCCGCACTACCCGGCGGCAAGCGACGGCGCGGGATTTCCTGCGCCTTCCAGGGAATCTGGGGCGTGCTAGCCGACACGCCGATCCTATACCCCAGTGGGGTATCTAGAGGGCTGGGCGGCGCGCGCGTCGAAACGGTGTGCGTTTTTGGCCCGGTCGGGACGGAACGCCAGTCCCGGCGGCTTCTCCCCGGGGAGTCTTGGCGGCCCGACGGCGGGCGGATCGGGTCCGCGCGGTGCGACGGAAAAGGGCCGGGCCGCCCCGGTGAAAGGGGCGGCCCGGCCCGGGACCGACGGGGGTGTGCGCGGCTAGTCGAGGGTCACGAGCCTGCGGCACCTCTCCAGCGCGTGGACCTGGCCGGAGGCGATCACCCCGAGCCGGCACCAGTACTCGAACCTGGTCAGCGGGGCGCGGGGGCCGATCCGGCACGTGCACCAGGCGCGGTGGTTGACGGGAAGTTCGTCGCTGGCGAGGACGTAGTAGGGATGGCGGGCGTGCCACTGCACGCCGTTGGCGTAGAGTCCGTCCACAGTGGTCTTCCGCTGGGCCGAGACGCGGATGGCGTCGAGTTTCGCGGCGATCTCGTCCTGGGCGAGGGTTTGCGGAACGAGGAGCGGCTTCCACTCTCGGCCGTTGTAGATCTGCCAGTCGCCGCCGAACGCGCGGCGGGTGCGGGGGCTTTCGTCGAGGATTTTGGCCCGGAGCTCCCGGTCTTCGCGCATGATCGCGATCCGGTGGAGTTCGGCCACGTCGCCGCGAATGCCCCCACCGCCGGGGAATTCGGTGAATTCGCGCACGAGCGTGGTGTTGTTGCGCCGCATGGCATCGACCGTTTGGGCGGTGTTCTGCTCGTACAGCACGGCGTCGAGCAGCCTCTCTTCGAGGCCGAGCGGCTTGCCGTCCCCGAGGCACTGCTCGACGTAGCGTGCCATGTCCCGCCTGCTGAACCGCTCGTGGTCGCTGGGCACGAACATGGCGGCCCCGCCGGTTCCTTCGGCGCACACCCAACCGATGTGGCCGAGCTCGGGATGATGAAGTTCGACGGCGAAATCGCTGTCCCGAGCGTCCTGGGAACTGGCGCAGAGGCGGTAGGCCAGGGTGGTCGGAGCGTCGATGCCGGAGTGCGGCCAGTGGACCAGCTGCGCTGGTTCGGCAGGGTCGTGCGCGGTCGTGTTCGTCACGAGGATCTCCTTCGGATGCGTTCAATCTGTCGCCGGTCGCAGGGCGTCACTCCCGTGGCCGGCGCGGTCCTGTCCCTGTTGTGTGTTGCGTGCCAGCCGGGACGGGGCTGGAGGCCAGTTCGGCGTCAGTCGCGATGCTGTCGCCCGGCGCGGTGGTCCGCGCGGATCGAGAGGACGACGAGGGCGAACGTGAGCGCGCTGACGACGGTGAGGATGGCGACCAGGGTTTTCAGGCTGTCCGGGTCGCGCGTGATGAACAGAGCGCCCGTCACGAGGCTTTGCAGGGGAACGAACACGGCGTTGGCGACCAGGTACCGGCTTCGGGCTCGCTCCGGCGAGCGGCGGGTCCGGCGGGTCACCGGGCAGCCTCGGCGGTGTCGTGCCCGGCCAGCTCGCCTGGCCACAGCGGCAGCTGGCAACGGCGGCATCCTCCGTCGCTGCTGCTCGGAAGATCGTGTTCCGTGAGGTCGATGCAGCCCATGGCCAACGCCTCCGCCAGCGTCGCGGGCCTGCATTCCGCACAGGATCCCCACGTTTTGGCGACGGGTCCGGTGAGGACGGTGTCGCAGCAGAGGTCGTTGCCCCGGCAGAGGATTCCCGCTTCGCGGAGCGCGACGCTGACGTCGATCAGTTGCCGCTCCCGCACGAGGGTGTTGGCTTGGTCGATCAACCCCAGCATTTCCGGTGTCCGGGCGACACGGATCCATTGGTCCTCGGTCAGCACGGTCCCTGGCGGGAGTTCGTCGAGCACGACCGGCGACTGGGCGGTCACGGTGGTGAGGGGCACCCCGTGCCGTCGCCCCAGTTCTCGGATGAGGTATGCGACGTCCTGGTGGCCGATGGTGTCGCCGTCGTAGAGGCGGGCGGTGTCGAGGTGTGCGCGCAGGTCCAGGTGGGCGCGGCCGAGAGCATGCACCTGCCGTTCCTCGTGGTGGCGGCTGTCGAGGTCGTCGAGTTCTTCGAGGATCTCGTCGGCGTACTCGCGGACGTGGTCGGAGAGTCCGTCCAGCTCGCCGAGGATCGAGCGCCGGAGGATGGAGATGACGTCTTCGTCCGCCCGGTCGGCGAGGACGGCGTGGGCGGCGATGGTGTGGGAGTGATCGAGTTCGCGGGCGAGTCCGAGAAGCGCGCGCGCCCACCATTCGGCGTCCTGCTCGGTCAGGAGGCGCGGCGTGCGGGGCGCGGGAAAATCGAGAAACCCGGTGAACGGCGCGACGTAGCGCAGCACGAGGTCGCCGGTCTCCGGCGACCAGCGCGAGGCGGTGGCTGTGCGCACGGTGGGCGCGAGCGACTCGATCCAGATCTCCGCCGGAGCGGTGATGCCGCGAAGCCGGTGGACGCATGCGAGCAGTTGCGCCGCCGCGGCGCGGGCGCTGGCCGCGGTGAACACGACCGGCCAGCCGCCGGGGTGGGCAGGCCGTGCCCTCACGCTGATTTTCTGGCCTCGCAGCAGGGCGGTCCGGCCGACGGCTCGCAGGATTCCGTTGGGGGCGAATTCGTAGTCGGCCGTGTCGGGCCGGGGCGGCAGTGCCACGCGGGCGGGGTGTGCGAACGACATTGCTGGTTGCTCCTTGGCAGAACAGTGGTTGACGGGAGAAGGAAGCGGGCACGGGCCCCGGGGGGTCAGAGCCCGCAGCGGTGGGTCCGGGCGTCCGGGCGGCAGTAGAGGCCGTCGCACCCGTGCGGGCAGATGTCCGGGCCCGGGCCGCCGTGGGCGATGCGCACCAGCTGCTCGGCGGTCGACTCGGCGGCCAGCCGCGCGCGCCAGCGCAGGTCCCGGTCGCCGTCCGCGACGTGGTCGAGCAGCGCCCGTTTCTCCGCGTCGGTGTAGTCGGCGAGTTCCCGGTCGGACGCGAGCGCCGCGAGGGCGGTGACGGTGTAGGCGGGCAGCGGGACAGCGGCCGCGTCGGCGGGGACGGACAGGTCGGCCTCGGCCCATTCCCACGGGTGGGAGATGCGGTACAGGCCGTGCCCGTCGGGGCGGATCTGCTCGGGCTGGTAGCCCGCGTCGTGCTCGTATCCGGTTTCGACGAGCCGGAGCACGTCGTCGTGCCACTCGGCCCGGCGCAGGGTGTTGCTGCCGTGCAGCCACGTGGCGTTCAAGCGGATGGCGATCCATTCGGCGACCGCTCGCCGGAACCCGGGGGCGCTGTCGGGGCCTGCGGTCTCGGCGGGGAACAACGGGGCACCGCCCGACTGGACGAGCGTTTCGTCCGGACGGACGCGAATGGGGATTTTTTCAGGCGCGCTGGCCATCGGTCACACCTTTCAGGAGGGGTGAATGAGATGCGATGCGCGGCGGGAATTCCAGGATTTCCCTCCCGGATATCGGCCGCTGATGAAACCCTACAGCGGCAATTTCCCGCCGAGAACGGTATTGCCGTCGCGGATCGAAATTGTGCGCATTTCCGGGGATCCGCGCTGCAAAAAGAAATTTCGGCGCCCCGTCTGCCGGGGCGCCGGGCGGGTGGGAGAGCTACGCCTGCTGCCGGAAGACCGAGCCGGCGAACGGGCCGGTCTGCCCGTCCTTGACCAGGTAGGCAGGGACCGACACGGTCAGGGTGGTTCGCTCGTCGGGGAAGGACTCCTGCGTGCTGGAGGCGGTGAACAGCCTGTTCACGATGTACTGGTAGGTGTGGGTGGCCTCCGCCGTCACCACGGCGGAATCCGGGCCGACGTTGACGACGTAGCCCGGGGTCGGCACGTCCGGGTCGGGATTCCAGGCGAAGCCGCGGCGGGTCAGCCTCACCGGGTAGCGACCGGCATCGATCATGAAGGTGTCGTAGTTGCAGGCGGTTTGCATTCGCCGCGTGTACTCGACGGGTTCGGGGACGTCCAGCACGTAGGTGGTCGAGGCGAAGCGCGCGACCATCTCTGCAAGAGTGGATGCCATCGTCATTCTCCTTTGTCGTCTGGGGCCGCCGGGCGACCCCGATGTCTTTGCCTTGCCGGAAGCGACCTCGTCGCGCGGATCGCGCTGACCGGGAACGCGGAAAGGCGGACACTGCCGCCGGTGCTATTCGATTCCCGAAACGGTCCGGGAAGCCGGTCCAGGAATCGCCGTTGATGAAACCCTACCGCGATTTTTGCAGGCGAGGGCGTTCCGGATGCCGCCAATCGGATTCGTGCGCATTTCCGGGCGCCGGAGCGTAAAGAAAGGCCCGGTACCACTTCGCAAAGGGGTACCGGGCCTTCCTGCGCGTCCTCGGCCGCTACTTCACGGAGTGCCAGGGGCAGTCCTCGTGCTCGGCCTGGAAGCGCGCCCGGTCTTCGTCGGAGGCGGCGAACACGAGGGCGTTGCACGGGCCGCACATCTCGGCCGTTTTCCCTTCTGCGGTCAGAAGGGCGCGGATCTCGTCGCGTCGCTGCGAGCTGGACATGAGGAATTCGCCCTCGGCGCTGTCCGGCGCGCAACGGCACCGTTCGCCGCACTCGCCGAACGCGAACGGGTCGTGGTCGAGCGGCAGGGGAGAGGTGACGTCGAACAAGGGTACGTAGTCGGCCAGCCGCGTCGGTGCGGTCGCGTCTTCGTCGGCGGTGGTCATGCTCGGGGTTCTCCTCGGTCTTCCCGGGGCGGGGTCGGCTTGTGTCGGCGGTTCAGGCACGGCGGGCGGCTGCGGTGAACCCGTCGGCGAGCGTCGGTGCCGTCGCGGTGAGCGCCACGCGCCATGCGGCGGCGACTTCCGTCCAGAGCTGGTCCAGGATGCTTTCGAGGCGGGGAACGTCGGTCTCCGCCAGCGGCAGGTCCTGGACGTCGTCGATCAGTTCGGTGCCGGTGCCGCCGACGCGGACGGGTTCGCCGGGCGCGGTCGTGATCAACCAGAGCTCGTAGCCGGGGTAGTACGGGTCACGATCGCTGCGGAGGATCAGGCGCAGTCCGGCGGCGGTCGTGAGGTCTATTTCCGGCGACGTCACGGCGCGCTGGGCGATGAATGCTCGGCCGCTGTCGGTGGCCGGGCGGATGGCGTTGATGGTGCCGTGCTCGCGAAAGCCGCGCAGGACGCGGAGGTCAGCTTCGACGGCGGCGGCCGGAAGGGAGATTATCGTCGGCGGGCCGCTCAGGACGATCGGCTCGAACACGCTCGGCTCCCCGTCGCCCTCGTCGGATTCGTCGTCGGCGTGGGCCTGGCGCGCCGTTGGCCCGCCGGGGTAGTCCAGCAGTTCGGCGCATCGGTCGCGGTCTCCGATCAGCCACGCCCGGAGGTAGTCGCCGACCAGGTCCCGGGGCAGCAGGGCGCGATTGCGGTCGGCCGCGATTGCCTCGCCGTTCCAGAAGCCGACTTTGCGGAGGTTGCTGGAGCCGAGCTGCGCGGCGATGTCGAGCGAGTGCTCGATGCCGTGCCGCAGGGCGCCGCGGGCGGCCTGGCTGTCGATGATCTGCGCGCGGGTGCCGACAGCGACCGGGGCGCCGTCGTTGCCGGACCAGACGGCGTAGAGGTCGACGCCGCGCTCGGCGGCGAGGATGTACTCGCTCATCGCAGGCCCACCCGGGTGATGCGCAGGCAGCGCTCGGCGACCGCGCGCCCCTCCAAGGCGCGGACCCGTGACGGCGCGGTCAAAGCGGCCCGCCGCGTCGTGGGGACGGTGTAACCGAGCGAGGCCATGGCGTCGAGCCATGTCGTGAAGAGGCGTTCCGGCGACCCGCCTGGTTCGCCGCAGAACATGTAAGTGGGTTCCATGATTCGGTGCTCGCTTTCAGGTACTGGATTCCGGTTCAATCTGTGCCGGTGACCCGGGGCGTCACCCCCGGCCCCGACGCCAATAACTATACCGGCCGTGGCGGCGTTGGCGCAGTTCAGCACGGGTTGTCCGGTGAATCCGTGAGCGTTTCGGCCTACCATCGGGCGCATGGGGGACAAACAACAGCAGCAACGCGTCGAAGCCATGGCGGACAAGGCCCTGGAGCCGCGAAAGAAAGCATTGATAGAACTGGCGCACGCCGCCGACGCGGCCCGCGACCACGAGTCTATCGAGGCGAAGGCGGACAAGGACATCGCGAACATTCGCGCGCGGGCGGAAAGACGAGTCGAGGCCATCCTGGCCAAGGCCGACGAACAAGTCGAACGGGTTCGCCAGCGGACACGCGAGGAGACGGATGAGCGCGCGAACTCCTGGCGCAGGGCTTACCGCGCCGCGAGAGACGTCGGCTGGACGGCGACGGAGCTGCGGGCAGCCGAGCAGCCTCCGCCGCCGCGCGCGGCGGCACGCAAGCGGCCCGCGCCGACGCCGCGGGCCGGCGCCGCGTCCGCCGCCGCCTTGGACGCGGCTGCCGCGGGGGACCGGCCGCCGCCCGGAACCGAATCAGCGGATCCGCTGCCGCGCTCGGCGTGAACGCGGCAGCGGACGACGGCCTGGCCTCCGGGCCGGATCTGCTCGGCATTGCCGCCGCACACAGGAAAACGGGGTCGTCCCCGGCACGCGGTGCGTGCCGGGGACGACCCCGTCTGCGTGGTGCGGTCAAGCGGAACGGCGGAGGGCGCGGGGCAGTCCTCGGCGGGAGTTCGCGAGGGCCCTGCGCTCGGACAGGGCGTCGTGCTCCCCGTCCCACCGGCGCATCAGGTCGGCGAAGTCGGCTGCGTCCTCGGCGAAGCCGATCGCACCGTTTTCCCAGGCGCGGCGCAGCATGTTCTCGACGTGGCGGGCGGTGTTGTGGTCGTGGATTCCGTTGTGGCTGATCCGGTCGTCGATATCGAATTCCCGCAGCGCCACGGGCTGGCCGAGCAGCTCGCCGAGCAGCGCGTGCGTTTCCTGCAAGCGGACTTCGGTTCCGGGGCAGCAGCGACCGGGGTAGACGCTCGCGACGCTCGGGGCGCACTGGCTGCACGGGGTGAAGAAGTCGGAGTCGGCGAGCCAGACCACTTCGAACGGGCGCCGCTGGAAGTCTGCCTCGCCGGGGAACCGCTCGACGTACATCGCCCACACCGTGCGGGTGTTTCGTGGCAGTTCCGGATACGCGGCGTTGAACAGCTCGCTGGCGTTCGAGGCAGAGGTATAGGAAAGCGGGATGCGCATCGTTGCTCCTGTGCTGAATGAGTTCAATCTGTTGGGCCGAATTCCGGTTTGTCATTCCGGTCCGTGCCACTTCCACAACCGTATCGGCGATTTGGGGCGGCAACAGCGGTCTCAGTGCCCTTCTTGAATTCATGCGCTTTTTCGGGAACGGCTCCCGTTTCCGCCTCGGGAGAAGGGGCGGCAGAGATCCGCTGAGGGCACGGCAGCACTCGGCGGTGCAGCGAAGGACGCAGGCCAGCAGAATCGGGGAGGTGCCGTTGAGCGGCGGCGGGGCCGTCCCCTTGCCCGAATCCCGGCCAGGGCAAGGCTTCATCAGTCGGGCCCTGCGTGGCCGTCGGCCGGGGCGACCTGATCGGCTCCGGGGTTGCCCGACCGTCCCGCCGAACGACGGGCGCGCGATGGCCTGCGGCGGCTCGGCGACGGTGCGGCCGGGCATGCGCGAAGCCGTTCTCGGGCAGGGAATCGGAGCATGGACAGCTCGCCCGACCCGGGCCGACAGGGGCCGGCCCGGGTGGTGAGCCGCATTCGCAATGGCGGACGCCGGGCCTCGGATACCCGGATGCGCGGCCCAGGCCGCTCACGCCCTCGGTGCTACCTGTCCTGATTGGACGGGCGACCGTCCCACAGCCAGTTCTCGACCTGCTCTGTGACGTACCTGTAGTCAACGCCTTCGACGTCGGCGGTCTCGGCTGTGTCCAGACCGCCGAGCGAGTAGTCCAGGCACGCGTCGACCCAGTTGAGGACGGTGTCGGGCAGTTGGCCCGACTCGATCCACCGCGCAATGTCCCGCTTGGCTGCTTCCACGATCCGGTCGAGCCGCTCGACCGGGAGAGTCAGGTCGGACACGGCTGTCTCGCCCCGGTATTCGGTGTCCGCCCACTGAATGTCGTCGCCGTTGGCGGCTTCGACCCAGCCGCGCGGGCCTCCGCTGCGGACCTTCTCCACGTCCCCTTCGGTGTAACCCATGGCGAGGAGGTCTTCGATCATGTCCCCGCGAGACGGGAAGTCGTCGGTTATCCAGACCACCCCGTCGTCCGGATCTTGCTTGTTCTGGATGGCCTCGGTGATGTACAGCTTGAACATTCTCGCTCCCTCTGGCGGTTTCTTCGGGCGGGACAGACCTGCCGGTGCTCGGCGTCCGGGCTCGGACGCCGAGCACCGACGGACGCGATCAACCTCCTGAACCGCAGAAGTCGCCGGTGCAGGGGTAGACGTCGGCCAGCAGGATCCGGCCGGTGTCGCCGTACGGCCGCCAGGCTGTCGCCTTCCCGAATCCCAGCCCGTGCAGCGCTTCGTCGGCTTTCTCCTCCATCGCGACCGGCCCGGGGCCGACGAGATCGCCGCCGGTGTCGTCGAGAACGACGACCGGGCCGCCGAGCGACCAGCGGGCGACAAGCCGCGGCGGCGCGGCGACGGTGCGGCTGGGCATGCGGGAGGTCTCGTTCATCCACGGCAGGCCCATGGCGCGGTCGCGGTCGGCTGCGGGCTGCGCGGCCAGCGCGAGCCACCTCGACCGGCTGAACGTCGGCTCGCCGTGGGCGTCGCAGGGGGCGCTGAACAAGCCGAGGTCGCGGACGTAGGTGTGCACCTCGCCGGGTTCGCTGTCCCGGGGCGCGTCGTAGACGGTGAACGCGACTTCGGGGGCGGCCTTCATCAGCGCGTGGGCGAAATCGCGGGCCATGCGGTAGGCCTCGGGGTGGGCCTTGAACCACATCCCGACGTGCAGGACGTCGGCGGCGCCGTCGCCGTCGTAGAGGTAGCTGTATTCGCGCAACGCGGCGAGAACGGCGCGCACCCTGCGCGGCGGGCAGTCGTGAATCGCGGCGGCGGCATGGGTCGTTTCGGTCATGGCAGGTCGTCTCCTGGGCATCGGTGCGCGGGCGATCGCGGGGGAAGAGAAGGGGAGCGCGCGGCGTCGGCCTTGTTTGCGGGCCGGGCGCGGAAGACCGTGCGCGCAGGCGTCAGCGGGGCATGGCGAGCCGACGCCTGCGCGGTGGACGGCGGGGTTCGGCCTAGACGCGGATGGCCAGTTGTCCGCTCCAGAGATGCATGGCGATCGCGCTGATCGCTTCGTGTGCCGCGTGTTCACGGCGCGACCGGCTCTGGAGAGCGTCGGCCGGGACGGGGAAAGCCCCGACGACGACCCTGGCGCCCGGGATGTCCAGCCGTTGCGCTGCGCGTTTCGCGCGGGCCTCGGAGCAACAGTCGCCGACCGGCGCGGTCGCGGTGTGGCGGCAGCGCGAGCGGTCGGCCTCGCCGCTCGGATCGACGCCGAGCACCTCCGGCCGCCGGTATGCGTACCCGGGCTTCGCGGTGGCGGTGGCGATCCACAGCATCGTTCCGGAGCGGGCCGCGAGTTCGGGGATCACCGAGCGGGCAGTCATCGCGAGCGGGCGAGATTTCCTGCCGTCGTAGCAGTCCCATTCGGTGCCGTCGGTGCGCTTGACGCGGAGCCCACTGGCGGTGATCGCGATGCGCACGGCGCCGAACACGGTCGTGACGCGCACGGTCCCGGTCAGGACGTCGGCACGGGCGTTGTGCCCGGTCTCGCGCAAGGCTGCCGCCAGGCCGAGGGTCCGCCACCGCACGGCCAGCTTGGTGACTCGCACGTGCTCGATCAACCCGCCTTCGTCGTACGCGTCGTCGGCGCTGTCCAGCAGCTCGTCGGCGCGCAGGTCCAGGACGTCGATCCAGTCCAGCACGCACCGGCAGAACTTGTCGGGGTCGGGCTCGGTGCGGTCCCGGCCGCGGCCGAGGCAGCGCGGGCAGTGCTTCACCGCGTACGTCCGGTGCGCGTCCGCGACCGGCACCAGGTCGGCCGCGCTGAAGTCGTTGACGACCTCGTCGCACAGCGAGTCACACGGCTCGCCGGGTTCGGCGCCGCAGGTGCAGGAGCGCGTGCTGGGGTCGTCCTCGTGCTCAACCATCGGGTGTCTCCTCAATTGAATGCGTTCAATCTGTCGCTGCTGTTCCCGGGGCGTCACCCCCGGCCTCGGCCGCTGCCCTTACTCTATTCCACAAAACGACTGTCGCGACCGTCCGCGAACACCTGAAAAGAATTCGCGCGCATTTATGCGTCGACCAGCTTCGGCTGGGTGAAGGCGTGCCATTTCTCCTCGAACCCGGGACGTTTCTTGTCGTCGGTCCCGGCTTCGCTGACGACGTAGAAGCGCTCGGTCATCGGGTAGCGCTCGACGGCGGGGTACCGGCGCAGCCAGGCGCGTTCGATGCCCTCCTTCCCGGTCCGTTCGATGCCGACGCGGTGGTCGCGGGCCAGCTCGGCGAGTACCTCGCGGGCTTCTCCGTACTCGCCGGTCGTGGCCACGGTCTTGACGCTGCGCCACGGGCTTCCCTTGAGGCGGGGGTTGCGGCCCTTGCCGTCCTTGCGGGCGTCGATGCCGCGGCGGACCTCGTAGACCGACCATGCGGGCACGGTCTTTTCCCATTCGTCGTACAGGTCGGCGACCTCGTGCAGGTTCTCCCGGTACGCCACTTCGTGCGCGCCGATCGACCCGAACAGCAGCATGCGCGGGTTGAGCGCGAGGCCGTGCCGGGCGACGGCCAGGGCCTGCGCGCCGGCGCCGGGCTCGGCCCGCCACCGGGCGACCAGCTCGGCGCGGCCGGCCTTGGCAAATTGGAACGGGCACCAGAGGCAGCAAGAACGAGGAAACCGGAATCCGAGCGCTTCTTCCAGCATCGCGTCGCACGCCTGCCGGTCGTAGTCCCACGTGATCAGCGGGTACTCGGGATTGCGGGAATTGGTGCCGTAGGTCGAATCGCGCAAGGCTCTCGCCTGCTCGTCGGCCGAGAACCCGATGACGTGCCGGAAATCGGGAGCGAGGCGACCGGCGGCGATCTCGTCGGCCATGAAGGCGTCCAACTGGTCGCCTTTCGCGCGGGCCGAGCAGATCCGTCTGCCGTGGGCGACCTGCGGCACGGTCCCGGCGCGCAGCAGCTCGTCCGACAGCCGCCAGTGGTTGCCGCGCATGAACATCCGCCGGGGAGCGGTCGAGTCGTCCAAAATTTCGTAACCGGCCGATTTGGACTGCCCAGCTCGCGCGATTTGCACGTAGCGCAACCCGACCTCGCGGAACCACGGCAGCACGACCCGGTTCATGGCGCTCTCCGTCGCCTCGTACTCGTTGCCGGTCATCGAGGTCACCGCCAGGCACCGCGACCAGTCGAAGTCACGCGCCCCGGGGACCGTCATGTACTCGTGGATGATCTTGACGCTGTCCAGCCCCATGCCGAAGCTGATGCACACGGTCGCGGGACGGGTCACTCCTGCTCACCGCCGAGCGGCTTGTCTTCGAAGCCGTGCGCGGCGAACCACTCGGCGAGGTACTGGCTCACGTCCACGGCGGGCCACCGGCCGTCCGGCTCCGCCATCCTCGTCGTGATCTCGCGCCACAGCGCCCGCACCTCGGCGGCTGCCGCGCTGTCGTCGTCGGCCAGGCGCGGCGGTGCGGCGGCGCACTGCGGGGCCGGGTCCTCGGCGAGCGCGAAGGACCAGTGGTTGGCCGCGTCCAGCACCGCGGTGGCGGTCGGGGCGGCGCAGTCCGGCGCCGCGTCGCGGAGGAGCTCTTCGAGTTCGGTCTCGCCGAGTTCGGCCAGCAAGTAGGTGATCTGCGCTTCGAGCCCGCCGTTGTTGATGGCGCTGGCGGGGAGACTGTGCAGGTCGTGGACGACGTCGTTGAGGTCGAGCGGGTCCAGGTCGAGTTCGGCGGCCAGCGCGAGCAGGTTCTGCAGGGGCGTTTCGGGCATGACGGTCTTCCTTTGCGGAGTGGCTTTCGGGGACGTCGCGGGCCGGGCGGGCCCGGCCCGCGACGGATCTGGTCGAGCGGGGATGCTCAGACCGTCGGAGAGGCCCAGAGCAGGTCGGTGACGGGCAGCGCCTGCACGAGGGTCGCGGCGGCGAGGCGAACGTCTCCGCCGAAGGCGTCGGCGACCTGGCGCAGGGTCAAGCCGCGCTTGGCCAGAGCCAGCGGCCAGAACTTGACGTGCATGCGGAGGTCGTCGGCGACCCCGTACATTTCCCCGCCGCCCAGGAGTTTGACCATTCCTGCGGCCAGTCCGTGCACGCTGGCGATGGCGCTGCGCCAGGTATCTGCCCCGATCTCTCCGGGCCGGTCGCCGAAGCCGAAAAAGCCGTTTCCGGGAATTGGAAGGCCGAGGATGGCGGGGACCGTGTGCCAGTCGGCGATCGATTCGAGCGGCCGGTAGCGGCCTTCGACCAAGCCGCGCGAGTACTCGCGCACAGCGCGGCGGGCTTGCGGGGTCCAACCGTCGACGGTCGTGGTGAGCAGTCCGTGGATTCCCGGCGGGACCCGGGACGTGACGCTGTCCTCGCCGCGCAGGCTCAGCGCGGGCGGCAGGACGGTCATGTCCGCGACGTAGTGCACGGACACGCGGTCCTCCCTCGTCCAGCCGGGCAGAAGGTCCGGCGCCCGGTGCCGCAGCACCTCCTCGAACACCTCACCGGCTCGCGCGACCGCGCCGTCGGCATCGGCCCGGCCGGTGGAGGCATTGCGGCGCCACAGGTCGTCCTCGCCCGCCCGCACGCGGAGGACCAGGCAGGTCCCTTCGGATCCGTCGACAGCCTCCGCCAGCAGCGAGGTCGCGGTCGGGAACTCCGCGCGCAGCAGCGCGTACGCGTGCTGAAGGGTCCAATGGACGTGTTCCTTGATCGCGTGCTCGACCGCGTCGAGTGCGAGGTCCGAACGCCGGTCCAACTCGTCGGCGGGCTCGTGCCCGCGGCAGGCGGGATCGTTGGTGGAAGCCATAAGAAGACAGCGCCTTTCGATATCGTGAATGCGTTCAATCTGTTGCGGCGAAACGGGCGTCACCCTCGTTCTGCCGACACCACAACTCTATACAGTCTGCGCGTTTCAGCAGAGCGAACGGAACCTTCTTTTTATTTTCACGATCATTTTACGGGGAACCGTCGCGCAATTCCGGAGCGGCGAAACGGCCGGTGGAGCGGATCGTGGCCGGGCTCCCTGCGCAGGGAGCCCGGCCACGGGCAGGAGTGGAGGACGGCTGTCAGGACAGGTACGCCAGGACCAGCCACTGCGGCCGGTCCTGGCGCGGGGTGATGCCCAGCGCGGCGAGCGCGGCCGCGAGCCGCCGGTTCCGGAGTTCGAGGTCGGCCGGGTCGAACAGTTCGGCGGGGTTCAGCGGCATCGAATCGCCTTCCTCGACCGAGACGCTGCTCGTCGCGAGTGCGTAGGAAGTGTCGTTCGGGTCGCCGTGCCTGACGATGTGCACGTCGAGTGATTTTTCCGCTGCTTTTCTGCGGTCGTGGTAACCGTCGGCGTGCTGGTCGGTTTCGGTGAATCCCGCCAGTGCGGCGAGCAGGCGTCCGGTTGCCTCTTCGACGAAGTTGTCTTTGTCGCCGTCGATGTCGTGCCAGGCAATGGCCGGATGGCCGTGGTCGTCGGTCTCTTCGACTTTCCAGCCTCGTTCGTCGCCGCCGAGGTCGTAGCCGTAGGCCAGGATGGCGTCTGCGGTGTCCATCGGTTCCTCCTGTGGTCGGTGTGTTCGGTGCTGCGGGTCAGCGGGACCGAGGCCGGGCTAGAGGTGCGCTGCGGTCAGCCCCGCTGGCCAGGAGCAGCCAGCGCGGCCGACCGTGGAGCGGACTCAGACCCAGCACGGTCGAGCGGGCGGGTCCTCGCGCAGCCTCGCGGCGCCCGTAGCGAGCGGCCGGTGGGCGGCCGCGTCGCGGGTTCCCTCCGGGGATGGGTCGTGGGGACGTGGCGGGCCGGGAATGGCCCGGCCCGCCACGGATCAGGTCGGAGCGGGGATGCTCAGACCGTGGGCGAGGCCCGGCTCAGGTCACCGCGCAGCGAACGGGTGGAGGACGGCCGCGGCGAGCCGGACGTCGCCGTCGAAAGCGAGGGAGACCTCGCGAAGGCTCACGCCGTGCGCGCGCAGAGACGCTTGGCCGAATCGGACGCGGGCGCGGAGGTCGTCGGGGGTCCCGTAGCTCTCCGGGGTGCCCCAGCACTTGACCACGCCTGCGGCCAGGCTGTGCACGACGGTGATGCCGCTGCGCCAGTCTTCGACGCCGAGCTCGCCGCCATCGCCGTAGCCGAGAAAGCCTTCTTGCGGGACGGGGTGGCCCAGCTGCTCGGGAACCGTCGCCCACTTGGCGATGGAGTCCAGCGGCCGGTAGCGCCCTTCGACCAGGCCGCGCGAGTACTCCTGCACGGCACGGCGGGTTTCCTGGCTCCATCCCTCGGACGTCTCGGCGAGCAGCCCGCGAATCCCCGGCGCGACCTCGGACGCCGGGCCGTGGTCGCAGCTCGTGTTGAGCGCGGGCGGAAGGGCGGTCAGGTCCGCGACGTAGAATCCGGCCTTGCGGTCCTGCGTGCTCCACCCGGGCAGACGGTGCGGAAGCTGGTGCCGCACCGCGTCTTCGAACAGCACACCGAGGTCGAGGACCATGTTGTCCGCGTCGTCCCGGCCGGTCCTGTCTTCGCTGCGCCACAGGTCTGCTTCGCCCGCGCGCACGCGCAGGACCCGGCAGGCTCCGTCGGACCCGTCGATCGCCTCGACCAGCAGAGAGGTCGCGGCGGGAAACTCCGCTCGCAGCAACGCGTAGGCATGCTGCAGAGTCCAGTGGACGTATTCCTCGACCGCGCGCCGGACTGCGCCGTGCGCGAGAAGGGCACGCTCACCGAGCACCGCGACGGACTCCAGCGGGCGGCAGGCGACGATATCTGGTGAATTCACGGAACGGTTTCCTTCGATTTCGTGGACAGGTTCAATCTGTTGCGGAGAAACGGGGGGGTCATTCCCGCTCTGCCGACACCTCGTACTCTACATTCGATCGCGCAGAACAATGGGCTTCCGTGCACGGCCAATGCAACTGGGAACAAATTTTCTGCATCCCGGACGGGGTGCAATCCTCGGGCCGCTTCGCCCCGGTCGCGGGCGGATGCGCGGCGGTTGCGGTCCGGACGAACGAGAGGGGCGTGCGCAGTCTGCGTCCCTGCGGGGAACGCGAAGCGGGCCGGCGCCACATTGCGGCGCCGGCCCGGGGGACGAACGCGGTAACGCTGGCTTCGCCTGCTACATGTGGATGCCGCCGATGACGTCGTAGGCTTGGACGACTTTGGCTCCCGGGCTGACGTCGCCGATGCGGTTGACGACCTTTCCGGGCCGCGACGAGCGCCGGGCCGGGGCACCGTTCCCGGTCTGGGCGGTGTCGGCGGCGGGCTGGTCCTGGAAGCGCTCGCGCAGCGCCTTCATCGCCTGGGCAGCCGCCTGTCGGCCGCCGGAGTCGTTGACCGCGGCGGCGATGCCCAGAGCCTCTACCGCCAGGGCAATTTCGGAGTCGGACAGTTCCACAGTTGTGGTTGGCATTGCGGTTTCCCCCTTCTCGATGTACGGATCATTTTGCTATGGCCACACGGCTCGGCGCCGGGCCGGAGAGGGCAGCGCCGTTCGGGCTTCCTGCCGCACCGCCTGGGGCGCGGATCGTCACTCCAGCACCGCCTTCGTCAGGGAGTACAGGTCGCGGGTGAACACCGGCGGCATCTTGCCCTCGAACTCGGGCGTCACGTGCGGGTGCACGCCACCGTCGCCGTATGCCTCGATGAAGTCGTTGACCCGGTGTGCGGCGCTCACCGGGTCCGGCAGGTGGTCGGTGTATTCGTCGATTCCGGGCGGGTGATCGGGCGACTGCTCGAACTCGTCGGGGTCGTCGGGCTGCACGGGCAGGATTGCGTGAGCCGTCGGGCTGGACGGGTTGGTCATCGGTTTCTCCACTGGTTGTGCGACGGAATTCTGCGGGGCCGATTCGGGTCGCGCGAGGTGTCGCTCTGCCCGCCGACACCACACACGTTACGGACAATTCCGCGAACCGGACGATTGCCCGGCCCGACTGTTCCGGACAAAAGCAGATTCTCTGCTCTTATTTTCGAGAATCGCCGGTTCGTTTCCGGGACACGGAACTGTGCGGGAAACGGCCCGCGCGGGCAGGTGGCGTCCGCGACGCGGCCTGCCCGCGCCGGTGTCAGAACGGGGTGTTTTCGCGGTCGTAGCGGGCACGGGCCACGGGATCGCTGAGGACCTTGTACGCCTCCGCGACCTGTGCGAAGTCGTCCCTCGCGGCGGCGTGCTGCCGGGCGCTGGCGGTCGGGTCGAGGTCCGGGCGCAGCGAGCGGACGCGGGCGCGGTAGACGGCGTCGACCTCCGGGGGTTTCACGGCGCGGTTCTGGGGAAGGCCCAGCCGCTCGTAGAGATTCGGCAGGCGCCCGGCGGGTTCGGCGGCGGGCGCGGCGCCGAACGGATCCGCGACGGCCAGGGCGACCAGGCGGACGTCGCCGCCGAACGCCTCGGAAACCTCGCGCAGGCGGACGCCGTTCCGCGCCAGAGAGCTCTGGAAGATCGGCACGATATGGTCCAGGGAATCGGCCGGGCCGTAGCCTTCGCCGGTTTCCCATACCTCGATCGCGCCCATGGCGAGGCCGTGCACGTAGGCGATGCCCTCCGTCCAGTGCGAGGCGGTGAGCGTGGCGTACTCGGCGCGGTAGGCGGGGGCCACGGTGGGGGCCAGCGCAGCGGGCACCGCTTCCCGCTCGGCGCTCTCGTCGAGTGGCAGGTAGCGGGCTTCGACCAGGCCGCGGCAGTACTCGCGGGCGGCGAGGGCGACCTGCCACGGCCACGAGTCCACGGTTTCCTGCACCACTCGGGAGATCCCGGTGGGGAGGCTGTCCTGCTGGTCCTGGGCGGGCACGGTCGGTACGGCGGTCAGGTCGAGCACATAGTGCCCGGGCTCGGCGGACTTCGGCGACCAGCCGGGCAGGGTTTTCGGCGGGTGGTACTGGAGCGCGTTGTCGATCTGCCAGCTGACGTCCTCGACGGCCTCGTCGGTCGCGTTCGGGGCGTCGGTCGCGGACGCGGCCTCGGCGGCGGTCCACAGCGGGTCTGCCCCGGCGTTCACGCTGACGATCCAGGCGCTGAGGGTGCGCCGCAGTCCGGTGTCCACGACCGCCGAGGTGGCGGCGGGGAACTGCTCACGCAGCGCCGCGTAGGCGTGCTGGAGGATCCAGTGGGCGCGTTCGACGGCGGCCTGCTCGACCGCCTCCTGCGCGGCGGTCGCTCGTCGTTCCAATTCGGACAGATGCTCGGAGGTTGTCCAGGAACGAGGGGTGGTCGGAGGCATGAGAAAATAACCTTTCGGGATTCGCGGATGTGTTCAATCTGGCGAGGCAGAGCGGGGCGTCACCCCCGCTCCGCCGACATCACCTACCGTACGGTCACGCCCGCGAGAAAAAACGAATCCGGGCGGGCTTTTCCATTCCGGATCAGTTTTCTTACTCGGTCCCTGGCGCTCGGTTCTTCTTCGCCGCGCGGCGTTCGTTCTCTTGTGCTTGCCATTCGCTGAACCGGCGGCCGTCCAGGAGTTTCAAGAATTTCGGGATCCGGTTCGCGGACATTCCCACCGGTGCCTCGCCGAGCACGGCGAGGCGGTCGTCGCCGAGTTGCGAATGCCACCCGGCCGCCGCGATGGCTTCCTCGGAGGGGAAGACGTCGGCCATCCGGTCGGTCTTCGGGTCGAGGTCGGCGTCCTGGGTTCCGCCGAGAGAGAAGGTCCACAGGAAATTCGGCGGCGGGTCGGGGGCGACGAGCCGTCGGAAGCGGTCGAGTTCCTTGGTGTAGGCGTAGAAGTGGCTGTCGGGGCGGGCGCGCATGATCCGCATCCACCGCAGCGTGTAGTCGTCGGAAAAGAAGTCGCCGGCGTCGTGCACGCGGATCCATTTCCCGTGAAAGCGCCGCGCGCCGAGTTCGGCTATCATCGCATCTTCGAAGCCATCCGGGTCGTCGAGCACGAAGCGCAGGTTCGCTTGGTGCTTGCCGCGCACTTGCGGCCACAGATAAGCGCCGGAACGTGCGTAGCAGACTTTGCTGCAAATGCCCGCGCTCGGGCACGTATTGTAGGTAGTGCCGTCGTCGAATCGACCGGCCCAGGCAGGAATGGTCCAATTCCACACGCCGATTTCTTTGAGCTGGCTGTTCTGGGTCAAGAGCCGCGCCGGGCGCTGCGCGCGACCTGGTTCATCGCTCACGGGATTTCGCCTTCCGAACTGCTGGATTGGTTCAATCTGTCGCGACATCCGAGGCGTCACCCTCGTCTGCCGACACCACCAACCTAGACAATCCGCGCAGACCCACGGCGCGAACGGGACCATTATTTTGTTTTTGTGGGCATTTTTCCGGGGATTTTCGGCGCGGATTCCGAGTCTCGACAACGCGGCCCCGGGCCGGGCTCCGCGGTGCGGGCCCTGCCCGGGGCGGGTGCGGTCGCGCCGGTCAGCTGCCGTAGGCGAGCAGGAGCCAGCGCGGGCGGTCCTCTAGCGGGGTGAGGCCGAGCGCGCCGAGCGCGTCCGCGAGTCGGCGGTCCCGCCGCGTGAGGTCGGCCGGGTCGGACAGTTCGGCGGGGTTCACCGGCGTCGCGTCGCCGGCCTGCACGTCGATGGTGGTCGTCGCCAGGGCGTAGCAGGTGGAGTACCGGTCGCCGTGCATGACGAACTCCACGCCGAGGGACTTCTCCGCTGCTTTTTTGCGGTCGCGGTACCCGTCGGCATGCCGGTCGGTTTCGGTGAATCCGCCCAGCGTGGCGAGCAGGCGCCGCTCCGCCGCTTCGATGATGTCCTCGTCCTCGTCCTCGTCTTCGGTTTCGGGGTCGTACCAGGGGACCTTGGGCTGTTCGTAGTCCTCGGCCTGCTCGACTTTCCAGCCGTCTTCGCCGCCGCCGAGGTCGTAGCCGTAGGCGAGAGTGGCGCTTGCGGTGTCTCCCATGGTGGTTCTCCTTCTGTGATCGGCGTGTTCGGTGATCCGGCGCAGCGCGCCCCGGAACGCGGGCGGGGCTGCGGCTCGGGGTCAGCCCCAGCAGGCCAGGAGCAGCCAGCGCGGCCGTTCCTGGAGCGGGGTGAGGTCCAGCGCGGTCATCGCGTCCGCGAGTCGGCGGTCCGAACGCTCGAGGTCGGCCCCCTCGGCAGCCAAGGCGGCGGGCTCCACCACGGCAGGGGTCTGTTCGATCGCGCAGGACGACCGCGCCGTGAGCGCGTACGAGGGCTGGGCCTCGCTGCCGTACTGGATGATCGCGAGGCCGAGGATCTCTTGCATTGCCTCGTCGATGAAAAGCCCGTCGGGGTAGAGCTGGGCGATGAAGGGCTCGCGGACGCTCCACATGCCTTTGACGTCGAGCCCGGCCAGCTTCTCGAGCAAGCGCCACTCGGCCTGAACGAGGAAATCGTCGTCCTCGCCGTGGTCCGCCTCGTACCATTCTGCGGCCAGCCGGTTTTTCTCGTCGGCTTCCTGCACCCGCCAGCCGTGTTTCTGCCCGCCGAGGTCGTAGCCGTAGGCGAGATAGGCAAATCCGATGTCTCGTCGCATGCGGTTCTCCCGTGATCGTGCGGGGCGGCGTGGGATTGCCTGCGCCCGAAATTCGCTGTCCCGTGTCGCCGGTCTATTTGCGGCGGCGTGCGGCAACTCCGAAGCGAGGTCAGTGCTGCAGCGAGTCGGCGGGGGCAGGACTCGTCTCCAGTTCGGCGAGGACAGAGTTGGCGGCCGTGCACACCTGGTCGACGTGGAAACGGGCCGCCTCAGCGAGCGCCGTGTTCTCGTCGGCGGGGAAGTCCAGTTCGGACCATCCGGAGGTGATCCCGACCAGGCGCTGGTCGCCGTGCTTGTTGTGCAGGACCACGCGGTATCCGGCGCTGTCGCTGTCGTCATCGCCGATGACCTGCAGGTCGATGCGGGGGTCACCGGTCAGCACGTGCTGGGCGAGAGCGTCGCAGACAAGCACCGATAGGTCGTCGCCAGGTGCTTCGGCCGCGCGGTCGGGAAGCCTGCCCTCCCAGTCCTCAGGGCGGCTGACCCACTGCGTCAAGGCGGCTTCGTCGACGGCGAACGGGATCGGATCGTCTTGTGCCACGACGAATGCGGGCGAAGTGTGCGCGGGCGGGAGGGGAACCGGGTGCCAGTGCACTTCCTCAGCGGAGACCAGGTTGCAGCACGCGTGGACGTGGTAGACGGGATTGAGCCCGGCCGCCGTGCCTTCCTGGACGCATTCTTCGTGGATGGCTGCGGTGAAGTCCGCGATCTCGCCGTTGTCGTCCCGGATCAGGTAGATCCCCGCCCCGTCTGCTGTGCGCGCGATCAGATAGCGGTAGCCCTGGTCGGCGAGCCGCGTGGCGGCAGGGCCGGGAAGGGAGGCCAGCACCGCGGCGACCGCAGGTTCCTTGGCCACGGCACCGCACTGGTCGCATCGCTCGTCGATGCCGACCATGGCTCCGCATTTCCAGCACCGGTCCCTCAGTCCTGCCGCGATTGCGAGTTCGTCGAGCCACGGCAGGTGGCGGCCGTCTGCTGCGGCGTAGAGCCGCTGCAGGACTTCGTCGGGGGTGATGGTCTGCGATGTTCCGATGTCGTCGCCCTCGGCGCGGACGGCGTTGGCGGTGTCTCCCATTGTTTCTCCTTCTGTGGTCGGTGCGTCCGGTGCTGCGGGACGGGCCGCTCCGGCGGCCGTGTGTGGGGTCGGGCTCCGCGGGGGCCGCCGGAGTAGTGCGTGAGCAGCCACTGCGGTCGGTCCTGCAGCGGAGTCAGGCCGAGTGCGTTATCGCGGCGCCGAGCTGGCGATCGCGGGGATCGAGTTCGCTGCGGTCGGTTGGTGCGTGTGAAAGCCGCAGCGATGGCGCACGCGCGGATTTCCCGCGCCTGCGCCAAAGCGGCTTGCGACTATCTCGTTTTGCTCCGGTACGTAGCGTCGTCGGCAACCGTGATGGTCACGGCCGCGAGGAACCCCGATGCGTCAACGGTCACGCCGTCGGGCAGCTGGTCCAGCCGAATGTATCCGCCGACCGCGATGCCCATTTGCTTCAGGACACCTCTGAGGGCACGCGGGAAAAGGTCGCTGTTCGCGAGTCCGCGCAATGTTGCATGGCTTCGGAACTCGGACATCGCGCAATGCCGAATGCCGATTTCGGGCACCTTGATGCGCGTGTAGTCACACGTCCCGTCAACGTTGTACAGCGTCTCGGGTTTCGCGCGAAACTTGATAGTTGCTGGCATAGCTTTCCTTTCGTCCGCGTTGGTCTAGCTGCCATGGCGAACGCGCGGGCTTCCCGCGCGCCACAGAGGCGCCTAGGCCACGTTCTCGACCGTGTGAAGGCCGTCGCTGTCGAGTGACACGCGCATATCCAGATCTCGGCATGTATCGCACTCATTGATATGGGCCACGACCTCGTCCGGTGTGGCGTCGGGGATTCCGTCGTTCAAGTGGGCGGATGTCTCGAACTTGAGAAACAGGTCGTCACACTCGATCGGCCCCCACCAGTGAACATCGCCGTGTGCCCACAACGATTTCTCATTCACGCTATTCTCTCCCGCCGCGTATTTCGAGATGCCGGTTCCCGACCGGCTTACGCCACCTAATCTATAGCTTGCGGAATTGTCCCGGAGATCGAATCGGTTCCCAATTTTTTCTGTGTGCGTTTTCGCCGGGTTTTCGGTGCGTCCGGGATTTCCGGGTGAGGAAACCGTGGTCACGGGCTGTGCTCGGGGGTGCGGAGCCCGGCCCGTGGCCACGGGGCATGCCAGCGGCGGGGTCAGCCGCATCCGGTGCAGGACAGACTGGCCGGGTCTGCGGTGTGGGAGGTGCTGCCCGGGCGGCGTCCTGGCCGGTCGAGGCGGGTGCGGACGCGGGCGGCGAGCGCGTCGAACTCGGGGTTTTGTTCGTCGAGGACGACGCCCGGTTCCGGGCCGCCGGGCGCGGCCGCGAGTTCCAGCACCCGCGACATCGGCAGCTCGAGTTTGAACCGGTGGCCGGTGCGTTGCTCGACTTCGTGGTAGAGGGCAGCCAGTCGCGGTCGTCGGCGGGCGGCGAGGACGCATTCGCGGCGGCTGCCCAGCACACACAGGGAGCAGGACAGGCGGCGGGCTCCGGCCCGGTCGCCGCGGCCGGGCGCGCTGTCGTACCACCAGTGGTAGGGCACGCCGCTGTCGAGGATCGTCCGCCACACCTGCGCGGTGCTGTAGTCGTGCACCGGGAGGTGCTCGTCGACGTGGCGCTGGCCGTTGGAGGCGGTGCACCGGTAGGTCGGCCTGCCCGCGCGCCGGGGGCTTTCCTCGGCACGGATGCCGAGGACGTTGAGGATGCGCACCGGGCGGTCGAGGCTGCCGCGCAGGGCGCGGACCAGCGGGGTGAGCGCGGCGGAGATCTTGGAGGTCTTCAGGTCGCTGGTGCACCAGCGGCGGGCGGCGTCGGGGAACTTCCCGGTCATCGCGACCATTTCGAGGAGGGTTTGGTCCCGCCAGGTCTCGCCGTCGCGGACGGTGCGGCGGGTCTCGATGTGCCGGTCAGGACGCAGTCCGTAGGCGGCGGCCTGCTGAGCGACGAGTTCCCGGTTGCTCGGGTAGTAACGGCCCTCGAAAAACGCGCCGGGGGCTTCCATCAGTCCGAGGTCGGCGTGCACGGTCCACACGCGGTCGCCGACACCGGCGGCGCGGGCCCGGGCGAGGGTGACGTCGAGCGCGGCGTGGGCGTCCTTGCCGGACATCCCGATCAGGATCAGGTCGTAGTCGGACAGGTCCGGCTCGTCGGCGGGCGTGATCGTGCGCCGGACGGGGTCGAGCAGGGAGAGCTGGGGCATGGAACGGATCTCCTTCGGCCAACAGGGTGTGACGGCGGGGCGGGGGAGGCTGCTCGCGTGGGCGAGGCATGGCATTCCGGCCGTGTGCGTCGCGGCTGCCTGCGGTGTCCCGCCGGGGCGACGACGGCGAGCGCGGCCCGGCGCGGGCCGGGCTCCGGAGAGGGAGCCCGGCCCCGTCGGGCTAGCAGTTCGCGAGGAAGACGCGTCCGCGCGCGCGGGTGGCGCGCACGAACGCGGCGGCTGCGGCCAGGACGTCGCCGCGGTAGGCGCGAGCGAACGCGGACACCGTCGTCCCGGTGTCGGCGAACAGCTGCTCGGGCATTCGCACGGGCTCGCTCGGGGTGCGCTTCTCGCCGAAGGTCGCTCCGGCCGTCGGGTCGTAGATCAAACCGTCGGCCAGGCCGTGCACGAGGCCGATGCCCAGCCGCCACGCCCGGTGGCCGATGGTGGCCTGCGCGCCAGACCGGACGGCTAGCGGACCGAAGGGGCGTTCCCAGCCTTGGTCGGTGCTCAGTTCGACGGTGAATTCGGCGGGGCAGCCGAGCGCGGCGGCGAGCGGCTCGTGGGGGAGCGAATCGGCAACGGGCTCGACCTGGCCGGAGACCAGCCCGGCCGCGTAGATCGCGGCGGCCCGGTGCTGCGGCTGCTCCTGCATGTCCAGGTATCGCGCGAGCGCGACTTCCGCGCCGGTCAACGGTCCCTTGGGCAGATAGCGGCGCACGCCCTCGGCCACCTTGTCCGCACAGGACTCGCGGTGCCCGAGCAGATTCGCGATCAGGGTTTCGCGGTCGCCGGGGCTGAGCACGACGAGCCCGGTCCCGAGGGAAGCCTCCAGTTCGGGGTGGGTGACCACGCCGAACTGCAGCATGGTGGTGCTCCGGCGCGCGAACCGGACATCGCGGATCACCGAGTCGCCCGGGGATTCGGCGCCGTGCCCGTCCGTGTCGTTCTGGACCCCGCTGAGGCCGAGCAGGGTCACGGGAACGCTGCCGGGCACCACCGCGGCGTCTGCGGGGTCGGGACGCTCGTCCATCGTGGACGAGACGAAGTCGAGCACGGTCATCGCAAAGGGCCTTTCTGCTGGATTGTTCAATCTGTCGCCGGAGATTTCCGGGGTGTCACTCCCGTTCGCTCCGACACCTATAAAACTTACGCGAAGCTGGTGCCGCATAGGGGGTTTTCCGTCACCCTGGAATTGTTCGTGTGCATTTTTTCGGGGACGGAAAGGAAGTCGGGGGCGGCCGGGGTTTCCGGCCGCCCCCGGGGAGGCGGGTTACGCGGCGAGGTCGTACACCGGGTAGCCCAGGGATTCGCCGACACGGCCGTAGAGCCACTCGGCAGCGGGGGGAGTGACCGCATTCCCGAGCTGTTTGGCCTTGGCGCGGCGGCTGCCGGTCATCTCGTAGTCCTCGCGGAACGCCATGGCGGCTTGGATCTCGTGCGGTTCGAGCATCCGGAAGGTGCAGTCCTCGACGGCGACCCTCGAACGCATCTCGTGTCCGACGATGCTCTGGTGGCCGCCGGTGGTCAGCGTGCGGGCCGGTTCGGAGACCGGCGAGCACATCTGGCCGTCGCGGGCGCCTCGGGTTCCGTTGTGGCGGACCAGCATGTGGTGGAAGCCGTTGGCGCAGAACGCCGCGAGCGGGTGGTCGACGGGCCGGACCTCGCGCTTGCTGCCGCCGCCGCGCAGGGTGGCCACGAACGCGATGCCGTAGCGGTCGCGGGTGGTGAGAGTGCCGACCGGCTGGCTGGCCGGGGTCGCGCTGGTGGCGGTGCCGTAGTAGGGCACCAGCAGCGCGGTCTCGGCGCGGGTGGTCATCGTGCGCATCGGCCAGCCCACCGGCGCCGCCTGCTTGCCGTCGCGCCCTTCGGTCGGGACGAGCATCGCGCCGTCGGGCATGCCGAGCAGGCCCTCGGTGTCGCGGGTGGTTCGGGTCCGCATCGGGTCGGTGACCGGCATCGGGTCGTTGTTCCAGGTGCCCCCGGCGGGGACGAGCTGGTCCACGGCGAACCTGTCGAGGCCGAGCCGGATGCGGGCCATGGTCGCGGGCTTGAGGGGCTTGTCCCGGTCCCCGATGCGCTGGCCGGGCATCGACCAGTCGATCGCGGCCGCGGCGGGGGAGACCAGCGGGGCCACCTCGACGCCGCGGCAGGACCGTTTGGGGCAGCGGTAGTAGTACTGCTTGCCGAAGCGTCCCCACCGCTCCTCCGGCCACGCCTTCGTGCGCGGCTTGAAGGTCTGCACGCCCTCCACGACCTCGTCGCACGAGCCGCAGTACGACTGCGGGCGCAACTGCAAGTCCGGAGCGTTGTTCCCGGCGAGCCAGAACACGACGTAGATCCGGTCCCGCGACTGCGGCGCGCGGCCGGTCACCACGCCCGGGAAGTGCATGCTGTTGGCGTAGACGACGTGGTGCTTGTAGCCCATGGCGTGCATCGCGGAGATCCACGCCTTCCACATCACCCAGTGGACGGCCTCGACGACGTTTTCGACGATGACCGCTTTGTATTTGTGGAATTCCGTGAACCGGACGACGTCCCACATCGTCGCCCTCGACCGTTCGGCGGCCTCGATCGGCAGCGTCTCGCCGAACATGTCCGGCTGCAGCATGTCCTGCTGCAACGACCGTTTCACGCCCTTGGCGCCCGAGTGGTTCGTGCACTCCGGCGAGGCCCAGAGCAGATCCGTGGTGGCGAAAAAGCGAGGATTGACCTGGGAGATATTGACGATGGTGTGGATGGTGTCCGGGAAATTGGCGGCGTGGGTCTCGATCGCCTGCTCCCAGTGATTCGCCGCGTACACGGTCTTCAGCCAGGGATGCACCGCACCGCCTTGCGCTTCGCCACCGGCGCCGCAGAAAAGATCGGTCGAACTGAGCACAGAGGTACTCGCTTTCGCATAGAGCTGGATGAATTCAATCTGTTTCCGCTCGGCCGGGCGTCACCCCGGCCTCACATGAACAAGACTAAACGAATTCCTGCTATGCGTGACGAAAATGCGTCGAAACAATCGAATTGAATGCGGATTTTCGGGAGAGAAAGAAATGCGGTCGCGGGCTGCTGTCGGGCTTGCCGCCCGACCTGCGTCGGCCGGCGGGGTTCTCGGCCGTTCCGCGGCTTCCGTGCTAACCTGGCGGCTGGCCTTCTCAGGAGCTCTTTCGCTTTGGGATGGTTCAATCTGTTGAGTGCGGGGCGGTCCGGGACCGGACTGTCAATCCCTTCGCCGCCTCGGGCGGGGCTCCGGCCCGCTCCGCGCTCGCCTCTCCAAGCCTCGGCTCTGCCGTGCGCCGGACGACTGCCTCAGGTGCGTCGTGTCGCCGACCGAGCCACTGGCGAGACGGGCATCGCCCTGGCCATGCGGCCCGCCCAGCACGACCGCGACCAGCTCGGTCGCGAAGGCGACGATGCGGGGCGACCTCCGCGCGTGCCTGCGGCGGGCCCGGCCGGTTCTCGTCGGGAGCTGATGCTACGTCGACGGCCGTCCTCGGCCTGCCCTTCCTGCGTGCGTCGAACAGCCTGGCCCGCCGGACGCGCGAGCGCGGGGCGGTGCGAGAACCGCCTGGAATTCCCCCAAGGGGGCCCGGTCCTGGCGGCTCTCCCAATAGCTCCTGACGGACGACGGCTGTCCTTGCTCGCCCGGCGAGTCCGGCGAGTCCGGCGAGTCCGGCGACGCAACATGAACAGCGGCGGCTGCGCGCGTCGCCCCGTCATTGCCATCGAGCTCGCCGCCTACGCCGGGCAGAGCGAATCTGGTCGCGCAGCAAGCCCGAACCGTCAGAGCGCCGATCGGCCGCGTACCGCGGGCCCGAGAACGGGAGGTGCGGTGGCGAGAACAGCAGACAGGTGGATCGGGGTCACCTGCGGGTCGGCGAGGGCGCTGTCATCGTCGTGCCAGCACACATCGCTGTGCTACTGGACCCATTCGGATTCGCGCCAGCCGGCGATGTCCGGTCGGCGGCCGTCGGTGAGGTAGGCCCGGACGACCTGGCGGAGCCGGTCGCGGCTCATCGCGTCTTCGGGCCTTGAAGCGGAGCGCCCCCTGGGCGCTGAACGGCAGTCCGGGGGTGTCGGTGCGGCCGTCGCCGCGTGCGATGTACCCGATCGGGTGTCCGGCGGCGTCGATTTCGCGATAGTAGACAGCGCCGACGACGCGCGCGGCGGCGACGAGCATCATCGGGGCCATTTCCGGATGCAGCGGGTCGTACGGGCGCGCGCCGAGGTGGATCTCGCGGTGGCCGCGAACGTGCGGCGCCGCGTCGGCGGGCGGGCCGGTCACGATCTGCTCGACCAGCTCGTCCACGTTGTGCAGGTGGTAGACGGTGCGCCACTCGCCGGGGTGTTCGTCGAACCGGACCGTGACGGCCGGGGCCGCTACCGTCGTCATGGCGCCGCCTTCCCCTCGAGTGTGACCGGAGTCTGGCCTCCCGGAGGAGGGAACCGGGCTGCGTGTGTGTGCCGGCAAGCGATTCGCAGCCCGGCCGACCGATCCCTACGAAAGGCGACGTTCTGCCTCGTTCCCACGATAGAGCATTCCGCATCCGCACGACGCGTTCCGATTATCGCAATCCGAAATGCAATGACAGGAATTTCGGCCACTGGCGGGCGGTCCTGCGGGGGTCGTCGCCTGGCACCGGGGCGATGGGGCGGGGCTTCCTTTCGGCTCTAGCTGCGAGCGTGCTGCGTTGAAACGGATTCGCCGGTCTCGCGTTCGGGTGTCGCTGCTCAGCCGTCGACCGCGGCGAACGGCTTTCGGCACACTCCGCACAAAACCGGCCCGGCTTCGAGAACGGACGGGGACATGAGCGCCTTGCGGGGCGGGGTGCAGCCGCAGGCGATCGTCAGACGCTTGGGCCTCGCGGCGCTGGGCATCTCGGCCTGTCGCTCGTTGTCGGCGTGCTCGATCGCGGCGCTGAGGCGGGCGACGACGGTTTCGTACTTGGCCCGGGTTTTCGGCGTGGGGCTCGTTTCGGAGAAGCCGAGCCGTTCGTGCTGCTGCACGTCCAACCCCAGCTCTTGCGCCAGGGTCGCGAAAACCATGCTGTGGTACCGGCTTTCGCGGGTCGTGTTGTCCAGTTGCCGTTCCTTCGCGACCGCGTGTGCCGCTTGGTGCAGCAGAACCCCGAGCACTGCGGCGGCTCCTTCCGACACCGCTTCGCGCGGGACGGACACCACGCGTCTGGCCGGGTCGTAGCGGCCTTCGGCCGGTGTGCGCTTCGCGCCGACCTCCACGGTGGCGTCGGGCACGTCGGCGCCGTTCTGCCGGATTGCCTGCCACACCAAGGCGAGCGCGATCCGGAGATCGTCTGGCCGGTCGGTGTTCGAACTGCTCATACTCGTCCTCGTCCTCGCCGCCGGGCCCTGGGCGGCCGGGGTCCGGGTGCGGACGATAGCGGCTCGCCCGCGCCCGGACCCGGGAGGCCGAGAACTCCGTGTCTCAGATCGACCGGCGCGCTGTCCCATGCGCTTGACCGCACGGGCTGCGGACCCTTACCTGTTCCGTGGTCGGGGTTGTCGGACGACGATGTCGCTGGCAAAGGAGGTGAGCCGCGCTTGCTCGGCGACGCCCACCATCACTCGACCCGCCACGGTCGTCACCACGGGCCGCTGTGCCTCCTCGATGCCGACCTCGCCGCCGATGGTGCACACCTGCGCCTTGTCGAACCCAGCTCCCGTGCACAGCACGGACGCGTGCACGGTGTCGACGGCGATGCTCGAACCCTCGGGCACGAACGCGGCGATCCGCAGTGGCGCGATCCGATCCTGGTCGAGAGCGCCCGGCGACAACAGCGCGTCCAGGATTGTCTGCACGCGCGCGCCCTGCGCGTCGGCCACCGAGGCGATGACGTTCACGCGTCCGGGCACGGAGGTCGTCTCGGCCTGGCCGATGACGTCGGCAAGGCCCTCGTCGATCCCCGGCGTCAGCGGCTCCAGCACCACTGACGCCGTCTCCGTCTCGGCGATCGTCACCACCCGGATCATCCCGGGCACCAGCGAGACCACACCGAGCACGACCGGGCCCGGCCGGGTGTGGACGTGGATCCTGCGCAGCGTGCTCACGCTCGCGCCCCCTTGCACGGTGACGACGCGGCGACCAGCGCGGTCACCGTTGCCGTGGTCGCCGCGCGGCTGGCCCCGAGACCGGCCTCCGCGAACAGCGCGGACGCCGCCAGCAACCACGCGATCGCGGGGGCGTCCGCCGCGATTCCTCGTCCGGCTGCGCGGACGGCGGTCCACTTCAGCACCGCCGCGCAGGCTGCTCGTGCGTCGGCCACTTCGTCCAGGGCGGCGCCGCGCGTTCCCGACCAGATCGGGGACCGCCGCAGTTCCTGGTCCGCCAATTGCAGCGTGAACGCCATCACCCGCAGTTCCGGCGCAGCGGGCGGGCGCGTGCCCAGGGAGCGGCTGGTGGCGCGGGCAGCCGCGAGCCAGCTGCGCCGGATCACCGGCGGGCCGAAGCTGGCCGCGGTCGCCTGGGCCGCGGCCAGCAGCGCGATCGCGTCCGGATGACGCCTGCGCGCCGGCCAGAACGCCTGGTCCGCCGCCCGCGCGGCCACGCGGTCGATGAGGGGTGCCGTGGTAGACATGGTGTGCTCCTGAACGGGTTCCGTTGTCGCAGATGTGAGCTTTCGGGAGTCGGCCGGGACGCCATCGCACGTGGCTCCCGGCCGCCTTTCGTTGTCCGCCGCCGCCGTGTCAGGCCGTCCGTCATCCCCCCCTTCCGCGTCGGATGCCGCCGCGCTCCGCAACGCTTCCGGGGTGTGCAGCACAGGCACTACGCCCGCGAGCCGGATCGGAACGCCTGTCGCGCTTCGCTCGGCGTCCGCCCGCTGCCGAATGCCGCGGCGCGCCCGTTCGGCAGCTTCCAGAGCGCCAGGTAACAGGCGCTTTCCGCCGACAGGGCTTCGGGAGGGATCTCGTGCGCTTCGCGCATCTGAAACTCCGACCTCACTGCGCTATCCCACCGGAAGCCCTTGTTCTCGTCCGGTTCCGGCCTCCGCCCGGTCCGGCCCCGGCGTTTCCTTCGCCGGAGCTCACCGGATCCGCGCCCCCGCGATCGAGGTCCACAGTTCCGCCAGGGCGACGACCTGCTGTTCGTAGTCGCCGACGACTTCCATCGGGCAGCCCTCGAACCCGCAGCCCGCCGACAGCACAGCGCGATCCGCTTCTACCGGCACGCCTCGGAAAATCTCGCGGACCCCGCGCTCGTGGCTGCCGAACAGCACCGTCAGCACCCCGTCGTCCGGGTCCCCGAAGTCCAGTGCGCGCACGTCGGCGAGGAGGCGGGACCGCAGGTCGTCGCGCCAGCCGGGACTGGCCATGTCCAGCAGCGCTGCGCCCGTCCGCACCCGCTCGGCCAGCACCTTGCGCGAATCCGGGCCCGGCGACCAGCCCGGCGCGCAGCCCGTCGAGGTCCGCTGTCAGCAGAAAGGCGTTCTCAAGGATGTCCGTCGTGTTCATGCGAAGCTCCTTTTCCGTCTCGCTTCATCACGGTAACATATTCGTCGTGTACACGAAGAATATGTTACCGTGATGAAGCGAGACGGCAGATGAATGAGCCGTCCGTGCCCTCCCGAGTCCGGCCCCGTCGACGAAAGGCGCACAGGCCATGACGAACACATCTGCTTCCGGCCACCCGTTCCCCGTGTACTGGCTGGTGCCCGCCGCGTCCGGCGACCTGCCGACATGGCAACGCGCCGCGGCGGCCGCCGCGGCCGCCGGGATGACAATCGCGAAGTTCGCCGCCGCCGCATTGACCCAGAAAATGGCAAGCGGGGACACCCTGATCTCCGTCCAGGTGAAGGACCCCCGGCCGCGCACGGTGAGGTTCCACGGGCACTGGCTGGTCGAACCGGAGAGCGCGCGCGACGCGGCGCGCGACGCCCTCGATCCCGTCGGCCCGGGCTCCTGGACCGTGGGGATCGCCGAAACCGCGCGCGGGCGGTTCGCACTCGTCCTCTATCACTACGAACTCACGGACGAATTGAGCGTGTTCGATTCCCTTGAACAGCTCTCCGTCGCGACCGAAACGGACGAACGGGTCGAGTCCGAAGATGTCGAGCGCGCGCGAGAGGAAATGAGACGGCGGCAAGAAGACGCGGCCAACTACCTTGACATCTGACCGGACCGGCCGCTCGGCCACGAGTTTTCCACCCGATGAAGCAGGTCGCGCTGAACGAACTTTTGCTGGCCGATATCGCGAAGTATCTCGCGCATCTCGTGACTGACGGGGACGACACCGACAACGTCACCTACTACGCCGAAGCCTGTGAGGATCGGCTGGTGGTGACGGTCGGAACCTACGACGAAGACACGACTCGCGAGTTCGAACTCCCGGGTGCGCGAGGCGCTTCCCGGCAAGTGAACGCGAGTCAGCCCCTTGGGCGGTGGCCGCGAGCGCGATCGCCGCCCAAGGACGTTTCGCGATCGAGAAACTGGTTTGAGCACTGACGAAGGAGGCCGCTGCCGGTTGCACAGCAGACGGTCGAGTTCGGCCCATTCCCGCGTCCGATTGGTAAACGCCGCTGACGCCGGGGGCAGTTGCCGCGGGACCGGCGGCCGCTCGTTCCGCAATGGACGTGGACGTCGCCGTGGACCGCTCCGGCCTGCACCACCGCGCCGGACACCTCGCCGACGACGTCCCGGTGCATGTCGCCTGTACTCACGCCATCTCCGTCACCGGGGATGTTCCTGGAGGTTTCCGATGGTTTTGTCGAGCACGTCGCGCGCGACGCTGCACGGGTCTGTGTTGTCGCCCCCGGGCAGTATCACGATGCTCGCGTCGATCGTCTCGTGGTCGTTGACGCCGACGGCGACCCGGCATTCGCCGTTGCGGTGCTGGTCGTCCTTGCTGCCGAATTCGATCGCGGGGTAGCCGCGGATCGGGTCGAGGGAACGACGGTCCGCGTACGAGTGTGCGATGTCGGCGATGCCGTTGCCGCCCCGGACCGGCAGCAGAACCTGGATCACGACGCCGTGGTGGTCCCACCCGCACAGCGGTTCGTCGACGATCTGCACCCTGGGGACGCCCCGGCTGCCGGAGCCCAGCAGGCCGTCGGCCTGGTCGGGGGTGAGGGCGTCACACGGGGCCTGCCTCAACCGGCCGAGGTCGAGAGGATGCTGCACCATCGGCACTGTCGGTGCCGTTGGGCCGGGGGAGCGTCCGGTCGAGGGCCGGGCGGGGGCGTCCGGCGCCGAAGCGGTGGTGCAGGCGGAGAGGCTTGCGATCGCGATTCCCGCGATCGCGAGGACCGCTTTGCGCGCTGCCGCACGGTGTCCCGCAGGTCGCGGAGCGCGTGCGAGAGGGCGAGAGTGCTCGGAGGCGGTATTGGCGTGCAAGGACAACTGGATGCCGCGGCCTTTCTGGGCGATGCCCGGTGTCGTCGTGGGCGAAACTATTGGATCGCAACGACGTCGACCGGCGAGTCGACTCGATGGGGTGACCGACCGTGCCGCGGGCCCGGCGGACGCGGTCGAAGCAGGGTATCGCGCACCAGCGGGTGCCGAGCCGTGCGCACCACGACCACGCGTGACAGACAAACGCGTCGCCCCGGCCGTCACCAGTGAACTCTCAGAACGTCCCCGCCAGTATCGCCTGGCCAGGCACTCCACCCCTACTTTGCGGCTCGGGCCAGCTTCGGGAGTCCCGGGCCCTCCGGACCGGTCATCCGTTGCCGCCGTCCCGGCCGGGTCCCCCGGCGGGCGGGATCGGGGTTTCTGGCGCCGCTCCCGGCTGCCGCAGTTGCTCCCGGAGTTCCTTGGGTGTGGTGTCGAGGGCGTAGGCGAGCTCTTCCCAGCTCACCCCCTGCCGCACGATCTGCCGCATCGTGTTCGCCTCGAGGTTTCGCGCGGCGTCGCGCGCGAGACGGATCACGTGCGCTGCTGCGAGCGCGTCCGCCCGCTCCAATTCCGGGCCATTCCTGCTGCCCCAGGCTTTGGCCAGAAACGCATGCAGCAGACTGACCGGGTCAACCTGTGGTCCGTCCGGGGTGGCGACCCAGCGCTTCTCGTCGTCGTTGCCGTAGCGCGTCGCCAGGCGCACGCGAGCGTCCTCGCCCTCCCGGCAGAGCGCGAGCAGCGTCTCGAGGCGCGTCGCCCTCAGGCGATCGCGTTCGGCGAAGAACGCCTCGGCCTCAGCGCGGCCGGCGGCGCGGGCCGCCTCCAAGGCGTCCGATTCGTCCGATGCGGTCATCCTGATCCTTTCCGCTGCCTGACAGCCCGGGTTCGGCCACCGATTTCGGTGACAGTCATTGCGGCCTGTCACTTGCGTGCTCGGCGACGATCACGGTCTCCATGGCCGCGACCCGCGTGAACGCCTCCGACTCCGCGCCGTGGTGCTCGCCGGAGGTCGACGAGGAGGCATGCGGGGTCGACGCTCCGACACGGCGTCGCGGTGGTGGGGGCGCAGGCCGTTCCACCACCGCCGCAGCGCGGTCTGTTTCTGCACTGCGACGACCCTTCCTGTTCTCGGAGGCCGGGTTCCTCGCGGTTCATTCCGCCCGCGGCCGCATGAACCGTTGCCCAGTGTGCCACCGCAGGAGCCCGCCGGGTGACTGCTCGTCGACATCCTCGGAGCGCCGTGCACGATGTGCTCCATTGCGCGGTCTATGTCAATTTCGGAACGGCGATGCCGGGGCGGTCGAGGTCTTGCGCGAGAGGAGTGCCATTGGCTCGCGACTATGCTCGAGTTCCAGGACGAGGCGCTCGCAGAGGCGACGGGTGCCTCGCGGGAGCAGATCGTCGCGGACGCCGTGCACCGGTTCAGGCTCCAGGAACGCGAACACGGGTTCCCGGCCGGGCACTACTGCACCGGCGGGGACTGCGCCGCGTGCCGGGAAGATCTGGACAATCTTTTCCAGAGCCTTCGAGGAAAAGCTGCACGACGAAGAGGACTCCAGATCACCGGCTGACCGAGGAGCTCCGCTCCGACGTCGTCGGTGAGCCCGGTTTCAGGCGGGTTTCGTTGTGGGCCGGGACTTCTTGCCGTTTCGGCGGCGTCGGGGCGGAGGTGACGCCCACCCCGGAAGACAGGAGCCGCCGGCGTGATCGGCTGCCGCGAGCGTCGGCTGAGGTCAGGCGCGGTCCGCGATTGAGCCGATGCCGCGGTGCGAGATGACCACGGCCAAGGTCCCCAGGTCGCATGCATGGATGGCCCAGCGGGCATCGATGTCGAGGTTCAGTCCGAGCCGCGTGCAGGCTGCCGCGGCCGTGGTCAGCTCGTCATGGTCCATGCCGTAGGGGTAGTGCACCACCGCGACCAGGCACCCATTGCGGTACCAGCGGTCGGGATGGTCCTGCCCGGCCAATGCCTGCTCACCGTCCGCGCAGTGTCGTTCCAGCGGATCACCGGCCGCCGGGCAGCGGCTGCCGGTCAGCGTGCACGGGCACTCCCAGCGGCCGCTCGTCACCCGCTGAGGCAGCCGGTCGTAGCGACGTGACCGCAGCCCCGCCTGGTGCAGCCGGGCCAGAGCCGCGGCTTCGGCGTCGGTGAAGCGCAACCCGAGTTGGGAAGGAGAGGCAGCCATAGCCGACACCGTAGGGCGCCTCTCGTTGCGCCGGGACGAATCTCCGCCGTTCGGGTCAGGGACGCCGCCGCCCTGCTGGGGAGCGGGCAGTGCACTTGCGAAATCCGTATTCCCACGATGCTCAAACTGCGGATACCACTTCGTCGTCACCCTCACTCCCGCCAGCGACCATGCCCTTGCCGCTGCGAAACCCGACGCGCCGGCGGGGACGTAGCCGCGGTGCCAGGAATTGTCGGTGCGGGTCGATATGCTGTGCGCGGCTGGACGCCAGCCGGTCCGAACTCGTTCCGCCCACGCGGGAACGTGCGCTCCTCGGGCGAAGATGTCTCAGACTCAGCGTCTCTTTGCCTTGCTGTGGCGTGAAAACGGCTGCGGTGGCGGCGGCGTCGGCGTCCTCACCGGGAAGCGAGCAACCCATGCCACGCGACGAACGAGCCTTGACCCGCTCCGTCCGCAAACGGGCCGAGCAGCAGGGGCTGTCCTATCAGCAGGCCCGCAGCGACGTGATCACGATCCACGAGATCTGTCGAAAGCCGCGTCGGATGAGGTGCTGGCCGGGCCGCCCTGGCCGGTGCTCGACCTGCTCGGCCCGCACGTGCTGCTGTGATCGTGCTCCTGGCGCGGCCTGATCGCAAGATGCCCGCAGTCACACTCCTCCGGACGAGGCTGGTCAGCGCGGTCCCCGGACGATTCCTGGACAGTTCCGGGCCAGTTGCTGCGGATGCGTGCGGTTGCGGGGAGGACGGGGTCTGCTGGGGAAATGACCGGTGCGGGACTGGCGGGCTATGAGGCGGCCGCGGTCGCGGCCGGGGCGTGGTGGTGCCGGTTGCGGGTGCCGCTCGACGATCCGGGCGAGGCGGTCGCGGCCGTGGCCCGCGCTACCCGCGACGCCGGGATGCCGCTGACGGTGGCGTTGCGCGGCGGCCGCGGCGACGTCAGCGAAGCCGTCCTGCTGCGCGCCCCCGACCTGCTGCCCGCGGCGAGCGTCGACCAGTGCCGGCGGATGGCCGAGGCGCTGGCTGCGGAAACGGGGTGGCGTCGCCTCGGACCAGACCGGCCCGATCAGCCGGTGGCGCCGCTGGGGCTGAGCCGGTTCGTCGCCTTCGACGGCGGGCTCCGCGGTTGCTCGGCCGACGATGCGGCCCGCCGGTTGTTCGCCGTACGCGCCCCCGGGATGCGGGCGCGGCCGGCGTGGCTGGTCGTGCTCAGCGCGGCCGGTTGCATGGCGCGCCGAGAGCCCGGAGTGCTGGCCATGCCGTCCGGGCTGGAGCAGGCCGCCGAGGCTGCGGCCGCGCTGGGGCTGCAGCGGTGGTGCGTGCTCGACCCGGCAGCCGACGAACACGTCGTCTTCTCCCGTTCGCGCACTGACGCCACCGCGTCGTCGGCGGCGAGCAGGTCGAACACCGCGAAGTAGACGACCGCATCGGACCGCGCGCGGAGTCGGTGCGCAGGGCCAGGATGGCGGCCTGGTCCTTGCCGGTGCGTGCCTGTGTCGCGGCCATCCGCTCCGCGAATGCACCGGGCGATATGCGTTTTCCCCGGTCAGCGCGGTGGCCGGGGACGTCGCTGCCGGTCATCGCGGGAGGCGTGCGGCTTGTGCGGTGATCAGGGCGGCGCAGGCGGGTGTTGCGATGTGGTCGAGCCGCAGCGGGCCGCGGTCCAGGGCGGGGTCGCGCAGCTGCTGCCGCAGCGCGAGTTCCGCCCACTGCGGGGAAGCGCGCAGGGCCAGCACGGTGGCGGGCGCGTGCAGGGTCAGGATGGCCTGGTCGCGGGGGTTGAGCACCAGGCCGGGCGCGGGCGGGCAGCGGTAGGTCCGTCCGTCCAGCAGCCACTCGGCCTCGCCGCCGTCGTCGGGGTCGGGCGCGGTGAAGAGGTAGGCGGGGGCCGAGTCGATGTCTATCTCGACCGGGTGCGGGTAGCTCAGCCGCCACAGCGTGAGCCCCGGCTCGACGGCAGTGACCCCGTAGCGCAGCTCGACCCGGTCGGCGAGGGCGCGCACGCGGTGGCGGGCGCCGAGCAGATCGCGCTGGACGGCGGCGGCGTCCTCGGCGGTGGCGGCGACGCCGGCCTGTCCCGTGGTCACGTCGCCGGGCCTCCGCTCCATCGCTGCGCCGGGGGCGGCCCCTCGGCAGCCGGGGGAGGTGCCAGCCGAGGGGCCGCCGGGACGAGCCGGGGGGAAGCTCGCCCTTTGTGGGCACCGTCGATCGTGGTAGGCCGGTCGGCGATGGGCAATCGGCCGAACGGGTTCAGGGCGGCATCGATGTGAGGACATTCACCCGACCGCCCACGCTGTCTCGGTGTCGCTTGTGACCAGCATTTACGCGCGGATCGCGTGAACATGATCACCACGTTCGTTGCTGGACGTCCATGGCTAGACGATCGTGCTGCCGTGATCAACTCTGGTTCTTCGCGGCAGGCCGCTCGATCATCGCGGGGTGCCGAAGATCGCCTTGACCGCGCAGTGGGCCGCCGCCGAGGTTGGCCGGCGTGCCCGGGCGCGCCGGGAGCTGCTCGATCTCTCCCAGGAGGACGCGTCCTATCTGGCGGGCGTGTCGACCACCTGGTGGTCGGCCTTCGAGCGCGGCATGCGCACCCGCGCCGAGTTGCCCCAGCTGCTGGGCGCCGCGCACGCACTGGGCATGGACTCCGGCGAGCTGCTGAAAGGCCTGCTGCCCGACACCGTGCGCGAGCCGGCGCAGGTGCACCAGACCCGACCCCGGCCCCGCCGCTGACATCGCCCGGCGCTTTTCGGAAGAACCTGCTCGCAGCGGTGCCGCGAGCAGGTTCTTGGCGTAGGTCCCTTCCCGGCGTTCTAGGGCTTGGTGTAGGTCAACTCGTCGCCTAGCACGTAGACCTCCTCGTTGCTGAAATCCTGCCTGTCGGTCGTCAGCAGGCGGTAGAAGTTTTTATTGCTTCCGAATGGCCACGGCACCAGATAGTAGTAGGAGTGATCGCTGGTCGTGCCCATGTCGTCGTGATATGAAAAGCGACCGGAAATGGTCTTGCCGAAGGTTTTCAGGCATTCGTGCCAGTGCAGCGGGCTGTTGCGGCGCTCGTTCATGTAGAACCCCGCGATTCCCTTTCCCTCATAGGTGTACAGGTGCGTGGGACTGCTTCCCGCCCAGGACTTGCATCCATCGGACGGGGCGGCGGCGGCCGAGCCGGTACCGGCCAGCGCGGCACCAGGAATCAAGGCGGTCACCACAGCCGCCGCAGCGAACCGGGTACGTGTGCGCATCATAATTCTCCAATCCGCAAGCTGGAAGGAAATAATGATCTGACTCGACCTTGTAAGTGAGCAAGAAATGACAGCCGAGTGGGTGTCATCTAATAGTGCCATTGACGTCATGCCATTTTGATTGGCCGCGCCCCGTTTTTCTCTCCCCGCCAGTCCCGTGACTCTGGCGAGGTCGGGTTCCTTCGGCTACGGAGCGGCATCGGGGTACCGTGCCGCCGCCCTCGACGAGTCCGGGTGCATCCCCGCGCCTCCCTGCCGACCGTCTCCCACTCGAAGCTAGCGCCGATCGCCGTGCAGCGGCACCGCCGCCACCCGGGCGGTTCAAAGCAGAACACCGCCGCCCAGGGCGATCGTCGTCAACAGTCCGGGAAGGGCAGCCGCACCGGGTCGGACCGAGGACCGTCCGGATTCGTGTCCGACATCGGGGACCGGCCCCGGCGGATGAAGCGGCCGGAACACCCGCCGGCTCTTGCCGTACGCACCGGACGGTGTGCACCGCCAGCACGGTCGCGATCGCAAGTACAAGGCCGCCGGCAGCGGCGAGCAGCACCACGCCGATCACACCGGCGCCACGCGCAGCATCCGCTCCGGGCGGACCGCCAGGCAACAGCGCTGAGCGCTCTGTCACGGCCGCCTTCGTCTGCTGGCGGGTAAACGCTGGTGAACGGCCGGCCCTGCTCGGGCTGTGAAAGCAAGGGCCGGTGTGCGCGTAGCCTGCGAGCATGGGGACGGCGAGAGTGCCAGCGGGCTTCTGGGAACGGTGGGACATCTGCCCCACGATGTTCAGCGCGAGCTGCGCGCCCGCAGTCGATCAACGGCAGCTCGGCCAGCTCATCGCCGACACGGTGCCCGCGGCCAAGTGGCCGATCGGTGCCGTCATCACCCGGATCGAACCGAAACCCGACGAAACACTCGCGGTCGACCGGTTCGCCTGGCGGACCGGTCAGGTGCCGATCGAGCGAGCAGCCCTCTACCTCACCGCCCTGTACGCCGCTCCCGGAGAGGGTCGTCCCGGCGCGGCCGTGCTGCAGCTGATGGCCTTCGAAGCCGTCAACACAGCCGTCAAGGCCGCGTTCGGATCCCAGGTCAGCATGTCCTGCGTGCCCGTGGTGACCCTGGACATGCTGCAATCGCTGTGGATGACCGGGCGCGACTACTTCTGCACCGCGGGGCCGACAAGCGCCGGCCCCGCGAAGTTCTGAGTCCTCGCAGAAGCCGCGACCGGGCCGGTAGCGCCGCAGCTTCCCCGCGGTCGCCGCCGCGGAACCGCCTGAGCAGCATTAGCAGCCGTGAAATGCAGGCTGAGGCTCGTCGCTACAGCGGCGTTCTTATGCCGCCGACGCTCGCACCGGGTGTGCTCCGAGAGAACCTTCGTCGCTGGCACCGGTTGGCCACAGGCCGCCACGAGGTCCAGCAGTGGGTGATCCCCACGGTGGCTGGACTGTGGACGTGGTGGGCCACGTGCCGCACGTGCGGCGCAGAACGCGGCGGCTTCCAGCGTTCGAGCGAAGCGGCTTTCGCATGCGCCGATGCTCTGGTCGGCAGCCGCGACGACTGCTTGCCGTATGCCTGGATGAGAGCGAAGGAGGGGGCGAGTTCCTGCCGACCTGGCGACGGACGGCCAGGTTCTGCTGCGCCAATGGGCCGGAACCAGGGTCATCGAACTGCCCGAGCCTGCGAGGGGCGGGGGTTTCACCGTCGCCACAGACGGGGCGTTCGCCACCGAGTCGCGAGAGGCGGCCTGGGGCTTCGTCACCGACGCGGGATGGTGCCGAAGCGGACGGACCACAGCGGAAGACCGCCGCGGAGCCGAATGGCCCGAGCTGGAAGCGGTCCATCACGCGCTGGGTTTCTACCCCGACGGCAGCGACGTCACGTTACTGATAGACAACAAAAACGCCGGGAGCGTAGCGCAAGATCTCGTCGAATCGGTTGAGTCCGGACGGCGGATTCGTTCGCTCGGACTGCCCGGCTGGGTAGAAGTCACGCGTGCTAACGCGATCGTTCAGCACGTCAGGCGACTGTCCAGCGTGCGCGTGCTGTGGGTCCGAACGAACACCAACGAACTGCACATACACGCCGACATGCTGGCTCGCGCGGCGATCGGGAAGCCGCCGAAAGGGCGGCGGCGCGGTCGAGCCGGTGGATATCGCGTGGCGGTACGGCGGCCATGGTGATTCCGATCGTGGCGGCTACGCCCGGTCCGGCTCGCCGTCACCGAAGGACCTCGTCCGGTCGAGTTCTTCGAGCGACGGGACTCAGCCACAGATCTCTTTGTAGATCACCTGGCCGCCGCTGCGGGCCGTGCGGCGCTTCGATTGCCTCCGCCGGGATTTCGTCCTCTTCACCTCGGGCGGACTGTCTGGTCTTTCGACGGTCGCGGTCGTGCGGTGCCGGATTCGAGCGGGATCGTCTCGGGCATGGCGCCGTCGTCGGGTGCGGTCGGCAGCCAGAGCAGCGGGCCGGGTCCGCCTGAGGAGCCGGGAGCGAGGCGGACGGCGATCTGGCCGGGGCGGCGCGCGGGCCAGCCGGGGGCATCGAAGATCGTGCCGGTCGCGAGGTCGCGGCCGGGGTCGACGGCGATCGCGCGGACGTCGCGGCCCTGCAGCAGGCCGATGCGGCGGAGTATTCCGCTGCCGCGGACGGCGCTGCGGGTGCGGGCCAGCTCCTGACCGGTGTGGAACCGATGCCAATGTTCGTTGGGGGCGATGCGGTCGGGCTGGTGATGCCACTCGGGGTCGTCGCGGTCGGTGTACGTCCCGAGCAGTTCGGCTGCGAGGCCGCTCCACAGTTCGGCGGTGATGCCCCGCAGCAGGACCCGTCCCGGCGCTTCGGCGTCCTCGTCGAGCATGGCCAGCGCCAGCCCGGCTTTTGTCGGTGTCGCGCGCAGGCAGGGGACGCCAGCGACCTCGTCGACGAGATCGCTGTAGAACCAGCCGGTCGTCACCGATCGGGTCCCGTTGGGCCAGACGTGGATCGCCCGGCCCCGCGCCGCAGCGTCGAGGTAGCGGGTGAGCGGGAGGAGGCTGTGCAACACGGGCAGCAGTGCGTCGGGGTGCAGGTCCAACAGCAAGCTGTCCGGTCGGGGCGTGACCGAGCGGATCCCCAAGACCGTTCCGTCCGGCCATTCCGTCGCAGCCGCGAGGTCTCCCCGGCCGAGGTTGGCGAGGATGTAGTGCTCCAGTTCCCGCTGGCACCGGCCGTAGAGCGAAGGACGGGTCGAGGGCAGCACGCCATAGCGGGCGAAGTCGACCGCTGCCCGTTCGTGCTGTTCGAGCGTCAACGCGCGCCGGGCGAGAATCTGGCTGCGGCGATGGCGCGAGGAGGACGAGGAGGGCACTGCGGCTCCTGACCGTGCGGTCGTCCCGGCGTCGACCGACGTCAGGCTTGGGGCGAGGACACATTCGTCGTCACGCAGCACGGGTCGGGAGATTCCCTGCTGCCCCGGGGGCTGCTTCGGCTCGGTGCCGCCGCCGGGATCGGGTGTGCGGCACGTCGTCGCTGGGACTCAGGACAGCCCCGTGGGCCGGAAGGATAGCGGCTCCGCCCGGCGCGTGCGCCTCCGGGGCGTCGGGTCCTATTCATTGCTCCGCGCTTGCGTCGTCGCGGGGATCGTCGGCCAGTCGTGGCGCGCGGCGATTGCGCGTTGAGCACGCAGGCGCCGACGTATTCGGCCTGGCCGCTCACGGTGCGGGACACCGGCTCCACCGTGTGGCGGCGCATGGTCGAGCGCACCGACTCCCGGCTGATCTCCCACAGTGCGGTCGACCTCGTCTCGGGTCATGGTCCTGGAACTGTCGACGTGCAGCCGCAGCAGCGGCGTGAGTTCGTCGACGGTCAAGCGCGCTTTCCGCTTGACCCCACCGAGCCGGGCGCGCAGGGCCGCGGCGTTCCGGAGCGGGCGCGCGGGGTCATGGGGTGTCGAGCAGGCGGGCGAGCTGGTCGGCGAACCAGGCACGCGTGCCGTCCGCGACGTCGGCCGGCTGGCTGGTCTCGGGCCGGGGCACGGCGATGTCGCTGATCAGTTCTTCCAGGCCGGTGCGGAGGCCGGCGAGGGCGGCGGCCGCGTTCTCGCGGTCGGTCTCGGCGGCGGCGGCCCGGACCGTGGCGGCGCCGAGTTCGCGGTTGAGCGCGCCGATGGTCTCGGCCTGCTCGCGGGCGTCGGCTGCCGCGCTGCGGCGGGCGGCGTCCAGCTCCGCGGTGAGCCGGTTCCGTTCCGCAGCGTGTTCGGCCGTGGCGCGCTGGAGTTCCTGGTCGAGGCGCGTGCGTTCGCGGTCGATCCGTTCGGCGAGGGTCCGGTCGTGGTCGGCCTGCGCGGCGGCGAGGGCCTCGGCGTGCTGCTGGTGGAGGCGGCCGATCTCCTCGCTGTGGGCCCGGGCGGTGTCGCGGACCCCGGTCTGCAGTTCCTCGAGGCGCTGCGTCTGCTGCTCGACCGCGGCGGCGAGGCGGGCGTTCTCCTGCTCGGCCAGGTCCTTGGCGGTGAGGGCGGCGGCGCGCAGTTCCTCGGCGGTCTCGCGGCGTTTCCGTTCGGCGTCCAGCTGGCCCTGGGCCTGGTCGCGCTCGCGGGTGGCCTGCGCGGCGATACGTTCGGCCTGCTCGGCTTTCGATGTCGCGGCGGCGGCCCGCTCCCGCGCCTTCTGGGCTTCCTGTTCCGCGGTCCTGGCCGCTGCCTGGGCGACGGATACCTGGCCCTCCATCTCCCGGACCCGGGCGCGCATGGCCTCCACCTCGCGGCGGGCTGCGGCGACGTCGCCGGCGAGGGCTTCCTGGATCCGGTCGGCCTGCCCGGCGAGCGCGCCGAGCGGTGCGAGCACCTCGGCGGCCCTCGTCCCGAAGGAGGCGACCTGCTCGGCGAGGCCGTGCAGGTCGATCGGCGGGCCGGGCGCGTCGGCGCGGCCGCGGGTGGCGGCCTCGACCTGCCAGGCGGCGGCGACCTCGCGGCACCGCATCCGCTTGGTGCCGCCCTTGCGGTCGGGGACCCGCCACAGGGTGTGCTCCGCGTGGCAGAACCGCTGCGGCTGCCCGCCGCCCTCGGCCGCGCGGGGGAGGACCCGGCCGCACGCCTCGCACTGTCCGGTCCCGGCCTCCTCGGGCGGCACGCCCGGCCCGTCCAGCAGCCCGTCGGCCGGCGGCGCGGGCCCGGATCCCGCCGCGGCGGCGTTTCCGCTGGTCGGGGACGGTTCGTCGATCATGACCAGGGACGATACCTCAAGAATAAATTTTACTCAACCTAGTCAGTTAATACAATTTTACATTGTGAGTGACCGTCGGACGTATGCCATAATGTGCGTTATGGATCATCTGAAACCCGGCGGCCGCCCCACGCGGCCCCAGCGCGTCCGGGCCGCGTGGGGCACGGAGGGCCCGGGGGAGGGGCGGCGGGGCACGCCCGCGGGCCGCCGAGGCGTCACCGTGACGAAACGCGCCCGGGCGTGCGGACGGCGGCACCGGGCCCCGGCGCCCGCTCCGTGCGGCGCTCCGGCCGACGGAGCGCGGTCCCGATGACCTCCGCGCATCCCGACGACCGGAGCACGGGGCCGGGGACGGCGGTTGCGCTGCGCGCGGGCTCCGCCCCGGAGCCCCGCGGCGGAGCCGGGTGGAACCGGCAGGGGGCCGTGCTGGACCCGGCCACGGCCGCGGCGGTCCGGGAACTGGGCCAGGAGCTGCCGCTGCTGCCCCCGGCGCTGCTGCTGCCGCTGCTCCAGGCCCTGCGCGCGACGCTGCCGATGCCGCGGCCGGGGGAGCAGCACACCGCGCGCAGCCTCTCGGTGCAGTGGCTGGGCAAGCGCTGCGCGAAGTCGCCCGCCACCGGCGAGGCCTACTGCCGCGCGCTGGTGAGCTGGCTGGATTTCTGCCAGGCGGGCGGGCTGGATCCGCTGGGCGCGCGCACCCCGGACGTGGACACCTGGACCGGGCGGCTCGCCGGCCGCGGGGCATCGGCGTCGGTGATCAACCAGCGGCTGGCCGGGGTCCGGGGCTGGTACCGGTACCTGCGCCTCGGCGGGACGGCGACCGCCGACCCCGTCTCGGACGCGGACCGCCCCTCGGCGGCCGCCGTCGACGAGTCCGAGACCCCGTACCTGACCATCGCCCAGACCGGCGCGCTCCTGCGCCAGGCGCGGTGGGAAGTCGACGACGCCGGAGACGACCCGGCGAAGCTGGAACTCGTCCTGCGGGTGGCCGCGCTGGTGTGGCTTCTGCCGGTCACCGGCGTCCGCAGCGGCGGCGCGCTCGCCGCGCGAGTGCGTGGCCTGCACTACAACGGCGGCCGCCGGCGCCTGCGTTACCGGTTGAAAGGCTACGAGGGCGAGGTCTCCGACGCCCTGCCACCGCAGGTCGCCCTGGCCCTGGACGCCTACCTGGACTGCCGTGCCGCCCGTCAGGGCCTGCCGGCCCTGACGCCGGACGCGCCGCTGTTCGCCACCGGCTCCGGGAGGCGCTGGGACAAGCAGGGCGCGACGAAAGCGCTGCGCGGGCTCGCCGGGCGCGCGGGGATCCCCCACGCCGACAAGCTGAATTTGCACGCGCTGCGCCACTCCGCCGGGTCCAGTGCGCACAACGAGCTGGGCATTCCGCTGGACAAGGTCCGGCGGCTGCTGCGGCACCGCAGCATCGCCACCACCCAGATCTACGTCCACGACGACCTGCGGCCGGGCCAGTCCGTCGCCGACAAGCTCGCCGCCGCGTACGCGGCCGAGATCGAACTGCCCGGCAGCGGAACCCTCGCCGCCTCGCCCTCCGGCCCGGGTGCGGCCACCCGCGCAGCGATCGCCGCGCACGCCCGGGTCGCCGCGCTGCACCGCGTCGCCGACGCCGGGGACGGCCTGCCCGCTGCGGTCGTGGCCGAGGTCGCCGCGACCTTCACCGCCCTGCTGGACCGCTGCGACGGAGCCGACCCGGCCCACGCCCCGTTCGCCGAGACCGTCCGCGCCCTCGTCGCCGGCGGCCTGCCGTCCCTCGCCGATCCGGACGGCCGGGTGAGGCCGGCCCGCCCCTGACCCGGTGCAGCTCCGCGATCGCGGACACCGCAGAGCACAGCCCTGACGCACCGCTCTTGCTGAACGAGGTGCGCCGTCAACTCAAGGCCCCCCGTCGCTGACGCAGCGCGCGTGAGCGACGGGGCCTGAGGTTCCGAGGGCCTACGCGCCGCCGCGCCGTCCGGGAGCGTCCTCGTGACCGGCGACGGTGCGGGCGCCGAGCCAGGTCGTGTCGGGGGCCAGCCGGGATACGAGCGAAAGGGCGCAATGTGCACCCGAATCTGCTGGTCAGGGAGACATGCTCAGAGATTCGCGACCTGCCTGGGTGATCAGTTCGGTGTAGCAAAACCCGCGCGGCAACGGACTGCGCGTGCTGGATAGGCTCCGCTGCGTTACGTCGGCTTGGTGCTCGGGGTCTGGGTTGTGACGGCGATCGATCGGACCGCGTATCCGCGGTTCAAGAGGGTGGTTCCCGCTCGGGAGCTGGCTGAGGCGTTCACGCCGACAGTCCCCGAGGTCGCGTGGGCGCGGGAGAAAACGCAGAACGATCAGCATCTGCTGGCCATGGTGGTGTGGCTGAAGTCGTATCAGCGGCTGGGGTATTTCCCGAAGCTGGCCGAGGTCCCCGCGGTGGTGGTCGAGCACGTGCGCGGCCTGCTGGAGCTGCCCGGCGAGGTGAGGGCGGTGAAGTCGAAGATGGTCGCCCTCGACCCGGCGTTCGACCCGCTCAACTACGAGGGCTGCCGCAGCTTCCGCGATTTCCTCGCCCGGCTCGGCCACCGCGTGCGCACCGTCGGCCGCTCCGGGGGGTGTCCTTATGTGGTTGTCAAGCCGCTGCAGGGGCGGCCATCGAGCCCGCGCCAGGGTCGTACTGGGCGATGCACGAAATCGTGCAGCGCAGCCCGGAGGAAGTTCGCCGCGGCGAGGCACCCGCCTACGTCCGGCGGATCCGCTGATCCTGTACGGGCTGCTGCGCGGCTTCCTCAAGCCCGCCCGGCGCTCACTTGTTCGGCATTCGCCGTGCGAGGCGAGCCAGCGTCGTCCTCGACAGCTCCACTTCAAGGGGGCGGTGTTTCGGCAGGTACTTCAGCTGGCTCGGGTTGATCCGCAGCACCAGCTCAATGTGTTCGCCGTGCTCGTCGTCCGAGATGTCTGCGGATTCGATCTCGCCTGAGACCGCATCCGAGTGGCCAACGATGTTGAACCCCAGCGCGCCTTGTTCCTTCTCCAGCGCCGCGAGCAGGGCGTCCGGCCATCCGGCGGCGGCGTGCATCACCACGTTGACCGTGGCGCTACGGCGGCTCGCATCTTCCGCGCGGATCGCGGCCAGGGCAGTAGTCCAGTTCTCGCCCGTCTCCTTCATGCGGGCGACGACGCGCTTGTCTCGGGCCACGGGACGTTCCTCTCGGTGATGGTGCGAGCACAGCTTCGGCCGCGCAGTGATTCATGATGCCGCACCGGCGTCGGAGCTGATGCACAGCTGTTCGCCACCGAGCACAGGCGCTTCCGCGGCGTCCGCGCCGACCAGGCCGGGGCCCCGGTAGCATCCGCCGAAAATCGGCGGATATGCCTGACCAGCGCAGTCAGGCATATCCGCCCGATTTTTCCCGAGTGCTACGGGGACCCCGGGGGCGACATCACCCTCGCCCTGATCGACCCGCCCGCCGCCAGTCAACCGCCACAACCAGGAGGAACGACCTCGTGACCAGCGACGACGACTGGGTCTACCACGGCTGCACCCCCGAAGAGGGAGATCGCCGGATCGACGTGGAGACCTCGGCCAGCGGACCGACACAACGGGAATCGGCGACTGTGCTGCGACGGCTCCGACCGCAGATCAGCAGCATGGAGGGGCACACCTTCGGGTGGGGCTACAACGGCAACGGGACCAGCGTCGCGGCCGCGGCGATCCTCACCGACCTCCTGGAGCTGCCGGCGGATCTGTGGTGGGGAACCATGAGCACCCGCGGCGAGGACACGACCCTGGTCGGCCTGCGCGAAGCCCTGTGCCGCGAAGTGCTCGTCGATGCCGCCGACGAATGGCGGCTCTCGCGGATCGCGCTCCTGCGCTGGACCTGCGGCTGGTACACCCTCAACCACCTCGGCCCCTACCCCGCCGTGGTGGCCGGGATCCGGCCCGGTTTCCGGCGGTAACCCACCGGCCGGGCAAGATGTCGATCGCTCCGGGCACCAGGCCCCGGGGCGGGTGGGTGTCCCCGGCGGGCGCCGCAACTCGGCGAGCGCCGGGGACCTGCCCGCACTCCAGCTCAGTCGTCGTCTTCGGGCGGGTTGAGGACCAGGTCACGCAGCCGGTCGAGTCCGTCGCGGCTGAGCGTGCGGATCTCGGCGAGCCGGTACTGGATCTCCAGGTCCTTGCGGGGCCAGGCGAAGTCGTGGTCCTCACGGTGGCTGTAGCCGGGCTCGCCGCCGCCGGCGGGTTCGGGCTCCCACTCGTAAATATCCCCGGTGTCCAGGTCGATCAGGTCCGGGTGCGCCACGTCTGCGGTCATGACCGCCAGCGTGGCATCCGGGACCGACAGAACCCGGAAGGCACCCAGGCGGGTCGACCGGTTCGATGCCGATCGCGACCGCGCCGTGAAATCATCGCGCCGGGCGGTCCGCGACCTGCTGCGCAACCCGGTGCCCGTCTGCGCGGGGTCTGCTTTCGCTACGGTGGACGGACACGCTCGGTAAGGGGATGTGACTGTGTCGTGGTGAACGTTGCGGCGGCGGATCTCGCCGGGGAGCCCTGGACCGCGCCGGAACCGGCGGAACTGCCGGAGTGGCGCGCGCGGCTGCGCGAGTACTACGGCACACAGGCCGGGATGCAGGGCCTGTGCACCGCGATCAATTCCGGCCAGGCGACGTTGCTGCCGGTCGTGCCCGGGACCGAAGAGTTCAGCCCCGGCGTGATCGCCGCGCAGCTGCTGGGGAGGTTGGAGGCCGAGACCCTCGGCGGGGCCGAGCTGTACTACGCCACCGCGGACATGACGTCGCTGGCGCTGGCGGCCGCGTCGACGCCTCCGGCCGAGAAGGCGACCGCGCGTCGCCTGCCTTCGCCCGCCGGGCTGCTGCTGTTCGAGCAGCCGATCGGCGGCTACGCCGAAAGACTCGACACCCTGGTCGGCGGAGCCTCGTTCGACGGCAACGGCGAGGTGGAGATCACCACGCCGATCGTGGCGGTGTCCTGGTCCTCCTGGACACCGGGAGACATTGTGGTCGAGGGAACGCGGCCGCGGTGGCTCTGCCAGACCAAGTCGGGTTTCGAGCAGGTCCCCGACGATTTCGAGGGAATCCGGCTGACGTTCTACGCCTCGGGCGAAAACAAGTTCGCCACCCTGCCCGACGACGTCCGCGTCGCGACCGGCCCGGACGGCCGGGCGGTCTCCGTCGGCGACATGCGCCGGTTCCGCGCCGAACACGGCTTCGCTCTGCCTCCTCTGGTCTGGGACAACGAATGCCTGCTCCGCTACGGCGCGGGCTTCGCCGTTCCGGAGCCCGACACCACCGACGCATGGACCCAGGTCGTCTACACCGCCTGGCAGCTGATCGGCCAGTCCGGGACCAAGAACCCGCTGACAGAAACCGAGGAGCTGCCCCGGTCCCGCGCCGGCCGCCGCCGCGACGAACGCAACGGCATCACCGCCGGCCCCGGCGTGCGGATCGTGCGGGTGCACTCGGCGCACCGGCCCAGCCGGGCCGCGGCCGAGCAGGACGCCGCCGCCTCGACCGGCCGCAGCGCCCCGAACTGGTCCTGCCGCTGGCCGGTCGCGCCCTACCGGCGCAACACCTGCCTCAACCCCCGCGGCCACGCCGGGGGCGACTGCGAACACGAAGAGAAAATCGTGCCCGCCCACATCAAAGGCCCGCCCGACAAGCCGTTGCGCATCACCGACACCGTCCATCTCTGGGACCGCCAACCCGAGCCCTGACCGGCTCCTGCTCAAGACACAGCCTGCCGGCGCGGAAATTCAACGGCCCTCCGGCAGATCCCGTGGGCTGCCGGTGCCGTCGGGAGCCTGTTCGCCCGCCGGCGGTGCGGCCGGACCAGCGGCGTCGGCACGGGCGAGCACGTCGAACTCCTCGAGGAGCCGCGCGGCCTCCGCGACCCGGGCACGGGTGGTGCGGGCCAGCTGGCGCAGGACGTCGCGCGCGGCGACTTCGGCGACGATGCCGTCCGGGGTGCTGGCCAGGCTCTCGGCCTCCCAATTCTGGGTCGCGGTCGTCACCCCGGCGACGGTGCAGGTGGCGTGGAATTCCCAGCGGTCGTCGTGGCGCTGGTTCGCGGTGACGGCGAACGACTTCCCGGCCGCCAGTGCCGTTTGGCGGCCAACCGGTCCCGGTCGCGCATGCGGTGCTGAACACGGCGGCCGCCGAGGGCCCGGACACCGCGGCGTTCCTCGCCCGCCTGCATGGATCGGTCGATCACCGCGCCTCTGGTTCGACGCGGAGCACGTCGCGTGGTTCACCGCGCTGCTGGCCGGCGGACGTGTCGCCGGGATTCTCCGCGGAGGAGCGGGTTGGGAAGCCGTCGCCGACGACCTCGACGCGGCCTACGGCCCCGTCGTCATGAGCAGCAGCCAGGGCCGCGGACTTCCCGGCTCAGCGTTGGCCCGCTCACCGCGAAGCGCCCGCACATCGCGAAGTACGTGCGCGAGCTGACCGAGTGCCCCGAGCCAGGCGAGCGGAGCGTCCTTGTGCTGGATTCTGGCTCGGTGCTGCCGAACGCGACGATCCGGCGGCGTCTGGTTGCGCTTCCGTCGAAGCTGGGCGGTCTGGGGGAGGGGTTTGGCCTCGGCGTTCTTGAGCGCTGCTTGGCCGAGCCGCGGGCCTGCTCGCTTGGCATGGCGACCGAGACCGCCCTGGCCTGCGTGCGCAGGCTGAATTGCCATCCGATCGCGGGGAGCGTATCCCTGCGTCAACGCGAATCGGATAGCGGTTGGGCTGCAAGCGGATAGCCGGGGGAAGAGGGATGCGATAACCAAGGACGGTGCCAGCGGACTCGGGTAGCGAAGCGCAGTCATGTCCCTCGTCCGATGACGCGGCGGTTGAGCAGCTTGCCGCGGTGCCGAAGGGCGACATGTTTGCGTCTCTGTGGATCCGCAACTACCGGCTGTTCTTTGTCGGGCAGGTCGTTTCCAATGTCGGCACCTGGATGCAGCGAATCGCTCAGGACTGGCTGGTGTTCCAGCTGTCGGGGCACGACGCGGTTGCGTTAGGCGTTGCGGTCGCGCTCCAGTTCGCGCCGACTGTGTTGCTGTCGCTGTGGGCGGGTGTGCTCGCCGATCGGGCGGACAAACGCAGGTTGTGCATCGCGGTACAAAGCGGAATTGCCTTGCAGGCCGGCGTGCTGGGACTGCTGGACGTAAGTGGAGCAGTGGGGCTGTGGCACGTCTACGTGCTGTGTTTCGTGCTCGGGACGTTCAGCGCGCTCGATGTTCCCGCGCGGCAGGCGTTTGTGGCCGAGATAGTCGGGGACGCGTTGATCCCGAACGCGGTCGCGCTCAACTATTCGGTGTTCAACTTGGCTCGCATAGTTGGGCCCGCGATGGCCGGGTTCGGAATTACGTGGGTGGGAACGGGGTGGATGTTCTTCGCGAACGCGGTGAGCACGTCGGCTGTGGTCGCCGGGCTGGCGCTCATGGAGCCGGGCAAGCTGTTCCGTGCCTCGGCCGCAGGGCGGGCCAAAGGACAGGTGCGAGAAGGTCTCCGCTACGTGCGTGGGCGGAGAGACCTGATCGCAGTGCTGCTGCTCGTGTTTTTCGTCAGCACGTTCGGCAACACGTTCGCAACCTCGCTCGCAGTGGTCGCAGGCAATGTATTCGGAACTCAGGCTGACGGATACGGGCTGCTGTCAACGCTGCTGGCGGTGGGTACGTTCGCCGGCTCGCTGTTATCGGCACGCCGCGGCACCCGAAGTTCGCCTCGGGTGCGCGTGATGCTGCTTGCCGCAGCGGGATTCGGCGCCGCCGAGGTCGTGGTCTCGTTCATGCCGACGTACGTTGCGTTCGGCATCGCGCTCGTGCCCGTGGGCTTGGCCAGCGTCACCTTCCTCAACACTGCCCTGTCGCTCGTGCAAGCCCGCTGCGGTCCGGAGATGCGCGGGCGTGTCATGGGGTTCTACGTGCTCGCCCAACTCGGCGGTTATCCTGCCGCCGGTCCGATGGTGGGGTGGATGGCCGAGATGTTCGGAGGGCGGTCACCGCTCTGCATCGGTGGGGCTGTCTCGATCATCGCGGCGCTGGCGTGCGCGGCCATGCTGAGCCGCCACGGCGCGATCCGCTCAGACCTCGCCAGCAGATAGCTGCCCCGCCGCTGAAACGATCGGGCGATGTTGCAGCCTCCGCCCCGGCCCTAAACCCGACCCGGCGACGTGAGGCACGGGCTCGCTCCGCCGTCCGGCCGATTGCCCGCCCGCGCGGAGATTTCCCTCTCGCGCACGCGGGCATCGTCGTGTTCGCCCCGGCGGGTGGTTCCCGTGTCGCCACCCCGCCGCGCGTCCCTCGCATACTGGATAGAACCGCGACGGCGAGTGGATTGTCCGCCTCCTGCGGACGTCCTAGCGTTGGCCATGCATCGACCGGGACGAGCTGCGTTCCCTTGTCGCCTCGGGCGTGATCACGAGCAGGCGAGGGTCCCGTGCGCGCCATCAGAGCGGATGCGCCTCGGGATCCCCTTTCGCGCGGCGGGCGCCGCAAGCGGAATCCGGCGTGCACGACGAGCTGGTGCCGACAGGCCAATCCGATTCCATTGGGGGAGGACTTTCGATGCTTCCGGAATTCTTCGACAAAATCGGGCACGAGAACATCGTTTTTCATCACGACTCCCGTGCCGGGCTCAAGGCGATCATCGCGGTGTACTCGACCGCGTTGGGGCCCGCGCTCGGCGGTGTCAGGTTCCATGCGTATTCCAGTGCCGAAAACGCCCTGTCGGACGCACTGCGCCTGTCGCAAGCGATGGCGTACAAGAACGCCCTCGCCGGCCTCGCGCTCGGCGGCGGCAAGGCCGTGATCATCGGCGATCCCGCCAGCGACAAGACCGACGCGCTGTGGCGTGCGTACGGGCGGGTGGTGAACTCGCTGCGCGGCAGCTACATCACCGCCCCCGATTCGGGCACGACTGCAACCGACATGGACGCGATCGCCCGTGACTGTTCGTACGTGGCAGGCCGTTCGCGGGAGAACAGCGGCACCGGCGATCCCTCGCCGGCCACGGCCTACGGGGTGTTCCGCGCGATGGTGGCCTGTGCGGAACATGTGTGGGGGTCCCCGTCGCTCGCGGGTCGCCGGGTCGGCGTCGCGGGCGTGGGCAAGGTCGGAACGGCTCTGGTCAAAAGGCTGTTGCAGGGCGGCGCGTCCGTCGTGGTCAGCGACATCAGCGACCGCGCCGTCGAGGCCGTGCGACGGGATCACCCCGAGGTGGACGTCGCCGTGGACACCGAAGCGCTGGCCAGCGCCGATCTGGACGTGTACGCGCCGTGCGCACTGGGCGGAGCGCTGGACGCCCACGCGGTAGCTCGCCTGCGTGCCCGGGTGGTGTGCGGCGCAGCCAACAACCAACTCGCGCACGACTCCGTCGCCGACGACCTGCACGCGCAGCGGGTGCTCTACGCCCCTGACTATGTCGTCAACGCGGGAGGAGTGATCCACGCAGCACAGGAGCTCGCCGGTCTGAACCGTGAACGCGAGGCGGCCGTGCGAGTAGGCCGGATCTACGAAACGACCGCCGAGATCCTGTGTCAGGCCGCCGAAGACGATGTCCCGCCGCTAAAAGTGGCCCAGCAGCGGGCCGACGAACGAATCCGCAGCGCCGAGACGGCGACCGCAGCCGTCCGAGGTTGACCGTCCGGAACAGGTGAAACGACCCGCCACGGTTCGTCTCGAATCGCACGATGAGAGAAAGGGCAGGAATATCCCATGACCAATCCTGACGTAGTTTCGCGCGCGCGGTCCTTGCTGGCGGTACCGGGGCACAGACCCGACCGGTTCGCGAAGGCGGTGGCCAGCGGCGCCGACCTCGTCATGCTCGACCTCGAGGACTCCGTGGGACCCGCGCTGAAAGACCAAGCGCGCGACAACGTCGACGAGTGGCTTTCCGGGCGAGACGCCGACACCTGCGTGGTGCGCATCAACGACGCGTCAACACCCTGGCACCGCGCGGACCTGGCCATGCTCGCGCGCCACCACACGGTCGTGATGGTCCCGAAAATCACCCAGGCCCGCGATGTGGTCACGGTGGTGCGGCATCTGGGAGCGGGCGCCCGCCTGATCGCGATCCTGGAGACCGCGGCCGCCATCCTGCACGCCGAGGAGATCTCCGGTGCGCCGGGCGTGGTGCGGACCATTTTCGGCAACGCCGACCTGGGCAGCGAACTCGCCGTGGATCCGGCCGACGGCCGGCCGTTCGGCTACGCCCGGTCCGCTGTGGTCCTGGCCGCGGCGGCCAATCACCTGCCGCAACCGCTCGACGGCGCCACCGTCGCCCTGGAAGACACCGACGCCGTGGCCGAGGACTCGCGGCGCGCCGCGGCTCTGGGCTTCGGGGGCAAAGCGTGTCTGCACCCCCGGCAGGTCGCCGTGGTCAACGACATCTTCACGCCCAGCCCGGAAGTCCTCGCCTGGGCGCGCGACGTGCTCGCCTCCACCGAGGACGGATCAGTCGTACGGCTGAACGGCGAAATCGTCGGCAAACCGATCCTCGACCGTGCGCGCCGAATCCTCGCCATGCAGCCGCCTGCCGAGGCCAAGGCGCTCGCGCCGGCCCCCTGACGTCCTCGGCACACCGACGCGACCAGCAACAACACCTTTCGTATCGATCCGGATGGAGGTGCCCGGCTGTGATCAGGCAGGGCTGGCGGGGAAGGTTTTACGAGGATTTCGAGGTGGGCGACGTGTATCAGCATCCGTTGGGGCGGACGGTGACCGAGACCGACAACACCTGGTTCACGCTGCTGACGATGAACACGGCGCAGATCCATTTCAACAACGCGGCCGGCGAGGCCAGCGAGTTCGGGCGGTGCCTGGTGAACTCGACCCTGACGCTGGCGATCGTGGCGGGGCAGAGCGTGATCGACACCAGCTTCAACGCCATCGCCAACCTCGGCTGGGAAGACATCAAGCTCACCCGCCCCGTGTTCGCCGGCGACACGCTCTACTCCGAAACCACGGTGCTGAACAAGCGCGAATCCCGCAGCCGCCCGCACGCCGGGCTGGTGCAGGTGACAACCCGCGGCCTCAACCAGGACGGCGAACAAGTGCTCTCCTACACCCGCACCTTCCTCGTCCACAAGAGCGCGCACGTCGCGAAACCGGGACCGTTCCCCGCCCTCCCGACCGCGCCGCGCGCCGAGGCGTCCACCACCGCGTGAGCGCCGGGCGCGTTCCGGCTCGACCGACCCCCATTCGCTTTCGAAACGGGACTCACGTTGACAGTTCTCGAACGCTACTTGGACAACATCGAACTGGGCGGCTTGGGCACACCCCGGGCGCAGGTCGCGCGGTTCCACGGCCACCTCGACACCGACGCGCTCGCATCCGCGTACCGCGACCTGTGCGACGCGCACCCCATTCTGCGCTCCCGTGTCATCGCAGACCCGGCCGGGCAGCTGCTGTCGGCAGCGGACCGGAACCCGCCGCCGATTCGCGTCCGCGACGGCGGGGACGATGTCCTCGACCGCGAGGCCCGCCGCCCGTGGGATCCCGCGCAAGGGGTCGCTGAGCTGTTGCTCATCCGCGGCCAGGAGTCTGGATACCTGGTGTTGCGTGCCGACATCGGGGTCGTCGACGGGCGCGGCTGGACGGCGTTGTATTACGAGCTCTGGCACCGCTACACCGCGATCGTCACCGGCTCGACACCACAGGCCCGCACGAGAGGGTCGTTGCCTGCCTCTCCGGCCGAGCTCGCAGCGCAACGCTGGAGCGGGCCGCCGGTGAGCGCACCCTCCAATATGGACCGAGCGCCGATCGTGCAGCTCGACGACCGGCTGAGCCCGGCGGAGACCCGCGGCATCGTCGCCGCGGCCCGCGCCCGCGGCATATCGGTAACCGGCCTGGTGACCGGGATCGTGCTGATCAGCCTGCGCACGTTCGGCACGCCGGTCGCCGGGCCGGCGGCCATGGTGTGCTTGACGGCGGTGGATCTGCGGCAGCGGGTGACACCGCCGGTCGCCGCGACCGAGACCTCGAAGTTCGTGGCCTGGCACCGAGCCGACCTCCAGGTCGCCCATGACTCCGACCCGGCCGCTCTCGGACACACAGTGAAACGCAACCTCGAACAAGGAATCGCCAGCAGACAGCTGCCGCTGGGCTACCCGTCGCTGAGCGTGGAGACGCCACTTGAGCAACGGCTGGCCAAGGTGGTCGTGAGCAACATCGGGGTCGTGCCCGACATCGAACATCCTCCCGATGTCAGGATCACCGGCTGGTCGCGCATCATCCCGTTCAACCGGCCCTATCCGCTCTTCGGGGTGTACACGTTTCTCGATCGGCTCCACCTGATTGCGGCGTACCCGGCCACATTGTTCTCCCGCGTCGACGCTGCCGCGCTGACCTACGACGTGACTACCCGCTTGCGGGCGATCGCAGACCCCTTCACGGGGCTGGGCAGCCGCATCGAAACCGCAGCGTCCTCGGCGCACCGCTAGGCGCGTCGTGCCGCGCTGCCCAATGCCCGCGAAGACACGGCCGTCCCGCGGGAGCCGGGCGGCTCGCACGCATCCATTTCCCTCGCGTTTGCACGGAAGGCAGACAGTGCCACCACAGATGACAACGATTCCGGGAAGCCGATTGTCCGGAATCCCGCAGGTTCGCAGCCTGGGTCCCGACATCCGCCGCGACATCTCCGTGGTGTCGTCGGTGTTGCCGTTCAAGGTGAACAACTATGTCGTCGACGAGCTGATCGATTGGTCGGCCGTCCCGGACGATCCGATCTTCCGGTTGACGTTCCCGCACAAGGACATGCTGCCCGCCGACATGTACGACGAGGTCGCGGCATTGCAGGCGCGCGGCCTGCGCCCGGCCGAGCTGCGGCGGGCCGTGGCGCCGATGCGGGAGCGGCTCAACCCCCACCCCGGGGACCAGTTGACCAAAAACGTTCCGCAGGACGGCAGTGGTGTGGTGCGCGGGCTTCAGCACAAATACGCCGAGACCGTCCTCGTGTTCCCCTCCCACGGGCAGACCTGTCACGCTTACTGCGGCTATTGCTTCCGGTGGGCGCAATTCGTGGGGATGCCCGGTCTCAAACAGCAGGTCGACGACAACGACCGCATCGTCGACTACCTCCGCTCCCATCGCGAGGTCTCGGATGTGCTGTTCACCGGCGGCGATCCGATGATCATGACGACCGACGTTCTTCGTCAGTATGTCGAGCCGCTGCTGGGGCCGGGGTTCGAGCACCTGCGGAACTTCCGTTTCGGCACCAAGGCCTTGTCGTACTGGCCCTACCGTTTCACCACCGATCCCGACTCCGACGATCTGCTGCGGCTGTTCGAGCAGATCGTCGGCTCCGGCCGCCACGTCGCGGTCATGGCTCATTTCTCGCATGCCCGCGAACTCGGCACCGACGCGGTCGCCCGGGCGATGCGCCGAATCCGCGACACCGGAGCGGTCGTCCGCGTCCAGGCGCCGATCGTCCGCCACGTCAACGACAACGCGCCGGCCTGGGCGGAGATGTGGCGCCAGAGTGTCCGCCTGGGCGCGGTGCCCTACTACATGTTCGTCGAACGCGACACCGGCGCCCGCGAGTACTTCGCCCTGCCGCTGGCGCAGGTGGTGGACATCTACCGCGACGCGTTCAAGCAGGTCTCGGGACTGGAACGCACGGCACGGGGCCCCGTGATGTCCGCCTCGCCAGGCAAGGTGGCTCTGGACGGGGTAGCCGACATCTGGGGATCCAAGGCATTCGTATGCCGGTTCCTGCAGTGCCGGGATCCGGACATGGTGGGCCGGCCGTTTTTCGCGGAATTCAGCGACACCGCCACCTGGTTCGACGACTTGCGTCCCATGCAGGGAAGCGAGGGCTTTCCCGCGCATCAGGTTGCCGCGGTCTAGGTCAGCCGCGCGTGGGCGCGGCGATCGAGTGCAGGTCCTGAAACGCCTCGCGCAGCTGCGTCAGCGACTCCTGGATCCAGGGCAGCCGGAGGGGGTCGGGGGCACGCAGCGCCGCCCACCGCTCGGTGTCGGTGTCTCCGTAAAGGAGGCTGGTGGCCGCGCGGAACCGCAACGCGGCGGGGTCGTCGCCGAACTCGACGCCGGGCAGGACGGCGACCCCGAAGCGTTCCAGCAGGAGGCTGGCCAGGTCGGCGCCGGTGGTGACGCGGGGACGCAAGACCTCGAAGTCGGGGTAGAGGTAGAACGGGCCCTGGGAGCCGGGGCAGGCAGCGCCCGCCTCCTGGAACAGCGCCTGCACGGCGCCGGAGACCGCGGCGTGCAGACGGCGGGCTGCCTGGATGTGCGCGGTGACCGGCGCGGGCTCATCGAGGGCGTAGGCCGCGACGTGCTGCATCGGCGCCGCCAGCCCGGACCACACTTCACTGGCGATTCCGATGACCGCCTCCCGCAGCGACGAATCCGGAATACGGGCGAACCCGATCCGGTAGCCGCCCAGGGCGAGGTTCTTCGACAGTCCCGTGGTGACGATCGTGCGCTCGGGCAGCAGCTCGGCGGGGCTGGTGAACGGCTCGGACGTGAGGTCGCGGTAGATCTCATCGGAGATGACGACCAGTCCGTTGTCGCGCGCGATCCGGGTGACTTCGGCGAGCTGCTCCCTCGAGGGCAGCCGCCCGGTCGGGTTGTCCGGCACGGTCAGCACCATGACGCCCGGGGAGCGCCCCGCTGCCCGGGCCTGGTCCAGCGCCGCGGGCAGCCGGTCCGGATCCGGCAGGCCCCCGCCGCCCGGGGGCACCGGGACCTGGATCACGGCTTTCCCTGCCAGCGCTGCTTGCGCGGCGTAGCTCACCCAGGCTGGCTGCGGAAGCACGACATCGCCGGAAATGGCCGCCAACAATGCGTACAGCAGCGGCTTGCTGCCCGGTGCGAACACGACGTGGTCGGGCGTGCTCGGCTGGCGCCGCCGCGTCAGGTAGCCGGCGGCGGCGGCCCGGGCCTGCGGAGTGCCGGCGACCGGGGCGTAGGAATTCGCGGTGGCCGAGCCGGCCAGCACGGCGGCGATCTCGGGGAGCACCGGCAGCCCTGCCTCGCCGAAACCCAGGTGGACGACCTTGCCGCCGGCGGCGCGGCGCTCCTGGATCCGGTCGTTGATCGCCAGCGTCGCCGAATGCTGCGGCATCGACACCAGACACCTCCTGAGGCGTGGGAACTGTTGTCCGGTAAGGGACCTGTCGTGGGTCACGCAGTCGAACTGGATACGGGCAGCGCAGATTTCGGGCGCTGCCAAGGGAAGCGTCACGTTGTGGCGGGTGCGCGGTCCGTGGTTGTGATCGAGGCGAGGCGGTCGGCGACCTCGTCGGTGGTCACGGCGGTTCCCCACAGCCGGTGGAAGTGCTCGACCGCGGAGCGGTGCATCGCCGGGTCGAACGCGGCGCTGGCGTCGGCCAGCACGTAGGTCCAGTATCCGCGGTCACTGGCGTCCAGTGCCGTGAGATGCACGCATCCGTCGCTGGCGATACCGCCGAGCAGCAGGCTCCGGACCTGGAGGCTGCGCAGCGTGCTGTCCAGGCCGGTCGAGGTGAACGCGCTGCGGGTCACCTTGTTGAGCACGACCTCGCCGGGCCGCGGGGCCAGCTCGGCGACCACCTCCCGCCATGTCGAGACGGGATCCAGGCCAGTCGCCGCAACGGCCGCGCCGGTGCTGTCCTCGAACCTTCGCCGGATATGCGGCAGCAGGTCGCCTCGGTCCAGGCGCTGCGCGCCCGTGGTGACGTGCACGATCGGGAGGTCGGCGGCCCGGTACAGGGTCAGGATCCGGTGCAGGTTCGGGATGACCGTCTCCTGCGCGGCGCGGTAGAACTCCGCGAACAGCCGGGGAAACTCCGCCCGCAGACGGGTGCCGATGGGGCCCGCCGGGTCGAGGTAGTAGCGCTGCATGTCGATGATCACGAGCGCGGAGTCCTCGGGATCGTAAGGGACGTCGGGAAAGCGGATCGGGTACGACGCCCGATCCGGTCCCGCGGGCTCATGCTGGGCCATGGCCATTCCTTCCAGTCCGCACAGGCTCGCTGCCGCCGGCGGCACGGGTGTCAACGCTGTACGGGCAGTGGCGCCGTCGCCGCCGGCTCTCCGAGCGGGTCGCGCTCCGGAGAGGGCACGGTCGCCGGATCGATCTCGTCGACCGGGGCATCCCAGGTGCGGGAGAACACCGTGTCGCCGTCGATCGACACCTCCCCGCGCACCCACAGGCTGGCGGCGGTGCAGCGGACGCTGACCGCCGCCGTGAGCGTCTCGCCGGTATTGAGGTGCACGAGCGCGCGGTAGCGTCCACGGGCCACCGACGCCTCCGGGCGCGCACGCAGCACCGAGGCGGTGGTCTCGTGCTCGATCTCGACCAGATGCCCGCTGCCGGGCACAGTGGTGTCGCTGCGCTGGCCGAAGCGGACCTCGATGCCGTCGTTGACGTAGTCCCGGGTGACGTTCCATGTCCCGCCGTAGCCGGGGATGTCGGGGGTGGGCTTCCCGAACCAGCCCACCCGTTTCGCGCCCTCCAGGCGTGTGACGTCGCCGTCGGCGCCCAGTGCCTCGTCGACGACCGGCAGGTGTGCCTCGATGCGGACGACATGCAGGGGAGAGGGCGAGGGAAGCGGACGAAGGAGGGGAAAATCCGCGTCGCTGACCGCGATCCGCAGGCGGTGGCCGGCGGCGACCCGATACGCGGTGCGGCGCAACCGGATGCGATAGCGGTCCCGTCGTTCGGTGGGGCATGCGACACCGCCCACGATCAGGGTGGACCGGCCCTGCGGGTCGACATCGGTCAAGCGCGCCACCAGTCGCTGCGGCACGGGCTGGCCCTCCGCCGCAAGGGTCACCGTGACGGACGGCATCCCGGTGATCAGCACGTCGTCGTCCAGCGCGAGGCTCGTCGCGCACAGCGAACGGCTGTCGTCCTCGTGCTGGTCCTCCGGCCAGCCGAACCCGTAGCCGACGATGTTGCTGAGCCCGGCTTGCGCGCCGACGGTCGGGTCGGGGTCATACACCCCGATGACGGATCCGCCGCACGCGTCGGCTGTTGCATCGACGGCGTCGACCAGCGTCGGGGAGCCGGCCGTGCTCAGGCGCAGGTCCTCCTTGCCGGGAGGCCACGATGCGTAGGTGCGCCATTGCGGGCGCTCGCCCTGGATGTAGACGGTGACCGGCGGTTCCTCGTCGACGCCGTTGGCCGTTCCTGAAAGCCAGCGATCCCACCACCTCAATGCCGAGGCCAGGAAGTCGATCGGCTCCACGGGCGAGAGATGGGGCAGGGTGTGCATCCAGGGGCCGACAAGAAGTTTCTTGGGTGCCTCGACCTGTTCGTAGCCTCGGATGGTGGAGTTCATGTAGATGTCGCGCCAGCCGGTGACGAACATCGTGGGCGCCGTGATGCGGCCGGTGTCGATCGTCCAGTCCCGCCACCGCGGGTCCGCAGCCGCGAGGTTGCCGACCATCAGGCTGGGATCGAGGGCAGCCAGCCGCTGCCGCCACCGGCGCTCTTCCGTTGGCGAGGAATAGTTTCCCAGCGCGGGAAGCAATCGCTGCAGCACGTTCGCCCCGGCGCGCCGGACCTTGTTCTGCACATCGCTGCGGGCGCCGCAGTGGGTCACGGAATCCCACTGCAGGTCGAACGGGTTGGTCATCGCGATCAGCGCCTTCAGCGCCGGCGGGTTCCGGCACGCGGTGAACGCGGTGATCATGCCGTTGGCGCAGAATCCCCACATTCCCACCGCACCGGTGCACCAGGGTTGTTTCGCGGCCCACTCGATCGCCGCCACCCCGTCGTCTCCCTGCGCGGGATCCAGCATCGACCGCAGGGCTCCGTCGGATGATCCGATGCCTTGGACGTCCACCAGCAGACAGCCGTAGCCGCGTTCGGCGAAATACCGCAACGAGGATTCGTATTTCACGCCGGCCATGAGGTCCCGGCGATACGGGGACAATTGGATGACCGCCGGGACCGGGTTCTCGGTGACCGGGAGCCACACGTCGGCTGAGAGGGTGACCGCCGGGTCGGTGGTGGGGATGCGCACGTCGCGCAGGACGCGCACCTCGTGCCGCGCGGACGTCGTCGTCATCGGCTTCTCCTCGAGGACATGGTTTCCGGGTGTCGTGGTCACTTCGCGCCTCCGGCGGCGCTGGTGTCGGCGGGTGCGGGCGGGGCTGGGACGGGGCGGGAGGCCAGCCCCTCAGCGGGCGCCCGGGAGGCTTGGGCCAGCAGCGCGCGGGCGCGGGCGAGGATGGGCTGGTCGACCATGCCGCCGTTCACGACGGTCGCAGCCCCGGTGCCGACGCTGTCGACCACGGAGCGGGCCCACCGGATTTCCTCGCGCGAGGGGGCCAGCTCGCGATGCGTGGCGGCGATCTGGCGGGGGTGAATGCACAGCCGTCCGGTGAAGCCGAGTTCGCGCGCGTGCCGGGTGTCGGCGGCGAGCAGGGCCTCGTCGTCGATCGCTGTGGTCACCCCGTCCAGCGGCGGCGCGATCCCGGCGGCCGCGGCTGCCAGCACGACGGCCGATCGGGCTGCGGCGAGTGCCCGGTGGCTGGTGTGGGCGACACCGAGCTCGGCGGCAAGGTCGCCGTTGCCGAACGCCAGCCGGGCCACACCGGGGACCGCGGCGATCGCCGGGGCGTTCACGATGCCTTGCGCGGTCTCGAGAATGGGGATGACCCATGACTCCGGCGCCAGCAGTCCCCGTACGTCCTCGACGTCGTCTGCCGTGCCGGTTTTGGGCAGGAGCACGACCGCCGGCCCTTCGAGCGACGCCAGGTCCTCGCGGTACCAGCGGGTACGCCGATCGTTGACTCGTACGATGCCCGCGCCGCCCTGCGCACGCCACCGCCGCACCTGCTCGCGTGCCCGCGCCTTGTCGGCGGGCGCGACCGCGTCCTCGAGATCGAGCACGACGGCGTCAGCGCCCGAAGCCGCGGCCTTGGCGAAACGATCGGGTCGTGAGCCAGGTACGAACAGCATCGTCCGTGCCGTCGTGACAAGCGCCGGCGGATGCGATCGAGGGCGAGACTCAGCGACGGTCATCGGAACCGCTCCTGCGCCCGCCGCCGGTCAGGTGTTCACCGCTGCCGCCCGCCCGCGGCGCGGGGAACCTGTCGGTGGGTCCGAAGGCTCCGGCTGCGCGCAGTTCGGCCACGGTGCTCTCTCCGAAGCCCAGCAGTTCGCGCAGCACCGCCGCGGTGTGCTCGCCGCGTCCGGGGGCCCGCTCGTGGTCCTTCCGGGCCGCTCCCACCCGCACCGGGGTGTTGACCTGTGCGACGGTGCCTGACGTGGGATGGCTCGTCGAGATGATCAGATCGCGAGCCAGGGTGTGTTCGTCCGACAGCGCCTGCTCGACGGTGTTGATCGGGCCGCAGGGCACGGACGCGGCGCGCAGGTCGGCCAGCCACTGCTCGACGGTGCGGCCGCGGAATTCCTTGTCGAGAATCGCTTCGAGCTCGTCCCGATGGGCCAGCCGGTCGGCGAACGCGGTGAACCGCGCATCGCAGAGCAGGTCCGGCCGTTCGAGAACGCGCACCAGACGCTGCCAGAACTTCTCCTTGGCGCAGCCGACGACGAGCCATCCGTCGGCTGCGGGAAACACTTGGAAAGGCACCAGCGACGGATGTGCGGAGCGGCGGGTCCGCGGGGGCTCGAATCCCTCGTTGAGGTGCCAGGTCGCCAGGTAGTTGAGCATGCTGATCGCGGTGTCGAACAGGCTGACGTCGCAATCCATGCCCACACCGCTGCGTCGGGCCGCGTGCACGCCGGCCAGCAACGACAACGCGGCGGCGTATCCGCCGGAGAAGTCCACCAGCGACAGCCCCGACTTGGCCGGCGGCGAGCCCGGCTCCCCGGTCAAGGTCATCCAGCCGGCGTAGCCCTGGAGCACGTAGTCGTAGCCGGGCTCGCCGGCCCGCGGTCCCGTCATCCCGAACCCCGACAGCGAGCAGCACACGATCGCCGGGTTGAGGATTTTGAGATCGTCGTACCGGATCCGCAGCCGTGCCGGGACGTCGCCGCGGAGGTTCGAATACACCGCATCGGCGCGGCGCACCAGGCCCTCGAAAACCTGTCGGCCGCGCGCGTTGCGCAGATCCAGGCTGATGCTGTGTTTGTTGCGGTTGAGGGACTGGAAGAACAGCGAGTCCTCGCCCTCGGTGTAGGGCGGAACGTACCGAGCCACGTCGCCTCCGGCGGCGGGATCCTCGATCTTGATCACTTCTGCCCCGAGGTCGGCCAGCAGCAGGGAACCGAACGGGCCGGCCCCGTACTGTTCGATCGCGAGGACGCGCACGTCGTCCAGCGGCCTCATGCCAGGCTCGCTTCCGGTGCGGTGAAGGGTGTTTTGGCGGCGGGGAACGCTGCGGGGGCGGTGTGGCCGCGTTTGTGGACGAGGAAGGTGCGGGTGTAGGAGAGCACTTGTTCGCCGTCCTGGTTGAGGCCGCGGGTTGTCACCTGCACCAGCCCGGCGTGCGGGCGGCTGCGGGATTCGCGCTTGTTCAGCACCGTGGTTTCGGAGTAGAGCGTGTCGCCGGCGAACACGGGGCGGGTGAGCTTGATGTCTTCCCAGCCGAGGTTGGCGATGGCGTTGAAGCTGGTGTCGATCACGCTCTGCCCCGCCACGATCGCCAGCGTCAGGGTCGAGTTCACCAGGCACCGCCCGAACTCGCTGGCCTCGCCGGCCGCGTTGTTGAAATGGATCTGCGCCGTGTTCATCGTCAGCAGCGTGAACCAGGTGTTGTCGGTCTCGGTCACCGTCCGCCCCAACGGATGCTGATACACGTCGCCCACCTCGAAATCCTCGTAAAACCTTCCCCGCCAGCCAGTCTTGACAGTCATTCCTCATCTCCCGAATGCAATCGTTCCGACGATTCCGAAAACCGTCGCCCCGCGAGCGGAAAGCGCGGCGAACGTTCGAGCGTCCGGCCGGTCGAGCGGCAGACGACGGGCCGGGTCCGCGAGTCAGGACTGCGCGGCGAAGCCTTGCCTTGGCGGACCTTGCGGACGGGGTCCGAATTTTCGCGGCGGCTACGTTCAGGAGCGTAAACGTCCAATAGTTAGGCGTCAACCGTCAGCGGTCACGACTCGGCCATGTCCTGGTAGTAATGACGGCGAGCGGCGCGCAGATGCGCGCGCATGGCCTCGCGGGCGCCGGCCTGGTCCCGGCGGTCGAGGCAGTCCAGGATCTCGCGGTGGTCCTGATCGACCTCGAGCCAGGTCCGCGCCGGCGCCCGGTCGCGCAGGAAGCGCTCTTCCAGCACCCGGAACACCGGGCCGGCCACCAGGGCCAGCAACGGATTGTGCGTGGCCTGCAGGATGCCCAGGTGGAAGCCGCCGGTGCAGCTGAAGACCCGGTCCGGTTCGACCCGGTACGGGTCGAACAGCGTCGCCCGCAGGGCCGCGAGCTCCTCGTCCGTGCGGTGCAGCGCCGCGATCTCGGCGGCGGGGACCTCCAGGATCTCCCGGGTCTGCACCAGATTCTCGACCGACACGTCGCTGCCGGCCATGAGGGACAGCGCGGTCCGCAGCGAGCCGCTGACCGAATCCGCCGAGGGGCGCGCGATGAACGTTCCGCCCCGGGCGCCCACCTTGATCTCGAGCAGCCCCTGTCCGGCCAGGGATTTCAGGGCTTCGCGGACGGTGTTGCGGGCGACGCCGTGGCGAGCGGCCAGGTCGGCTTCCGAGGGCAATCGCTCGCCGATCTGCAACGCTCCGCTCTCGATCTGCTCGCGGAGGTCTTGTTCGATTCGCCGCCCCGGCGTGACCGTGACGTTGTCGCCTTGTCCCATCCAAGCTCCTCTGTGCTGCCGCCCCCGGATGCGGGGAGGCGGCGACGGTTGACAGTGTGATGCAGGTCGCTTACTTTACCTCAAACGTCCAATCATTTGGCGCGGTCGTGGTCCCGTTCACGCTGGCGACCTCGTCTCTGTGCTGCTTCCCGACGCTTCCGGGACGTTCCGTCGGGACAAGGGGGTCAACGAGCTGGTTCTCTATTACTGAAAGGACTCAACGGTGAGTCTCTTGGACCCGCAAGCTCATGCTGCGACGAGCGGACACGGCAGGACGTCGATTGCGGCACGACTGGAACGCTTGCCCTTCACCGGCTATCAGAAGAAGCTCGGCGGGATTCTGGCCACCTGCTTCATGCTCGACGGCATCGACTTGAACATGGTCTCGTTCCTGCTCGCGCCCATCAGCCACGACCTGCGCCTCAAATCGGGTGCGGCCGCGCTGGTCGCCAGCGCCGGGTTCGTCGGCATGGGCTTGGGAGCCACCGTCGCCGGCATGCTGGCCGACCGGTGGGGGCGCCGCCTGGTGTTGATCAATTCAATGCTGGTGTGGGGAATCGCCAGCCTGCTCACAGCCTTCGCCTGGAACCTGCAGTCGTTCATCGCATTCCGTGTCCTCACCGGAATTGGGATCGGCGCCGAGCTCCCGGTCGCTTTCGCGCTCGTGGCCGAGTTCATGCCGGCCGATCGTCGCGCGCGCCTGACCGGATGGATGCAGGTGGCCGGGAACGCCGGAAACGCCGCGTTCAACGGACTGGCGTTGGCGGCTGTCGCCATCGCGGGGATCTCGCTCGGCTGGCGAGCGATGTTCGCGGTGATGTTCGTCGCGTCCGCGTTCGCTCTTTATGTGCGGCGCAGTTTCCCGGAATCGCCGCGGTGGTGCGAATCCCGCGGTCTGCACGACCGTGCCGACAACGGCATGCGCGCTATCGAAGAGGCAGTCCAGCGCTATACCGGGGCGCCGTTGCCGGCGCCGGTCGCGATCGACACAGCCCGCACGGAAGACAAAGAACGCGCGGGGTTCCGCGAACTCCTGTCGCGCGCCTATCGCAGCCGGACGCTCCTCTGCTGGGCGTTGTGGCTGGTCGTGTTGTTCGCCTTCTACGGCATCAGCACTTGGGTCGGCAAGCTTCTGGTCGACCGCGGCATGAGCATCTCGAAGTCCATCCTGGTCGGATTGCTGATCTCGCTGGCCGGCATTCCCGCCGCCTGGGCGGTCGGGCACGCGATGGACCGCATCGGCCGCAAAGTGGTGCTCGTCTGCGCGCTTGCGCTTGTCGCGGCGGCCGCCTTCGCGTACGGACACGCGGCATCTTTCGGCCTCGTGGTGGCCACCGGCGCGGTCATGCAGTTCGCGCTGACCGCGGTGGCCACGTCGTTGTACGTCTACAGCCCGGAGCTGTTCCCGACGCGCGCTCGCGGCACCGGCATGGGAACGGCGTCCACGGCCGGGCGAGTCTCCGCGATCGCCGGCCCTTTGGCTGTTCCTCCGATCATTCTCGCGTTCGGCTACACGGGAACCTTCGTCGCCTTCGCGCTGTGTTTCCTCGTCGGGGCGATATTGGTGGTCTTGTTCGGCCCGGAGAGCAAAGGGCGCGTCCTGGAAGACGTCTCCGCCTGAGCGAGGCGCGGCACTGTCGACGAGTCCTCGCGCGGGCCGCGAGGTTCGCCGGAACCGCAGCCGCGGTCACTCGGACCGGCAGGTGCCCGAGGGTTGCGTGGGCCGGGTGATTCTGGAGCGATCCCGCGCGGCGTGCGCATCCGGGCAGGGCCGCTCTCGGCCCTGCCCGATCGCGAGACCGTGCGAGTGCCTTGTGGCATTGACGGGCCCCGGACGCGGCCCGGGCAGCCGGCCCTCGCGTGCGTCTGCTGAATCAGCCGCGCAGGGTTTCCTTGGGGCTTTCCCCGAAGAGCTGCCGGTATTGCCCGGATGCGCGGCCGTGGTGGTGCAGCCCGCAGCGGGCGAATACGCCGGTGACCTTCAGGCTGCCGGGCGCCGCGTCGCGGAGGATGCTGCGTGCTTTGCGGAGCCGGGCTTCGAGCAGTTCGCCGGTGAAGGTGCTGCCGGCTTCGTGGAATGCCGCTTGGAGGGTGCGCTTGCCGATGCCGAGGTCACCAGCGAGGCTGTCGATGGTCCACGGTTCGTCGACGCGTTGCCGGATCGCGGCGAGCGCAGCGTTGACATGGCGCCGAGACGCGATGTGCGACGGCTCGGGCGAGCGGGAATCGTAGCTCGGCGACTGTGTGCGGAACAGGCCGAGCATGAGACTTTGTTCCCAGGTGCGAGCCAGGAACGAGTCGGAAAACAGGCTCGACGTGCCGTCGAGATCTCGGGCCATGGTACGCGCAATGTCCGCCCATCCGGCTCCATAGCCCGTGGCGACGTCCATTCCCGGATGGAAGGTCACGGGCCCGTCGTCCAAAAGATGGCCGGCGTGCTCGCGCAGGAATTCTTCCAGCGCGCTGCGTTCGATTCGCACGATCAGCTTCACGCAGTCGGCGCTCCAGCGCATGCTCAGCGGCTGGTCGGGATCGGGGATCGTGGCAAGCCCGGGATGCGATTCGATCTCGTTGTCGCCGGATCGCACCAGCGCGTGCCCGGCCAACGGGATCATGACGACGAAGAATTCTTTGAGCGGCCTCGGTTCGATTACGACCTCGCTGCCGTACCCGACGAGGACCATTCCGATGTCGCGCAGCTTTTTCGTGCGCATCCATGCGTCGAGTCCGCTTCCGCGCCCGACCGGTTTCAGGCGGTGAGGACAGAAGATCCTCTCCACCCGGTCGCGCACGTAGTCCACGTCACCGGAGCGAAACAGTTCGTTGCCTCTCAGCAACGACAGAGGTTCATGCGCATGAACCTTTGTCATCGGTACCCCCCGATCCTTCCGGCGTTCGCCCTTCGGTGCCGCCGTCGCACCTTCAGTGCCATTCTTGTCTCCTCGGCGGACCGCACCATACCTCCAATCGGGCAACATGTATTCTGCAATTTGCAGATCCGGTGCGGCCAAGATGACCGGCGGGGCGAACAGGTTCGGGCGATCCCTAATCCCCGAGACGAGGGTTTCGCGTGTGCACGATGAGCGTGTCCGTTAGGCAGCCGGACGGACACGCTCATCGTCGGCTGCAGTTGCTTCGCACAGCGCCATCGCAGGCGTGCAACCTGATCAGCAGCCCAGTCCAGATCGTGCTGATCGCCGTCCAGTTCGCGCGAAACTGCTGACCTCCCGCGCGCGTTGCGTTGTGATAGGAGGCGGGGCGGATCGCGCTCTGCCACGCGGATCAGGGGACTGTGCAAGGCGACCCGGACTCAGCGGGGCTCCGCCGTTGACGGGCCTCGCCGCACTGGCGAGCCGTCGCGATCCGCTGAAAGTCGGCTTGGTGCCAAGAAAGGACAGGGAATGTCTTCGGGCCTCGTGACGCTGGTGAACCCGAATCTGGTGCATCCGCCGATCACGCCGTACGCGTTGGACATCTTGGGGACGTCGTTGGAGGCGGCAGGCTTCGACGTCGAAGTGCTGGACCTGTGTCTTGACCGGGAGGGCTGGTCGACGCGGGTGGAGCAGTACTTTTCACGGCGTTCGCCGCTGCTGGTGGGTGTGACGATCCGCAACACCGACACGATCTATCCGCAGGAGCAGCGGGTCTTCCTGGGTTCGCACCGGAAGATCATCGCTGCGATCGCCCGCCGCACCCAGGCCCCGATCGTGGGCGGCGGCGTCGGGTTCTCCTCGATGCCGTTCGCGCTGGTCGACTATTTCAACCTCGATTTCGGCGTGAAGGGTCCCGGCGAGGTCACCCTCGTGCGCCTCGCCGAGGCTCTGGCTGCCACAGGGGACGGCAGTCGCGTGCCGGGAGTCATCGCGAAGGATCACGCCGGACAGCTCCGGGAGAACAATCACGGCAGTGCGCGGCTCGACCGGGGACGGACCCGTCTGGTCAACCTCGTGACGCCGTACAGGCGGTATTCCGGGCGCGAGGACAAGGTCGACAACCTGGCCTACTACCGCTTGGGCGGACTCGGCAACATCCTCACCAAGAACGGGTGCACCTATGCCTGCACCCATTGCGTCGAGCCGGACGCGAAGGGCAGCCGGTTCGCGCTCCGCCCGCCGGGCGCGGTGGTCGACGAGATGCACTCCCTTCTGGAACAAGGGGTGCATGATTTGCACACGACCGACAGCGAGTTCAACCTCAACATCGCGCACAGCAAGCGGGTGTTGCGCGAGATCATCCGCCGGAAGCGGGCCGATCCGTCCTCGCCGTTGCACCGACTGCGGTTGTGGGTCTACGTGCAGCCCGCGCCGTTCGACAGGGAGTACGCGGCGCTGCTCGCGGAGGCCGGGTGCGCCGGCATCAACGTCGCCCCGGATCACATGCGGCCCGATCTGTTGGACGGATGGAAAGTCACCGGCAAGGGACACCGGTTCTACGATGTCGGCGACGTGGCCGAAGTCTGCTCGTGGGCGCGCGAGTACGACATTCCCACGATGGTCGAGGTGCTGTTGGGTATGCCCGGAGAAACGGCGTCGACGTTGCGCGACTGTGTACGCAGCACCCTTGCTCTCAACGCCACCGTTGTCGGCTACACGCTCGGCATCCGAGTCTTTCCGTACTCGCCCTTGGGGCAACAGTTGGCCGAACTGAGCGGTGGCACGTCGGCGGTGCCGGGGGTGCAATCCAACACCGCAACGGAGCCCATCATGCTCGCCCCGCGTCGCCGGTGCGCGGATGCTGCGGCCTACGAACGGCAATTCATGTTCGACGCCCGCGGCGGGTTCAGGCCGGTCTACTACTTTTCTCCCGAACTCCCCGACGGAGCGGGTGCGACAGCGCCCGGGGATCGCTGGCAGTCGAGCCTGGAATTGCTGTGGAACTGCGTCCCTTTCGGCGACCGGGATCGGGTCATGCTGCCCACGGCCCCCGGCTTGAGCCCAGAAGACAACAACTACGCGGACAACCCGTTCCTGCTTCGGCTGACCGAGTTGGGCTATACGGGCGCGTACTGGTCGCATTGGCCCGACCGCTACAAGATCATGGGCTCGCAGTCGCCCGCGAACGCCTGACCGGCTGCGGCAGCGCGGTTCCGGAGAAAGGCCCGACACGCACGGCCTCGACCCGTCCCCGAGCGTGCGCCGGCTAGCGGCCGAGCTGGCAGGACGCAAGGTCGAGCACCAGCTTCGTGGTCAGGTCGCTGTCCGCGCCGGACGTTCCTGTGTCAGGGCTCGTGACCAAGGCCTCAAGCACGCGTCGCCAGCCGCGGCCGGGGTCCGTGCGCACGTCGAGTTCGCCGGGCAGCCGCGGCGGCGCGTCCGCTCGCGTGCCCGCCGCCGCGCATACCCCCTCGGCCGCCAGGTGCACGAACAGGACGTCCGTGTTCGCGGCCCACGCCTGCCAATGCGGGTCGGCAGGGTCCACGACCACTGCCCGCTCGGGGGATGCGAGGGCGTCCGAACCACCGGAAGAGATCCGGACCTCACCGCGGGTCGGGAGCACCACGAGATAGGTCGTCAGCAGCGGCTGCATTTCGATCTCGACTGGGCCGCCGAAGCTCAAGCACGACACAGAGACCCCGCCGCCGAAATCCGCGTGCCGGCCGCGGGCGTCAAAGCGCTCGGGATCCAGCGGCTCCAACCGGAAGCAGGAAAGCCAATGCCGACGGTAGTTGTCCGAATCGACGATACGGCTGCGCTTTGCTGGCATCGCAGACCCTCCCACGCAAACGGGTGCTCGCCACGAAGACCAGGTCTCGCGATCCCTGGACCCGCGACGGCGCGGACCGACCGTGTGCGCAGCAGTTTGGCAGACGACCTCGTCGTTCCGGAACCTCCGCCCGGGCGAGTTGACCGCCACGGCCGGGATGCGAACGCCGGTGTCGCGTCGCGCGTGCAGCGGCACCCTGGCCCGCCGCCTCAATTGCGCAGTTCCGCCCCTGCGCGAACGGGATCATGAAGTGCGCGTTCGGGATAGTCGGCACAATGCCGAGCGCATACGGTGATCGCGAGGCTGCCTGAGGAAGGAACGGCCGCTGCCGCCGAACTGAGGAATGCGGATCCGGCGAAAAGCACCGCTGTCGCGCGGGAGCGCGGAGCAGGAGAGGACGACCGTCGTATGCCCGCGTTCATGGAGCCGTTTCGGATCAAGATGGTCGAGCCCATCCCGTTTCCCTCGCGGGAGGAACGCGAGCAAGCGCTGGCGGATGCCGGGTACAACCTGTTCCGGGTGCCGGCCAACGCAATCACCATCGATCTGCTGACTGACTCGGGCACTGCCGCGATGTCGGCGGCGCAATGGTCGGCGTTGGTCTCCGGCGACGAGTCGTACGCCGGGGCGCGCTCCTTTGCCCGTTTCGAACGAGTCGTTCGCGGCCTCACCGGCTACCGCGAGGTCATTCCGGTCCATCAGGGCCGCGCGGCCGAACGCATTCTGCTCGATGCTGTATTGGGTCCCGGCGAGCTGTGCGTGAGCAATACCCATTTCGATACCACCCGCGCCAGCGTCGAATCTGCGGGCGCCACCGCCCTCGACCTGCCCGCCAGCCGTGATCACGAACCTGGCTTCGGCGGCAATATCGACGTGGCCGCGACCGAGGCTCTGCTCGCCTCGCCCGACGGCCTGCGGGTGCGCTGTCTGGTTCTGACGATCACGAACAACGCCGGCGGCGGTCACCCGGTCTCGATGACGAACCTCCGGGCAGCCCGGGACTTGTGCGACACGTACGACGTTCCTTTGTTGCTGGATGCGTCTCGGTTCGCCGAAAACGCCTACTTGGTGACGGCCCGGGATCCCGCCTACGCCGGCCGGCATCCGCGGGACGTGGCCTGTGAAGCGTTTGAACTGGCGGATGGCTGCTGGGCGTCGTTGAAGAAGGACGGGCTCGGCAACATCGTCGGCCTTATCGCGCTACGCGATGCCGATCTTGCCGCGCGCTGCCGTGCACAGCTCATCGAAGTCGAGGGTTTTCCGACCTACGGCGGGCTCGCCGGCCGCGACCTCGATGCGCTCGCCCAAGGCCTCGAAGAAGTGACCGACCCGAGGTATCTGCGCTACCGCGCCGAGTGCGCGGCCTGGTTCGGATCTCAACTGGCCCGCGCGGGTCTTCCCGTCATCGAGCCCACCGGATGCCACGCGGTCTACCTTGACGCCGCTGTCCTTCTGCCTCATCTCCCGCCGCATCAACTTCCAGCGACCGCGCTCGCCAACGCGCTCTACGAGCACGGCGGCGTCCGCGTGTCCGACCTCGGCACGCTGGTGTTCGGCCGCCCAAACCCCGGCGGCGGCGCGGATATTCCGGCGCCGCGGGAACTCGTGCGCTTCGCGCTGCCCCGCCGCGTCTACACCCGCAGCCACCTCGAGTACGTCGTCGACAAGACATTGAGCGTGGCAGCGTCCGCGGCAAGCATTCCTGGCTACCACGTCGTCGAGCAGGCCCGCACGCTGCGTCATTTCACAGCCGTCCTCAAGCCGCTCACATGAGGTCGCGGGATCTCGCCACGCCTGGTGACCGACACGCTCGCCGGTCAGGACGCATCCTGCCTGGCGGGCTCGAGCAGCGGCTGTCGAGTCCGGCTGCCGAGGGGCTGCCCCCGGCGCAGCGATGGAGCGGAGGCCCGGCGAGGTGACCACGGGACATGCCGGCGTCGCCGCCACCGCCGAGGACGCCGCCGCCGTCCAGCGCGATCTGCTCGGCGCCCGCCATCGCGTGCGCGCCCTCGCCGACCGGATCGAGCTGCGCTACCGGGTCGCCGACGTCGAGCCGGGGATGACGCTGTGGCGGCTGACCTACCCGTATCCGGTCGAGCTGGTCATCGACGCTGCCCCCGCCTTCCTGTTCACCGCGCTCGACCCCGCCGGTGCCGGCGGCGAGGCCGAGTGGCTGCTGGACGGGCGAACCTACCGATGCCCGCCCGAGCCCGGCCTGGTGCTCAACCCCCGCGACCAGGCCACCCTGACCCTGCGCGAGCCCGTCACCATGCTGGTCCTGCGCGCCTCCCCGCGGTGGGCGGAGCTGGCGCTGAGGCAGCATCTGCGCGATCCCGCGCTGGACCGCGGCCCGCTGCGGTTCGACCGCATCGCCACCCCCGCCTGCGCCGACCTGATCACCGCACAGGCCGCACGCCTCCCGCGATGACCCGACAGCGCCGCGAGCCCCGGGCCCGCTGCTTGAGACGGACCCGCCCCGGACACGGAGAAAGCATTTGGAACGGAACCCGCACAGCGCGGACCTTCACGACATGCTCGCCGATCTCGAGGACTACCGCGCCAACCTGGGAACACGCGCGACGCCCGCTGCGTTCGCGAAGCGCATGGCCGCGACGCAGGCGCGCACCGGCAAGGCCGAGGCCGACATCCTGGCCCTGCGCAACACTGCCGCCCACCGGCAGGCGATGGACATGCTGAACATGATCGAACGGAACCCGCCTGGCGCGGACCCCGGCGCGAGCAAAGCCCTGCACGCGGTCACGCGGTTGCTGTTGGTCGGCATCATGCAAACCCTCGACGGCACCAGGGACGCGAACGAAATCCGGCCATGACCGGCCCTGGCGGGCCTTCGAGGCCGCCGGCGGTTCGAGCTCGCCGAACCCGGACCCCGTGTGTCAGCGGACGGGCATCGTCGTCAGGCACGCCAAGATTCTCGCAAACCTCGTGCCGTCGCGAAGTTGTTGCCCGCTTCGGCCACGTGGTGATCGCTGGCGCCACGGCGCGCTGGGCTCGGCTTCAGCTGTTCCGTCCTTGGCCGGGGCCCGGCCCGCGTGGCGGAGCGGGCGATTTACGTCGGGCGGGGACGTTCTGAGAGTTCACTGGGTGGCGTGCCTGGACCGCGCAACGAGTTCGAGGAGCACCTGGTGCAGCTCGCGGATGGTGTTCCGGGGTTCCACGCTGATGTTTCCGAGGTGATCGGCTACGACCTGGAAGAGCCGCGCGTCGCGGTGGGCTGTCCGCGGTGCGGGCGGACGCTGAACGAGGACGAGAAAGACCGGATGACGGCTCGAACCGCGGCCGGGGCCAGAAACGTGCTGATCTGCTTCGACTGCGAGTGCGCGGAGGAGGCCCGGATGCTGCGCGGCGGCGGCCTCCTCCGCCGCCGAGGGCCAGGAGATCCGGCTGTTGCGGGAATCCGCTCCGCTGCGCGGGATGAACGAGAGGCTGTCCGCATTGGGTTTCCGGTGCCGTCCGGCAGTGCCCCGGCTAGAGTCACCAGCCTGACGAGGGCCCGGGCCACCCGGTGAAAGGTCGGATTTCGCTGGGCGGCATCCGCAGGGGCCCTTCCAGCATCGGGCGGCGGCCAGCAGATGATCCGGTCCGCCTTGCAGGTAGATCTTGAGGAGAAACCGCAGACGCAGCGCGTATCACCAGCGCAGGCAGATAACGGCTTGCGTGGACGGAGGGCGTTGCCGCCTTCAAACCCGACGCCGACGGCGGCTGGACCTCAGACATGCAGCAACCGGCGGACCGGGCAGAACCTGTCCGACGAACGCTACGAAGCACTGCGCGGCATCGGCTGCACCGGCTGGCCAAAGAGATTCCGGGTCTAGTCTTCTTCTTTGCAGGAGAAGATGCCGTGTTCGACGGAGACCACGAACTCCTCGCCGGGCCACTCCTCGTAGGCTGCCTCGACTGCCGCAGGATCGCCCCATCGCTTCATGTGAGCGCCGTCGGCTTCGGTGCGGATGATGTAGCCGAATGGGCACTCACAGCCGGTGAGGAAGGTGTAGTGCCTGCCCGTTCGCTGAGTCGCGTAGGCCAGTTCCGCCGGGTACGCGGCCTCGTGCTTGCCGCAGTACAGCGGCAGCCGGATCAGCGTGCCGTCCAAGGTGCTGGCGGGGAGTTCGGTCGCGGGGGTAAACGCCGACAGCCGAACGCCCTCGACTTGGGAGATCAGGGTTTGCGCTCGGTTCATCCGGTCAAGCACGGCGTCGTCGGCGAATCCGGCCGCTGGCCACGGGACGGTGTCGGTGGGCGGCCAGATGTCCACAAACCCCCGCTGGGTAACCAGTTCCACGGCAAGTGCCGGCACGACGAAACGCACGCCCTGCACCAGCAGCCTGCCCAACACCAGCGTCATCGCGTAGCCCGAGGGCAGCGCGGGCGGAGACTGAGCGCCAGCCGCTTCGATGACGAACGGGGTGACCCAGGCCGACGCGGCGCGGAGATCACCGGTGTAGGAGCCGATCCAGTACTGGCTGAAGGGCAGTGGCTCCGCGCGGTCGCGATGGGCGTACAGGGCCGTGTACTCCTCGGGCGGCCCGCCCGGCCTGGGTCCGGTCGCCGAGGCCAGGAGGGACACGAGGGCGGTCTTGCACGTCCAGGCGGCGATCAGGGCCTGGTCATCGACCGACAGACGCCGGGGCTCGCCGCGGATCAGCGGCGTGAGCACGGGTTTGGCCTTGCGTTCGAGTTCGCTGAGCCAGCCGTTGTTGCAGGTGGCGCACACCATCCGCACTGTGGTGCGGAACGGCTTCGACGACCACTCTCGAGGGACCTGGTTGAGCGGCCCCGCGTGGTGGACGACGGGCGAAAAGCCGAGGCCGAGGCCAGTCAGCCAGTCGGGGAGGACGTGTTCTCGGGTCAATTCGGATGTGGAACCGCAGAAGACGCACCGTCGATCCAACGTCTTGCCTCGTTCTCGGGGATATCGGCGACCGGTCGGGTGCGCCCAACCTCCGCCCCTTCCGGGCTTGAGACTGGTGATGCCGCACATCCAACCGCCCCTCGGCCACGACCGGTCCTCGTCGCCACGACGCTCGGCGGGACTCAGGCTCCGGGCGGACTGGGCCTGCGGCGCCTGCGCGCCGCGCGCGGCTGGGCCTCGTACTGGTCCAGCGCGCTGGAGGCGGTGTCGCGCCAGGCCACGACCTTCGCCACCTGCTCGTCGATGCGGACAGTCGTGCCGTCGTCGGTGAAGTAGGCGAGCGGCACGCCGAAGAACGTCGCGAGGGCGTTCGCGACCTCCGGGAAGGGATCGGTGCGGTCACCGGCGACGAGTTGGCGGAGATCGGTCTCGGAGACCGTGACACCGGTGTATGCCTCGACTCCGGCCGAGATCTCCCGCAGCGAATAAGGACCCCGGTCGGCGGGATGCAGGGCGGGGATCAGGCGCTCGAGTTTCGCCGCGAACGTCTCACCCGCCCGCGCAACGGGTTCGCCGACCATGCCCCCGTCGTCGCTCACGGCTGCGTCTCCTCCCTCGCCTGCATGGTCGCCGGACCTGACCGGGCAGCGGCCCGGCGGAACCACGCTGCTTCCGCGCACGTCGGGTCTTCGGTCCGGTCAGGCTTTGTGTACCACGCCTCGCTGCGGTGCCGCCTCAGTCAGGCCGAGCCGGAGCCGCAACCAAGTTCCTCTGTGCCGGGTGCCTCGCTACGGCTGGTCGTGTTCTGGCTTCTCGTCCCAGCAAGACGAGGGAGTGGGGCCGGGTATCAGCTTCTCGGTCTTCGTCGCATCGTCGTGCAGGTGTCGCGGCACATCATCCGAACGAGCGTCAGCAGACGCGAACGTATGATCCGATGCCGGAATCGATCCTGAGCCCTCCGGGCCGCGCTCCCGCGTCGCCGCCACCCCGGGATAGACCACGAGCCGCGCCAGCGAAGACCGCACTGAGCCCTGACGCGGCTTTCGGTGCCGCACGCGGCGACACCGGAACCGGGGATGTAACGCAGGACCTGGCTGGTCCGAACCAAAGTGGACTGTGCCGAGATCGGGGAGGGACTGATGCACGATCCCGCCGGGGAGAACACGGATTCTACTGCGGCCGCCGGCGATGTCGCCGACCGCAGTTCCGTTCCTGGGGGAGCGGCGCAAAGGCGGTGGACGACTGTGCGCGAAGTCGTCGGGCGGTACTTAGCCGGGCTCCTGGTGAGGACTTGGGGGCCCACCGCCGCGCTCTGGACCGCCCCGCCCACTGCTGGAGAATCCCGGTATCTCGCGGACAACGGGGTTGCCGAGCACCACCGGCAGCGGATCCTGGGCGAGGTGCTCCGGCAGAATCTCGCGGCAATGCTCGGCGTGTTCGCGATCGTCCTCTTTCTGTTCGCTTTCGGACTCCGTGAGACGCCGCTGGGCCTTGGCGCACGCACGCCCTCGTTCGTCGCGGGCGAGCTCGTCGCCTGCGCCTTCTACCTGTTGTTCGTCCAGCGGATCTGGTCACCGCGGAGGCGTCTGTTGGCGTCGATCGGGCGGGCTGTTCGCCTGGTCCTGCTGCTCGACCCGCGTGCGGCATCGCCGTCGCCGTTCAGCCGTGCTGTCCGGCCGTACCTCGCTGATCCCGGGTTCCGTCGCCGCCGGGTGGAGGGAGTGGCGTGGGCGCTGACCCGCGACACCGCGCGCTTCACCGGATCGGAGCCGTCGGCCGGGATGACGGCGGGGGAGGTGCTGCTGTGGTTCGCCGAGAATCCGGCCGATCCTCGCCGCCGCCCTGTCCTCAGCGCCTATTTGGTCGAACTGGCTACCGCGGTCGCGAGCGGCGCGGCCATTCCCGCCGCCGCCTTCCTTCCTGCCACCCGGTTCCGGACCCGATCCCCGCGAGAGCCGCTGCTGCGCCGCCTGCGCACCCTTGGCGGCGGTGCCCTGGCAACCGGGATCATCGTCGCGGCCGTCACGGCGGTGCTGCGGATATGGATCAAGTGAGCAGCCTGCCCTGGGCAATCGACGCGACAGGACGGTGACCTCCGATCGAGCTCCCCGAAGCTGGTCAGCTCGGCGTTGCGCGGCGGTTCGCGGTGCAGACGTCCTGCGCGCAGTCGCGCGCACTTGCCGCACCGGACGCGTCCGAGTAGTCATCGCTCCCGCCGACCCACCCGGACATCGCAAAACCAGCACACCGCAACCGCACCCGCAGAAACAACCGTGCAACCGCGGAGAGTCGTTACACCACAACGGCTTTCAGGTTCGGAAACGGCACTGGCTGACCGGTGTTCGGCGGGTCTCGTCGCCGCCCGGTCGGACAGAGGCGTCGGTTCAGAGGCGCTGGTTCCAGCAGACGAAGAACCGTTCGTCCCGGTCGGGCCGGATGCCGCCGGGAATGCCGAACACCATCTCCAGGTCCAGGCGGTCCTCGGGCCCGCGGACCTCGAATCCCTGGCGCTGGTAGAAGGCGATCAGGTCGGGCCGGTCGGCGGGGATCTGGCCGTAGACCAGCGGGTAGCCGTGCGCGAAGAAGATCTTCCTGGCCTGGCCCAGCAGCGCGGCGCCGAGGCCGCGGCCGCGGTGCGGCTCGTCGACGACCAGAGCGCCGACACCTTCGCCAGGCCGACCGTGCCGACGGCCAGGAGCTTGCCCTGCTCCCGGGAGCTGGCTCCGGCGTTGCGGGCGTACGTCGCGTAGTTTTCGGCCACGTGCCGGGGCGGGTACACGATCGCGGTTCCGACTGTGCCGCGGTCGCGATGGGCTGCGACCAGCAGGCAAGGAGCGCCTGGCCGAGCTGCACGAGCAGCACCGGGCGGAGTCGGAGCGGCTGCTGGACGTGTTCGGCGACGTCCTGGCCGGCGCCCGGGAGGCCACCGCCGGATCCGAGAACGGCACGCCCGCGGCCGCGGTGGCCGAGCAGGCCGGGCGGCTGCTGCTCAAGACCTTGTCCGACGCGGGCGGGATCGAACGCCTGTCGGCCGCGCACGAGGTGGTAGCCGCGCATCACGGCAACAACTACCTGCCGCTGCTGGAGAAGTTCTACAAAAGCCACCGCTCGGCGCTGTTCACGCTGCTCGACACCCTCGACCTCGAGGCCACGAGCGCGGATCACAGCGTGCTGGACGCGGTGGAGTTCCTGCGCGCGATCCGGGGCCGCACCGGCGAATACGTGCCGGAGAAGGTCACCGTCGGGCAGGGCGCGGACGCGGTGACGGCGGCGATCGACATCGGCTTCGTCACCGAGGCGTGGCGCAAGACCCTGGTGGTCAAGGACCGGCCGGGGAAGCTGGTGCGCCGCCATCTGGAGGTGTGCGTGTTCTCCTACCTGGCTTCCGAGCTGCGGTCGGGGGACATCGCGGTGGCCGGGGCGGACTCGTTCGCGAACCTGCACGCGCAGCTGATGTCCTGGGAGGAGTGCGAGCCGCTGGCCGTGCAGTTCTGCGGCCAGGCCGGCATCCCGTCGGACCCGAAGCAGCTGACCGCGCACTACCGGGCCGCGCTGGGCGACATCGCCGCGGTGGTGGACGCCGGGTTCCCGCACAACACCGACCTGTCGTTCGAGGACGGCCGTCCGGTCCTGCGCCGCCGCAAGGGCGCCGACCGGCGGCCGTCCGCGCTCGCCCTGGAAGACGCGATCCACCAGCGGCTCCCGGAGCGCGGGCTGCTGGACATCCTCGCCCGCACCGCGCACCTGCTCGGCTGGACCCGGCATTTCGGGCCGGCGTCGGGGTCGGATCCGAAGATCCGCGGTGACCGGATGGCCCGCTACGTGCTGACCGTGTTCGCGAACGGCACGCTGCTGGGCCCGGCGCAGGTCGCGCGGCACATGCGCGACCAGGTGTCCGCGCACGAGCTGTCGATCGCGGCGAACAAGCACACCACGTCGGCGAAGATCGACGCCGCCTCCACCGACGTGATCAACGAGTTCGCGAAGCTCGACGTGGCCGGGATGTGGGGCGACGGACGGGTCGTGGCCGCGGACGGCACGCAGGTCGACACCTGGGAGAACAACATCCTCGCGGAGTCCCACATCCGCTACGGCGGCTACGGCGGGATCGCCTACCGCCACATCTCCGACACCTACATCGCCCTGTTCAGCCACTTCATCCCGTGCGGGGTGTGGGAGGCGGTGTACATCATCGAAGGGTTGCTGCGCAACGACTCCGACCTCCAACCGGACACGATCCACGCCGACACCCAGGGCCAGTCGCTGCCGGTGTTCGGGCTCGCGGCGCTGCTGGGGTTCGACCTGCTGCCGCGGATCCGCAACTGGCACGACCTGAACTTCTACCGCCCGTCCGCGGACGCACGCTACGAGCACATCGACACGCTGTTCGGCGACAACGTGATCGACTGGGGCCTGATCGAGACGCACTGGACCGACCTGCTGCGCACCGCGATCTCCATCAGCGAGGGCCGCCTGTCGTCAGTGACCTTGCTGCGGCGGCTGGGCAACAATTCGCGCAAGAACCGGCTGTACCGGGCGTTCCGCGAGCTGGGCCGGGTGATCCGGACGATCACGCTGCTGCGGTTCCTGGCCGATGCGCAGCTGCGGGAGCAGATCACCGCGATCACCAACAAGGCCGAGGCGTTCCACGGGTTCTCCGCGTGGCTGCGCTTCGGCGGCGAGGCGATCGGCCGCAACGACCCGGACTACCAGGAGAAGATCGTCAAGTTCAACGAGCTGCTGGCCAACTGCGTGATCTACTCCAACGCCTGCGACATCACCGCCGCCGCCAACGCCCTGGCCGGCGACGGGCACCCGATCGATCCCGACGACCTGGCCACGATCTCCCCGTACATCACCCACACCATCCGCCGCTTCGGCGACTGGGTGCTGGACCTGTCCCCACCCGAGACGGTGCCGGTCACCACGCTGGACCTGGTGCCCGGCGCGCTGTTCCCCGGCGACATCGCCACGGCCGCGGTGCCGGCCGTTGCCGCGGCACGACAACTGCTCCGTGCCGCCTCGAGGAAGGGGTCTTGATGACCACCCGTTGGGTTCGCTACGTCGTCCCGGTCATGGTCGAGATCGACTGCGACAACGACGCGATCGACCGGATCGTCGCCCTGCCCGGCGAGGCACGCGAGGACCGCGACGACCGCGGCCAGTTCTGCATCTACGACGAGAACTTCATCCGCCGCCACGCCGACGGCCCGGACGAGGTGCACGCCCTGTGGGTGGCCAACCCGCCGAACGGGCGGATCCTGCCCGGCCCGCCGCAGGACTGGCCGCACCTGCTGGACTGGGAAGACGGCTTCGACCTCGACGAATACGACGCCGACGGATACTGCGAGGACGACCGCTACACCGACTGCGACCCCTACGCGCCGCCGCGCCGTCCGGGAGCGTCCTCGTGACCGGCGACGGCGCGGGCGCCGCGCCGGTCGAGTCGGAGGCGGTGCGGATGGTCCGCGGTACCCCGCCGTGGTGGCCGGGGTCCGGGCCGGTTTCCGGCGGTAACCCACCGCTCGGGCAGAGCGTCAGTCGCTTCGGGAACCAGGCCCGGAGCGGGGTGGCTGCACGAGAGCTGGGAACGGGCTCTCATGCGTGCTGAGGGTCGCGGACGATGCTGTGCACCTGGGGGACGAGGAGATTGGCCAGGCATGCCAGGACGATGAGCGCAGCGGCGGCGAGCAACAGCGGGCCGGGCGACACGACGGGCAGGGCGACGGCGACGAGGATGTATCCGAGCGGGATGGCGGCGGTTTCGCCGAAGGCGTTGATCGCGAACAGGCGTCCTTGAAGCCGGTCCTCGACGTGGGAGGCGAGGACGACGTTCCAGGCCACGCTCGCGATGTCCATGGCGAGCCCGGCGAGGAGCATCGCGGTCATCACGATCGCGAACGGCGCGTGCGCTCCCATCGCGGCGAGCGGGAGCGCGAGCCCGCAGGACACGCAGAGCGCTACTGTCAGCAGTCTGCGGGGTTTCCAGGCCAGGGCGAGTCCGCTGCCCGCGACCATGCCGGCGGCGAAACCGGCCTGCAGCGCGCCCCAGCCGGCTGCGCCGTGGTAGCGGTCGGCCGCGACGACGGGGCCTAGCAGCGCGTTGCCGGCCATCCACGCGGACAGGACTGCCGTCCCGGACAGGGTGTAGGTCCACATCCAGGTCCGGGACAGGAACTGTGACCATCCTTCGGCGAAGTCCTGCCGGAGGGTGCCGCGCGCGGTCGTGACGGAGCCGAGGTCGAGGCCGAGCACCAGCAGTGCCGACAGGACGAAGCTGGCGGCGTCGACGGCCAGGCCCACCGCTGGGGAGGAGACGCTGATCACCAGCCCGCCGACGGCCGGTCCGGCGACGCGGACCGCGTTCTGGGGGAACCGGGCGAGTGCGTTGGCCTGCTGGATGAGGTGTTCGGGCACGATCTGCCGCAGGATCCCTTGTTGCGCGGGCCGTGATATCGCCGCGGCGGCTCCGGAGAGGAAGGACAGGCCCCCGAGCAGGAGCGTCGCGCGGGCGTCGACGGCCACGACCGCCGCGACCGCCGCTTGGACGAGCGCGGCGCTCAGCCGGCCGGCGAACAGCAGCCGCGACCGGGACACGCGGTCGGCCAGCGCTCCGCCGTAGAGCAGGAACACCACGGTGGGCACGATGTTGAGCGCGAGGACCACCGCGAGAGACGACCCGCCGCTGCCGCCGCCGACCACGGCGAAAGCGAGCGCGACCGGAGCGATCGACGATCCGAAACCGTTGACGACATTCGAGGCGAACACGCGCCGGAACGCGCCGATGCGCAGCAGCTCCGCCGCGCCGCCGCTGCGCAGCGCGGTCACTGTTGCCGGCCTGTCGCGGTGTCGCGGTTCCGCTCCCAGAGGGCGATGCCGTGCCGGTAGGCCGCCCAGTAGTCGGCGTGGGAGATTTTTCCGTGGCCTCGGCCGTTGCGCAGCAGGGAGACGTACACGCCCGGGTCGGGGTCGGTGGCCTCGACGATCGGGAGGAGATGGTTTTTGAGGTGGAGCAGGTCGCGGTCGCTGACCGCGGCGTAGACCATTTTCCCGGTATCGGGCGGTCGCCGCGCGAGCAGCGTTGACAGTTTCTCCGGTTCGGCGGTTCCCGGCAGGTGCGCCCAGGGCGCGAATTCCGGCCACAGGAAAAACGAGCGCGGATCGTTCTGGGGCGCGATGGCCAGCGCCAGGCTCGGCGAGCGGGACTGCAGCGCCATCCGGATCGCGGCGTATCCGCCGGAGGAGGGGCCGTGCCAGACCACGCCGCGCAGGCGATGCTGTCGCGCCAGGTCGGCAGCTACGCGGTCGAGCAGCGGCCAGAAGTGCCGTGCACCGGACAGATACCAGCCGATGGAGCAGTCCGGCGAGCGTTCCAGGACCGGGTCGGACGCGAACAGACAGACCGCGTTCAGCGACAGCGAGGTCTCCTGCCGGAGGAACACCGGCGTGCGGTACTGCGCCCGTTCGATCTGGCCGTGCAGGAACACGCTCACGTACGGGGACTCGATCTTCTTCGGCACCCGGACCATGTACTGCAGCAGGTCCCCGTCCGGCGACCTCGCCGCGTAGGAACGGCTCTCCCGCGTCGGGCTGTCGTCCGCAGCGTCGCGGGCCTCGGATCCCGGGGCCGGGCGACGGGTCATCCGCGGTCCTTCGCCCCGGACGCGAGCGGAGCCGACTGGGCGGCCTCGTCCGCGCGCGGCGAGTACCGGGGGATGTCGTTGCGCAGCATCGTGCGCAGCCCGGGGCCGACGACTTTGACGACGGAGAACACGTCCGGGCGCGTGGACAGGTCGAGCACGATCGGTTCGTGCCCGCTGACGGCTTCAACGCGCCGTGCGAGCGTGGCCAGCTCGCTGCTGAGGCTGGTGTCCTGGAACCCGAGGCCTTCGACCGCCAGGTCCCAGTCGAGGCCGGTGACGGTGAAGCGCGGCTCGTCGCAGACCGAGGAGAAGACGTCGATTTCGGACGGAATGTCGTCGCGTGTCCCGGTGATCTCGGTCAGGCGCGTCTGCACGGCTTCGGTCAGCGCCCGCGACACCGCCACGGCGGGATCGCTGTGCGCGCCCGCTCCCGCGCACACGGCCGGGTAGTCCTGCGACCAGATGCAGGCGACCGCGACGGGCAGCGCGTACGGGTTGGGCACCAGGGCGAGCTCCAGCTGGACGCCCGCGTCGTCGAGGCGGCGGATGGTGTCCTGGCAGAACGGCGAGCTGATGCTGCGCGGGTCGAGGAAGACCCGGTGGTCGGGCGCGTGTTCTTTCAGCGTCGACACGACGTCGCGTTCGATGACCTCGTACAGGCCGTGCAGGACCGCCTCGTCGTGGGTGTTGCCCGAGGCCAGGCCGTTGCTGCTGGCGTCGAACGGGACGGGCTGCCAGTCGCGGGTGCTGGTGAAGGCCAGGTCTACGACGTCGCAGGGGATCCAGGTCGGCGTACCGCTGCGCAGGCCGACGCCGCGGTACCAGTCGAGGACGAGCAGGTCGAACGCGTCGGCCGTGACGCGCGCGTTGAGGTTCGCGACGTCATACTGCAGGTCGAGGTCCCGGGCGAGGGCGGTGCGCCGCTCGTTGCCGGGATGTTCGGCGTGTTGCTGTTCGAGGGTTTCCATGACCGCGGACAGCTTCGCCAGGATGGGGTCGTGGCCTTTGCCTTGTGCCACCGACAGGGTTTCCGATGCGGGGCGCACCGCGAGGAACACGGGCACGCCGATGCAGTCGAGGCCGGTGACGTCGGCGACCCGGGTCACGCCGTAGCCGGGCAGCAGCGGCTCGATCAGCGCCCAGGTGTCCTCCGGGGCCCTGGCCCGGTGGGTTCCGGGGAGGACGATCTTCTTATCCAGCATGGGCGCTCGTCTTTCGCTCCTGGAAGGCGCGCACTGCGGTGAGGTAGCCCACGACCATCCGCGCGAGCGCGCGCACGGCGTCGCCCTCGCTGCGGAATCCCCGGGCGACGCCGGCGCCTTCCATCTCGTCGGCGTCGACGCCCCAGAGGTCGGCCAGCAGCGCGGACCCGACATCGCGGCGCAGCCAGCGGGAGCTGAACGCCGGGTTGCGGGCGTGGAATTCGCGGTCCGCGGCGAGGTACTCGGTCAGGGTGGCGATGTCCTGCGGCGTTTCCCCGGCCAGCAGCCACCGCACGTGCCGGCTGTCGCCGAGGTCGTAGCGGGGCCGGAAAATCGTCCGCTGCACCTGGTCGACGAACGGCGCACGCCCGCGTGCGGACTCGCCGATGCCCAGCGCGTCGAAACGCTGCGCGAGCTCCTGTCCCTCGGCCTGTCCCGCGGGGCTGCGCGACAGGCGCGCCAGGAACCCGGCCCAGATGTCGGGGAAAGCGGGGTTGAAGATCTGCTGGTACTGGATCCGGCAGCCGAGCGGGGCCGGGGAGTCCTCGGCGAATCCGGCGAAGTGGTTGCGCCAGTCGCGGTAGAAGCCGGTGTGCCAGTCGCCGAGCCGGACGCGCTCGCCGGAGGATTCCTGCCAGTCCCGCGTCTCCTGGATCCAGGTGAGCGCGGCGATCGCGTCGGCGCGTTTCTGGTTGCCGAAGTGGCGCTCGTCGCGGGTTTTGGCCTCCCACCAGTCCGCGAAGTCCTCGCGGCCGTGCTTGCGGGCCCACCGCAGGCAGGTGCGGAATGTGCGCTGCGGGTAGTACAGCTGCCGGAACAGCTCCAGCAGCGCAGCCTGCTCGGCTGCGGGGATGACGTGTTCGGCGGCCGCGGCGCGCAGGACCGCCCGGATGTTGACCAAGGGCACGGTGAGGGCGCTGAGGTCGTCGTCGCTGCCGTGCGCGACCGCCACCTCGTCGTCGCCGACGATCTCGCCGGAGGCGTAGGCCCGGTAGATCTCGCCGATGCCGATCATGCCGAACCGCGCCAGGTCCGCGGCGCGCAGCGCCCCGACGCTGGACGCTCCGACGACCCGCACTCCGTTGTCCAGCGCGTGGAACACTTCTTTGTGCCGCAGGGACAACGACTGGTGGTAGAGGCCGTCCAGGACGAGAACGGTGTCTCCGCTGGCGATGTCGGGGGCGAAAAGGTCGCCGTGTTTGATCGGCCGGTGCACGGCGACCTCGCCGACGATGCCGCGGACTTCCTTTTCGCCGATGGTCGGCCCGACGAATACGTGGATCAACAGCTTCCTCCGCGGGCGCTGGAATGCGTGGACGGGAAGGCGCGCGCCCCGGCGGGCCGGAAGGAGAATCCCCGGCCCGCCGGCGTTGCGTCAGTCCCGCGTCGCGTTGTCGCCGCCCGCCACGTTCGCGGGGCTGTCCGAGAAGAGCGCGGAGAACTGCTCGCGGGTCAGCTGGTCCGCGACGCTGACCGTCAGCTCCGAAGGCTCCGCGATGGCGTTGCTCGAATCCATTCCAGAATCCAATCTTTCGACGGCGTCTAGCATGCCGGTCTTGTCGATAGCGACTGGCATGATCGCGTCTGCCCTCGTCGCGGTGCAAGATCCGAATGACGGCTTGACCGTCTCGCGCGCCGGGGGATCGCAGGAGGGGCTAGTCGCGAAAGACGCGGCGAAGCGGACGTAGGTGGCGATATTTTGCGGTTGAGGATGGGAGCCGGCAGGCAAAGATCCCCTATTGAAGGCATTGCCAGAGTCGGATCTTTGTGCTTGCCCGGTTGTCGTGCCGACAGTTTCCCGGGCACGAAAATCCCCTTTTCCGGGGGTTTCTCGCGGGTGCCGCGGCGGCGGGCGCGACGAGTCCGAAAACGAGGAAAGGCGTGACCGCGGTCGCGCCGGACAGGGCGTGGCGGATTCCCGGACGTCGGGACCGGGATTGAGGAGGAGACGAGCGTGATGGTCAGCGTGCACGCTCCGGCGGTGGTGCTCGCCGGGATGGTCGTGCATCAGGGGAGCCGGCTGTGCGAGCGCGGCGCGTCCTCGGCCGCGTTCCGGCACGCTCCGGTGTTCGCGGTGCAGTTGAGCAGGCGGGCGACCGTCTGCGGTCAAGTGGCGGCGTTGCCGGCAGGCTTGGCGTTGGCGCTGTGCGTCCCGCCGCGCCTGGGCGCGGCGTTGGCGGGCGTGTTCGTCCTCTGGTGGCTGGCGACGGTTCAGCGGCGGCTGGCGAATCACTGCTGGCTGAGCGTGGTCGCCGTCGCGGGGATGGCGCTCCTCCCTGCGGCCGACGACGCGGTGCTGGCCCGCAACTTGCTGGCGGGCCTGTATTTCTCGGCGACCCTGTTCAAGCTGAATCGCACCTACCTGGCCGGCGATGCGAGCGCCGGCTGCGTCGTGGCCCGGCTGCACGCTCGGCTGCTCGGCCTGAGACTGCCCGACACGGTGTTCCGGTGCGTTCCTCCGCTGGTGGTCGGCACGGAGTTCGCCGTGGCCGTGCTGCTGCTCGACCCGCGGTCGGCGCCGGTCGCGCTGGTGCTGGCGTGCGCGATGCACGGCGTCTTCGGGATCACCGGGAACTTTCCCTTCTCGATCGTGGCGCTCGGGCTGTGGCTGGTCGCGTTCCGCGCCGACAGTCGCGGGGACGTGGTCCTGCGGCTCGGAAGCGCGTGGCCGGTGGTGGCGAGCGCGCTGGCCGCCGCGGCCGCCGCGGCGCTGCTCTCGCGCAGTCCCGCAGGCCGGACGTCGGCGTTCGTCGCGGGGAACGCCGTGCTGGGCGCGGTGTTCGGAACGCTGTGCGGGCTCGCCCTGGCGCACGCGCCGGAGGGAGACTGGGACAGCGCCGCGGTGCACGGCGCCGTGGTCGTGCTGTTCGCGCTCAACGCGGTGTCGGTGTTCCTCGGGTGGAAGCTCGACTGGAGCTTCGCGATGTTCTCGGGCCTGCGGCCGCTGGGACGCTCGTGGATCCAGCGGCGCCGCTCCCGGCGGGTGCCGCGGTACTACCTGCTGAACCTGCCGGAGCAGGTCCCCCTCGGGCTCGTCCGGGACATCGGCGCCAGGACGCTGTGGGAGGCGACGTGCGGCGGTTTCGCCGTCCACGAAGCCGTGGCGTACTGGTTCGAGCGGGCCGCGCGCCGGCACGGATGCACCTTCGCGCCGGTCGCCGCCGAACGCCGCGGAGACGTCCTGGTTCCCCTGCCGGGCAGCGGCGCCCAGCCGAGGCGCGTGCCGCTGGCGTTCCCCTGGATGATTCCCGTCGACTTCGCGGTCCCCTACCTCGGATAGCCGCAGGCAGTGCCGTCCGCGGCGAGCGATCTGACGATCGCCGGTCGTGACGTTCGGTGTGGGTCCCGGCGTTCGGGCCGGGCGCGGGGATACTGTGAGGCGCCAAACCGGACAAGCACGCGCGCAGGGAGTCAACAACAGTGTCGGATTCGTTCGTCCACCTGCACGTCCACACGGAGTACTCCATGCTGGACGGGGCGGCGAAGGTCAAGCCGCTGCTGGCGGAAGCCGAGCGGCTGGGACAGCCCGCGATCGCCATGACCGACCACGGCACGATGTCGGCGGCCGCCGAGTTCTACCGGGTCGCGAAGAACTCCCCGGTGAAGCCGATCATCGGCATCGAGGCCTACGTCGCGCCGGAGTCCCGTTTCCACAAGAAGCCGGTGTTCTGGGGGCAGGCCAGCCAGCGCGGCTCGGACGAGTTCGGCGAGGGCGGCGACGTCTCGGGCAGCGGTTCCTACACCCACATGACGATGTGGGCGGAGAACGCCGACGGGTTGCGGAACCTGCTGAAGATGTCCTCGCTGGCGTCGTTCGAGGGCTACTACCGCAAGCCGCGGATGGACCGGGACCTGATCGCGGAGAACCACCGCGGGATCATGGCCACGACCGGCTGCCCGTCCGGCGAGGTCCAGACCCGGCTGCGGCTCGGGCAGCGCGAGCAGGCCATCCAGGCGGCGTCCGACTACAAGGACATCTTCGGTGCCGACAACTTCTTCCTGGAGCTGATGGACCACGGGCTGCCGATCGAGCGGTCGGTGCGCGAAGGCCTGCTGGAGATCGGCAAGCTGCTGGACCTCAAGCCGGTGGCCACCAACGACTCCCACTACGTCACCCAGGACCAGGCCGAAGCGCACTCGGCGCTGCTGTGCGTCCAGGCGGGCAAGACGCTGTCCGACCCGACCCGGTTCAAGTTCGACGGCGACGGCTACTACCTCAAGTCCGCCGAGGCGATGCGCGAGTACTGGGACAAAGAGGTGCCCGGCGCCGCGCAGAACACGCTGCTGATCGCCGAGCGCGTCCAGTCGTATGCGGACGTGTTCGACTTCCACGACCGGATGCCGCGGTTCCCGGTGCCGGAAGGCAAGACCGAGGACGACCTGCTGCGCGAAGAGGTCGAGAAGTTCGTTCCCACCCGGTTCCCCGACGGCCCGACCCAGGAATACAAGGACCGGATCGACCGCGAGCTGGGCATCATGGCGAAGATGGGGTTCTCCGCCTACTTCCTCGTGGTCGGCGACCTGGTGCGGTGGGCCAAGGAGCAGCGCATCCGGGTCGGTCCCGGCCGCGGCTCGGCGACGGGGTCGCTGGTCGCCTACATCCTGCACATCACCGACCTGGACCCGATCGAGCACAGCCTGCTGTTCGAGCGGTTCCTGAACCCCGAACGCGTCAGCCCGCCCGACATCGACCTCGACTTCGACGACCGCCGCCGCGGCGAGGTGCTGCAGTACACGATCGACAAGTGGGGCGCGGAGAACGTCGCCCAGGTGATCACCTTCGGCACCATCAAGACGAAGGCCGCGATCAAGGACGCCGCGCGGGTGCACTTCGGCCAGCCCGGGTTCTCGATCGCGGACAAGATCACCAAGGCGCTGCCGCCGCCGATCGCGGCGCAGGACATCCCGCTCTCGGGCATCTTCGACCCGAAGCACGAACGGTACGGCGAAGCCAGCGAAGTGCGAACGCTGACCGAGACCGACCCCGAAGTCAAGCAGATCATGGACACCGCGCGCGGCCTCGAAGGACTGATCCGCAACGCCGGCGTGCACGCCTGCGCGGTCATCCTCTCCTCCGAGCCGCTGCTCGACGTCATCCCGCTGTGGCGGCGCGACGACGGCGCGACGATCACCGGGTTCGACTACCCGTCCTGCGAGGACATGGGCCTGCTCAAGATGGACTTCCTCGGGTTGTCCACCTTGACCATCATCGAGGACACCATCCAGGCCGTGAAGGACAACCACGGCCGCGAGATCGACCTCGCGACGCTGGCCCTGGACGACAAGAAAACCTACGAGCTGCTCTCCCGCGGCGACACCCTCGGGGTGTTCCAGCTCGACGGCGCGGCGATGCGCAGCCTGCTGCGCGCGATGGCCCCCACCCACTTCGGCGACATCGCCGCGGTCCTGGCCCTGTACCGGCCGGGGCCGATGGCCGCGAACGCGCACATCGACTACGCCGAGCGCTCGAACGGACGGCAGAAGATCTCGCCGATCCACCCCGAGCTGAAAGACGCGCTCGAGCCCATCCTCGGCGAGACCTACCACCTGCTGGTCTACCAAGAGCAGGTCATGGCGATCGCGCAGCAACTCGCCGGCTACACCCTCGGCGGCGCGGACCTGCTGCGACGCGCGATGGGCAAGAAGAAGAAGGAGATCATCGAGAAGGAGTTCGAGAAATTCCGGGAAGGCATGCTCGGCAAGGGATTCTCCGCCGAAGCCTGCCAGACGCTGTGGGACGTCATGCTCCCGTTCGCCGGGTACGCGTTCAACAAGTCGCACACCGCCGGATACGGACTCGTCTCCTACTGGACCGCCTACCTCAAGGCCAACTACCCGGCCGAGTTCATGGCCGCCCAGCTCACCTCCAACTCCGGCAACAAGGACAAGTCGGCGATCTACCTCGCCGAATGCCGACGGATGGGTATCAAGGTCCTGCCGCCGTGCGTCAACGAATCCAACCTCCGGTTCCGCGCGGTCGGCTCCGACATCCGCTTCGGCCTCGGCGCGGTCCGCAACGTCGGGACCAACGTCGTCGACTCGATCGTCAAGACCCGTCAGGAAAAAGGCCTCTACACGGGATTCGTCGACTTCCTCGACAAGTCCGAGCTGCCGGTGTGCAACAAGCGCGTCACGGAATCGCTGATCAAGGCCGGGGCGTTCGACGCCTTCGGCCTCACCCGGCTGTCGATGATCGCGGTCCACGAGGAAGCCGTGGAGGCGGTCGTGCCGCTCAAACGGCAGGAGGCGATGGGCCAGTTCGACCTGTTCGGCACCGGCGGCGACGAATCGTCCGCGGAGGTCGCGGCGGCGTCGTCCCCGTTGGCCCACGTGAAGTTCGGGCCGGACGAGTACCCGCGCAAACAGCTGCTCGCCTACGAGCGGGACATGCTCGGACTGTACGTCTCGGCACACCCGCTCGACGGCGCGGAGCGGATCCTGCGCCAGCACGCACCCAAGCCGATCGCCGTGCTGGTCGACGACGCGCCCAAGGAAGGCGAGATCGTGCTCTCCGGCATGATCTCGTCGGTGGACCGCCGGGTGAACAAGAAAGGCGAGCCCTGGGCGATCGTGGTCGTGGAAGACCTCGACGCCTCGATGGAAGTCCTGTTCTTCCCGAAGTCCTATTCGATGTGGCAAGCCGAACTGGTGCAGGACTCCGCCGTCGCAATCAAGGGACGGGTGAACTGGCGCGAGGACAAGATGTCGGTCTTCGGAGGGAGCATCGTCACCTTGGACATCAGCGACGCCGAGCGCAACCCCGCCGACGGGCCGCCGCCGTTCGTGATCAAGGCCGACGCGGCGAAACTCGACCGAGAGGTCGTCATGGAGCTGCGCGGCACGCTGACCGCACACAAAGGCGACACCCCGGTCCACCTGCTGCTCTCCGGCCGCAACGAACTCAAATTCACGCTGGACGACTACCCGGTGAAAACCTCCGCCGCGCTGTCCGGGGAACTGAAGGGCATCCGCGGGATCTCGATCGTCCAGTGAGCGGCCTGGAGATCGTCCTCGGCCGCACCGACGACCTGAACTGCCGCCGGTGCGGCGGAGAACTGCTCCTCATAGTACGGGTGCCGACGACGACGCCCCTGCCCGCCGGCGACACCGTCGACAGCTACCGCACCGTGGAGCTGTGCCCGCGCTGCGACCGCGACGACCAGGCCGCACAAGGTGTCCTGGCCTGTTTCGCCGTCCACGAACGCATCGAGCACGACACCGTGAACGACCTCGCCCCCGCGCTGCGGGAATGGCTAGCCCACCTCGCAGCCAACCCGCCCACATACACCGAAGCAGAACTGGACGAGGACATCCGGCAATGGCAAGCCGGCGAGATGTGACCCAAACCGAGAAGCCCTGGGCGTACAGGAAGCCCGTGTGCCGGGAAGCGCTCGTCGACGCCGCCGACGAGCGGCGGCCACCCTGGATCACGCGTTCTGCGCTGGGCCTGTGGGTACGCCCTCGACCGCCTCGGCCGAACCCACAGGTCGCCGCCGGAACACAGGCCGGTTTCCGGAAGCAGCCCGCCGCTGGGGCAGGATGTCGGTTGCCTCGGGCACCAGGCCCGGGGCGGGTGGGTGTCCCCGGCGGCCGCCGCAACTCGGCGAGCGCCGGGGACCTGCGTCGTTCAGGTCCGGGTGCGCCACGTCTGCGGTCATGGCCGCCAGCGTGGCATCCGGGACCGACAGAACCCGGAAGGCGCTCAGACGGGCCGACCGGTTCGATGCCGATCGCGACCGCGCCGTGAAATCTTCGCGCCGCTGGCACTATGGCGTCCATGACCAGCAGCAAGCGCGCCGTGTACGTGGTGCACGACCGCACCACGTCCGCCCAGCCCGGCATCCTCGCGACGGCCTACGAGTCCGTCGAAAAAGCGATCGCGGACCTCGACGGATTCCGTGCCCAGCACCCCGACGATCCCGGCCCGCTGACCTGGTCCACCGGGCCCGGCTGGGCCGCCGGCCGCGACGCGGCGGGCAACACCGTGTTCGACGTGTTCGGCGTGTCCGTCGCCCCCGACAACGAACCGGCGTACTTCGAGAAGTTCAACCGCAGGCCGTGACCGGCCTCGGCTCCCCCCGGGCGCGTTGTCTGTCGCCCGGGGGGAGCCGGTTATCGATTGCCCTCAGCGAGCGCCCGCCGGATCAAGGTGCTCAGGGATTCTTTCTGCGCGTGCCCGTTTTCCGTTGCGGGGCAGCGGTTCTGCCACGCGCGGGAAGGACCGGTCCGCCCGGTGTGGCACGCGGCGCGGGGCGGGAGCCGGAACGGGCCGGGGTACTGGACGCCGCAGCGGGTGCAGTGCGCGTAGTACAGGCGCGCCAGCGGGCCCGGAGTGTCGGAGGCCAGCACGGTTTCGGCGGTCCCGTCGTCGCGGGTGACCGCCAGTGCGGGCCACGCCGGGGTGCAGGCGCACCCCGCGGCGATCGCGGCCGCGGTCGCTCCTGCGTCGGTGCCGGTCATGGTGTTCACTCCCCGGTGTCGTCGGTGCGGAAGCGGGGCTGTCGGCCGATCCGGCGGGCGACAGCGGCGATGTCCTCGACGGTGTAGGAGCTGCGGGTGCCGGAGATCGACATCCCGGCCGCAGCGGCGAGGTCTTTGAGCTGGTAGGGCTGGGGCTTGATGAACTCGCGGCCGTAGGCGACCAGCATCCGCTTGCGGGCCTCGGCGGCGCGGATCTCCCGCTGGGCGGCGTTGATCTCGGTCAGCACCGGGTCCCAGTCGCCGTCCGCGTGCTCCTCGGCGAGCCGGAGGGTCTGCTCGAATTCCCTCCGCTGGTCGGCCACGTCGTCGCGCCACGCGTCGAGGGCATCCTCGTCGCCGTCGACGAGGTCTTCGGCATCGGGCCAGGGGTACAGGATGTCAACCAGGTCGTCGATCATGTCGCGTTTCGCCATGCGTTTCACCATACGCATCTCATTTCACTTTTCGCAACGCGTGTCTCTGAGTGAAACGAGAAGCAGCGGGTGCAGCCGTGGAGCCTTCTCATAAACGACCGTTTCTGAGAAGAACCCGCGCACATCCCTCGCCGGAGCGCCCAAGGGCCGGAATCCGTCTCAGAACTCGTTCTCACTCAAATAGAGTGGCGAGGCGGTTCTGGGAAATGTTTGTGAGAAAATCCGGGCATGGTGAAAGACGGGACGCGACCGCTGCGGGCGGTCTGCGACGGGGAGCGGGCCGAAGGGCGGCGGTTCGCGGCGTGGGCGCCGCGGCGGTCGCTGCGGATGGGCGAAGCCGCGTCCTGGCCCGAATTCGAGCAGCGGATGCGCCGCCAGGCAGCGCTCCCCGCGCGCTGGCCGGTCATCCGGCTTCCCGCCGGCGCCACGCGGCGCGTGGTGTGGCCGCTGGTGCGCACCGCCGGCGGATGGCAGCGCCGGTTCGGACGGCGGCGATGACCGCGGCCGCACCGCTGTCGGACGCGGACGAGGTCGAGCAGCACCCGTGCCCGCGGTGCCTGGCCGAACCGGGCTCGCCCTGCCGGTCCCGATCCGGAGCGGTCGCCGGCACCTACCACACCGGCCGGTTCGCCAAGGTTCCCCGGCTGGCCAAGCGACTGCGCGTGCCCACGCCCGCCGATCGCGGCCCGGGTCAGCCGTGGCGGCCGGGTACTCCGCCGCCGGTGCCGATCGCGGCGGACACTCCGACCGCGGACATCCGGATCGGCTACGCCCGCTGCTCGCACCTGACCCAGGAACTGCAGTCCCAGCTCGACGCGCTGGCCGCGCACGGCATCCCGCGCGAGAAGATCTTCGCCGAGAAGATCTCCACCCGCATCCGCGTCCGGCCCCAGTTCGAGGCCGCCCTCGCGACTGCCCGGGAGATCAAGGCGCACGCCCCGCACTGCCGGGTCCTGTTCACCGTCTACGAAATGAAACGCCTCGGCCGAGACTCCGCCGAGCTGACCGCCACGGCGGATCACCTGACCGCGCACGGGATCCTGCTGGAGATGCTCGCCGGGCCGATCCCCGGCATCTACGACCCGTCGGGCACCGGCCGGATGCTGTTCGGGTTCTTCGCCGCGATGGCCGAAACCGACCGCGAAACCATCCGAGAGTCCACATTGGAGGGGCTGAACGCCGCCGCCCGCAAGGGAAACCACGGCGGACGGCCGCCGGTGATCACCGACGACATGCTCCACACCGTGCTGCGCCGCCGCGCGAACGGCGAGTCCGTTCAGGACATCCGCCCGGACCTGATCATCCCGACCGGCAAGCGCAAAGGACAGAACCCGAGCCTGGCCAGCATCTACCGCGCCCTGGCCGAGCACGAGAAGCGGCAGCGATTCCCCGACGTCGTCGAGGCGGCCCACGCCGACCTCGCCGCCCTTTCCGGGGCGTCGGCGTGAACCGCGCGCGTGCGGCCGCCCGGACCGGCGCTGGGTTCGTGCAGCGGATCCGGATCGCACCGGACTCCGACACCGGCCGCTACCCGTACACCCTGCCCGTCGTGCGGCGCCTGGCCCAGGCGGGCGGGCTGGACCTCGACCCGGGCGTGACGTTCCTGGTCGGGGACAACGGCACCGGCAAGTCCACGCTGGTCGAGGCGATCGCGGTGGCGGCAGGGTTCAACCCGGAGGGCGGTTCCCAGTCGTTCCGGTTCGCCACCCGCGCCACCGAGTCGAGCCTCGGCGACCGGCTGGTGCTGCGCTGGGGTGCCCGCAAGCCGCGCACCGGGTTCTTCCTGCGCACCGAGTCCTACTACAACGTCGCCAGCGAGATCGAACGCCTCGACCAGGACCCCGGTTCGCCGCCGCTGCTGCCCGCCTACGGCGGAATCTCCCCGCACGAACGCTCCCACGGCCAGTCCTTCCTGGACCTGGTCACGCACCGGTTCGGGCCGGGCGGGCTGTATCTGCTGGACGAGCCGGAGGCGGCGCTGTCCCCGCGCGGGTGCATGGCCCTGGTGGCGCGGATCGCCGAGCTGACCGCTCAGGGCAGCCAGTTCGTGGTGGCCACGCACTCGCCGATCCTGCTGGCCGTGCCCGGCGCGCGGATCCTGCAGATCGACAGCGACGGCGACATCGAGCAAGTCGGCTACGACCAGGCCGAACCGGTCGCCCTCACCCGCGGGTTCCTCGCCAGCCCGGAGCGGTTCCTGCATCACCTGCTCGCCGACGAGTGACGTCCGGCGCGGCTTCAGCGCTGAAGGGCGGCGATGGCGCGTTCGGCGTTGCGGTGCAACGGGATCGCGAGGTCTTCGTACTCGCCGGCGTTGATCCGCAGCAGCATCCGCCCCGTGGCGTAGAGCTGCGCGAGCAGCCCGTCGCGGCTGTCGAGCCGGTCGGCGAACTCAGCCCGGACCCGCTCGGCGACCGCCGGCCGCAGCAGCGAGTGCACGTAGAGGGTCGCGGCGTCGTACCCGGCCGGGGCGCGGCCCCAGCCTTCCCAATCCACCAGCACGCAGTCCGGTTCGAGCAGGTTCGCCCAGTGCAGGTCCGCGTGCGCGACCGTCCACGACCCCACCGCGGGATCGACCCGGTCGCCAAAGAACACCCGCACCCGCCGGGTGACCTCGTCCTGGCTCACGGCGGTCCGGCTCGTCGCAGCACCGGCGAGCGCGGCCAGCGATTCCCGAAGCCCGCTCCACCAGGCATCGGGCAGGTCGAGGTCGGCGCGCAGCTCCGGGGTCGGCGAGCACGGCCGGCCCTCGGCGGCGGTCATCAGTTCCGCGCGCAGCCGCTGCGCCTGCTCGGTCCAGTCCCAGTGCCGCAGGACCCGCGGCTTGGCCACGCCGGTCAGCTGGCCGGCGTCGACGTTGCCGGTCCAGAACTCGCCGTCGGCCCACTGCTCGGCCTCGGCCACCACCCGCAGCCATCGCGGTCCGCGCTGCGTGCCGACCCGCGAGCTGATCGACCGGTCGCGCCAGCCCCAGACCGCGTCCCCTGCCGGGACGGCATCGAGCGCGGCGGCGGCCCGGGCAAGGCAGCGGCGCAGCCACGCACGATGCTCGTCGTCGACGAGCGGGTCGGGCTGGGAAGACATGCAGGTCAGGCTACCGACGCGGTCACCGGTAGGTGGGCCAGCAGCGGCGGAACGGCGCGCACGGGCTGCACGAGGGCGAGCACCGCGGAGCGCACGTCGGCTGGCACGGGTCCGGAGCACAACTCGGGTGGCACGAGTCCAGGCCGCTGGTGCCCGCGCCGCCGCGCGACTGACGCGCGGCGAACGCGCCCGCCAGCTCCGTGCGCACCTGCTCGGCCTCGCTGCCGGCCAGGATCGCGGCGAGAGCGTCGTCAAGAACGTTGCCGACCGGCAGCCAGCGGGAGAACACGCACGGCCAGACCGCCCCGTCCGGGGAGATCGCCGCGACCCCGTCGCCGCAGTGCCCGCACAGCTGCTCAACGCCCGCCTGCTGGTCGCGGACCCCGCGACCGACCTGCCGTACCCGGTCGTAGCCGACCGAGGGCACGCCCAGCTCGACCAGTTCGCGCTGCGCGGCCCCGGCGCGCTGCCCGCCGCCCAGGTCGATCACCCCGGCCCGCAGCGGGATCCCGCGGCCCAGCGCCTTGGCGAAGTTCGCCTTCGTCCTCGCGTAGCTGGGGCGGCCGGTGACCGCGGCGTGCTGGGCCGGGTCGTCGGAATAGTAGGAGGTCGCCAGCGACACCCCCGGCCGCGAGAAGACGTCCCACAGCTCGTCGGTGACGTGCACGAGATTGCTGAACACCTCCACCCCGAACCCCAAGTCCAGGGCGTGCTCGACCAGCGGCACCAGGTGCGGGTACAGGGTCGGCTCGCCGCCGATGAACTGCACCGTCTCCACGCCCAGCGCCCCCGCCTCGTCCAGCACCCGCATCCAATCCATGCGGGTCATCGACCCGTGCGTCCCGGACGGGCCGGATTCGGCATAGCACTGCCGGCAGCTCAGCTGACAGCGTCCGGTCACTTCCAGCCACAGAAACGACG